>DBUY01000003.1:3801-30549 GCA_002308435.1 Proteobacteria bacterium UBA1278 | reverse complement strand
CTCCTATCCATGTTATTATGATAACAAAGGTAATCTTTCTGTTGTGGAGCATATTGAACTTGATCCAGTTGCGATGAAACGGATTAGTGCTTCTTTTGAAGAGATCGCCAACGAGGCTGACTTGTGTCGTTCGCTGGACTTAATTCATTGAGGTGCATGGCGTGATTGTTTTACCAGAGTTTAATCCTAATATGATTGTTATCGCTAATTTTGTTCGTATTCGTTGGTATGGGTTTATGTATCTGGTTGGCTTTTTTATCGCATGGCTGGGGATTCGTGGTCGTGTACAATCGGTTGGTCTGTCTCGAGAACAGTTATTAGATTATATCTCCTTTGTTGCTTTTGGTATTTTGATTGGCGGTCGTGTTGGTTATGTGATGATTTATCAATGCACAACATTTCTTGCTGATCCGATGATCCTTTTTGCGATTTGGAATGGTGGCATGTCTTTTCATGGTGCTTTGTTGGGTGGATTAGTTGCCCTGTTGCTTTTTTGTAAACAGCACAAGATATCTTGCGCCTCGATGATTGACTTGACGATGCCCGTCGTTGCACCGGGTCTTTTTTTTGGACGCTTGGGTAATTTCATTAATGGAGAATTGTGGGGGCGTGTGTCAAATGTTCCCTGGGCAATGGTGTTCCCAAGAAGCGATGGTCTACCAAGGCATCCATCTCAACTTTATGAGATGCTTGGTGAAGGTGTATTATTATATTTAGTCATGTCTTGGCATCGACATCGTACCCAACATGCAGCGGGTCATTTGGGCGCGTGGTTTTTGCTGCATTATGGCTGGATTCGTTTTGTGCTCGAGTACTTTCGCGAGCCAGACACACATCTTGGTTTTGTTATGGCTGGCTTGAGTATGGGACAATGTCTCTGTGCATTGATGATGATCAGTGGCTCTATCTGGTTGGCTATCGTATATCGTCAACAGATAAAACACCCATTAACATGGGTTACTGATTAATGGATACCCATGCATGATGCACTCAGTGGATGTTTGTATCGTCGGCGCAGGTTTCTCCGGTTTATTGGCGGCGATATTGGTTTCTCAGCGAGGTGGTACATGTTGTATTATTGAGAAACATGCCATAACATCTGGAAGTATTAGTAACGCCCATTATTTGAATGCTTATTCACTAGAGATTTTATCGGCTGCTGGATTATCCATCGATGCCCTGCGTGCGGTTGCTGTAGACGATGAGATTGACAAGCGTATGGTGGTTTGTCATACCTTGAATCGCACGTTGGCTCAAGTTAACTTGCTTGAAGAATCGGATTATGAGGATCGTTTTTCACGAATCGGACGTTTTGGTGCTTGTTTAAATGTGCGTGCCTCTCATTTACATGCAATGCTTGTTATGCGTGCGCATGAGTTAGGTATTGATATCCGCTCCCAGCATCAAGTGTTGTCTCTGGACTTTTCCAACCATCTCGTACATGTTCAAGATTCCGTCACCATGGATAGCACCACAATTCAGTGTGGTTATCTGATGGGGTGTGATGGCGCGCAGAGCCAGATTGCACAGTTATCCTCGAGATCTGTTTCTCGAGAACAAGAATTTCAATATTTTTTCACAGTTGAATGTCATGGTTCGATTCGACAGTTTGTGCAAGATCCAGCACTTTTTTACTGGGTATATCATGAACAGATGATTGCTTGCTTAGTGAACTTTGATATTGACCATCTGCAAGTACTTCAGGTGCCTGTGATGTCGGGTCAAGCGAGTACATGGACCGAGAATCATATTCGTGAATGTTACTCAGCTATTTTGGACATTCCGACCAGTGCTTGTCAGCATCGCTTCACCATCAGAGGTGAATGGGCGTTGAAGACTGCACGATTAGATCAGGCGCAGACCGATAACTGGGTTTATTTTTGTGGTGATGCATTTCATCAAGTACTACCCGCAGGTGGCTTGGGGCTTAATCAGGCGCTAGCAGATGTTTTTAACTTGATTTGGAAGTTAGACCTGGATCAACAATCATTGTCATCTGTGTCTATTCTAGATACATATGCTTGTGAAAGGATTCCGGTTGCTGATAAGGTGATTGAACAATCCATCGATAACTATCGACAATTTATGTCGATGGCGTCTCAATTTCTTGGTGGTGCAGACCAGTCCTGGTTGCGGTGGGTTTCGAGCACTTTACCTCGGTCATTGTGCCAGCCGATGATATCATCGTGGCTCAGGACGATACGTTCTCTGCATGATGTCGGCTATATCTCGTCATCATGGGACCATGTCATGCGGCTTAATCGAACACATTTTGATGGCATGTCAATGCACTATGCTGCAAAATATACAAGTCGTCTGATATTTGAGCCGAGTCAGCGAATATTCTATGCCTTGGATACTGTACCCCATGCACTTTATGTTGGTTACCGATTACAATCATTCACATGTCGTCTAAATGGTAAGATAGTCTATTTGAGTGATTGCTTGAAGTATTCTCAATGGACTATTGTTTTTGTGGCTGGTGGTGTTGGTATACCAGATATGCTTAGCGGAGCTATGGGTCGTT
This sequence comes from Proteobacteria bacterium UBA1278, assembly GCA_002308435.1. Lineage (GTDB taxonomy): Bacteria > Pseudomonadota > Gammaproteobacteria > Comchoanobacterales > Comchoanobacteraceae > UBA7916. The sequence continues at coordinate 28,022 of DBUY01000003.1, read as the reverse complement.
TTCAGGTGTTATCTATCGATGATGACTGCCAATCAATTCGTGCGCTGCCATTACGCGCTTCGCATTGTATATTGATACGCCCTGACCGATATTTAGCAGCGCACATAGATTTAACAGATCGTGATTGTGTACGTCGATTCAGCGTGTTTTGTCAATCACTGATGTCATGTGCGATTTAGCAGCTGCAACTGCCAAATAGGTGAGGGTTTATGTATACGGCGACAGATAACGTCGCGAATGTGAGTATGATGCCGTAATTGCGCTCAAGCCATGATTTTTCCTGGTTATGTTTGCAGAACTCACAAAACATTGCCAGTTGCAAAAAGACGATAAAGTTGAGAAATTCAGTGATGTGTACAAGGACGTGACTGATTTGAATAAAGTTGTGATACTGGCTGTAGAGGAGAATTGAAATTGGTGTCAGTGTAACAAATAGTGCTTGAAGCACGATTCGTTGAGCCCGACAGTGGATTTGGTGATTTGTGCTGGCGGTCAACATGGCAACTTCGATCGTCTTATGCAGCAGAAAACCGGCAACGACAATCCCCATTGGATTCTTGCTGGCATGTGGGGCGATCGCAAAGCCTTCTGTGATAAAATGTGGAAACATCAGCGTGTAGATTAGCCAAGGATAGCGCTCTTGTAATAACGGTGTCTGGCTTTGGCTGTATATCCAGCTAATTAGCTTCTGGATTCCAAAGAAAGCACCTGTTAGCGCACAAAGCACGGGCAGACTGAACTCCTCGAGGAGTTCATGGCCAATGTGGTAAATAGCAAACGCAAGCATTAGACCGCGAATTGATTGATCTAGAACACGCATCAGGCTAGTTTTGTTGATGCGTTGGCTAATACCAGACAGAACACCGGCGCCTGTGAGTGACATACCAAGTGTGAGAAAAGAGGCGAGAGCAAACTGTTGCATTGTTGTCGTCGTTATTTAATTAACGATACATTGTAACAATGGCCCCTTGCATTGTCAAGCCTGGTGTTGTGTTAATATCAATTTATGAGTATATTAAGCAGCTTCTTCGTTTTGTTGGTCGTCATCTGGTTTGCGACTGTCCGATAATTCTTTCAGGTCACTCAGCGTAGACTCTAATTTACGAAGAAAGTCAGGGTTCACAGTCAGTGCATGTTGAAGCTGGTCACTCAGTGTATTTTGCTTTGAAAACTCGTGTAAGTTGAATGTCTGCTCAACGTCTGATTCATTCAGAATGCTCGTTGCACTTCCTTTCTTGGCAATGCAGGCTTTTAGAACTCCAGAAGCATTGAATGTATTGTTCGTGCCAAGGGCTTGGGACATAGCAAATCGATAGCAGATGAGTAAAAACGCTTGTATGACAATATAGTCATCATAGCATTGATGATTGAGCTTGCCTTGCGCTAACTCCACAGGATTGCAGCCTGTATGAATTTCTAAGGTGTTTTCAATTGAAAATTTGACCAGATCTTGAATTGATGTTGCGCTCAGTAGACTTTTCTCAACGCCTTGGTTTTGAGGTTTAACCGATAATTTCATTTCAGTCGATACCTCATCTGCGATCGTGGTTGCTATCGTTGAGCTTTTCTTCATTAATGCCAGATAACTTTGAACAATCTGAATCGTGTTGCGATTAATCGAGTCTGACAAGGTAATATAGGTGTCTTCTTGAGCCGAAATGTGCTCGATTAACTGTTGCACTGAATTGGTTGCTTTGAGCAATCGGTTTGCTTCTTCTTCTGACTGCATGCAATTTTCATTGATGTTGTTTCTTATTTCCATCAAATCCTGTATTTTGATAATTGCAAGCCAAATTTCGTCAGCAACGCTCAGTATTGAACCACATTGCTGATCCAGCGTTCTTTTTGCGAGTAGTGAAATGCCGGAAACATCACTCTGGCCAAGCGGCCCGCTTGTAAGTGCGAATGGGTTTTTTTCAGAGACGCCAGCTAGTAAGCTTCTGCGCATCATTTTTGACCAGGAATCTTCTTGATTGTTGTTATAGTCCATTATTATTCTCTTATGTCCTAACACTTATATAGCATATATCCTACATTTTATATCATTTAATCTTACATTAATGGCAATAAATTTCTCAGAAAAACCCTCTGTGTTCCTGTGCTTTTCTTGACAAGTCATTCATTTTATATTAAAATATTGTTAATAAAAACGATAACTAACGGAGATTAATATGACATATACTGACATGTTCAATAAATTGATTGAAGCGATAACGCCATATGTGACATTTTCCAAGCCAAATGATGCTGAAAATGAGCTCACTGTCACGATTGCTTTCGAGGATTTACCTGCACCCGATGCTGTTTTTGTTTCACCCTTGATCATCAGTGACGATGAGCTTGATGATGCTGACACGAACTATGATGTGTGTAGTGATCAAAGTGATGAGGAAGTTGTTATCAACCTCGAGTGTCTGTGGTCTAGGTAAATATCTTCTGCCAGTCTACTTTTTTGCCACCTTTCATGACGCGAATCGCCGTGCCGATTATGCGTATGTCTAGGTGATTAAGCTTTGATGTGGTGGCTAATTTCCGTAATGCCTCTGGATTCTGCATCTGACATTCACTGTAGTCTGACTTATCAATGATTCGGTTGACGCCAAAGCGAGCCGCGCGAATTTGAACTTCACGGTGTATGAGTAGATTTGCAACAGGTTTAGGCAAAAGTCCGAATTGATCTTCCATGCTAGCTTGCATCGCATGTAATTTATCCTGATCGTCACAACGACTGATTGCGCGATAATAATACAATCGTTTGGCAAAATCTCGAATGTACTGTTTGGGAATGTGCATATCGAGGCCCAAATCGACGTCGATTTGTGTGTCCTCTACCATGTGTGTCTCTCCTGCTAGCCGTTTGGCTGCATTTTTAAGCATGTCACTGTAGAGTGTCAGTCCAACTTCTTCGGCATTACCGCTCTGCTTTTTACCAAGTAGATCTCCAGCACCTCTGATTTCCATATCTTCAATTGCAATATTAAGGCCAGCACCGAGCTGTTTTTGCTTCTTGATCGTCGCGATTCGTGCACGTCCCTCGCTTGTCATTTGATTAACGGGTGGCGTAAATAGGTAGGCATATGCCTGATGATGAGAGCGTCCGACGCGTCCACGTAGCTGGTGAATTTGGCTGAGTCCGAGTAAGTCTGCTCTCAGCAGTAGAATGGTGTTTGCATTTGCTATATCAATACCGGATTCTATAATCGTAGTAGCCAGCAGTATGTCAAAACTGCCTTTTTGAAAGTCAATCATAGTTTGCTCAAGAATAACTTTAGATTGTTTCGCATGCATAACACGGCATTGAGCTTGTGGCAAAAGGCGCTGTAACGTCTCTTTGATGATCTCGAGTGAACGTATGTCGTTGTGAATCACGTAACATTGACCGCCTCGTTGGGTTTCACGGGTCAATGCTTCTTGTACCATCGTTTCATTGTACACATCAACAAATGTGGTAATTGATTGCCGATTTTTTGGGGGTGTTGCAATGATGCTCATATCTCTTAATTTTGCCAGTGACATGTGTAAAGAGCGCGGTATCGGCGTGGCACTCATTGCCAACACATGAGATCGTGCGCCGATCGCCTGAATCATTTCTTTTTGTTTGACCCCAAACTTATGCTCCTCATCAATGATTAACAAGCCAAGATTTGCGAAACTGATTTCTTTGCCAAGTAAGCTATGGGTTGCGATAATGATATCGATTTTCCCTTCAGCTAACTCTTTTTTGATCAGAGTTTGTTGTTGCTTTGTCATTAATCGAGATAAAGTCGCAACTCTGATTGGAAAATGTCCAAAGCGATCACTAAATGTATTGAGGTGTTGTTGTGCAAGAACAGTAGTGGGTGCTAGGAGCGCGACTTGATATCCACTCAAAACGGTTGCGAAAGCAGCACGCATCGCAACCTCTGTTTTACCAAAGCCGACATCACCACACAGTAAGCGGTTCATGGCCTTTTTTTTATTGATATCAACCAAAATAGCGCTAATTGATTTGAGCTGATCCTCAGTTTCGGTATAGGGGAAATATTCACAAAACTGTGCTAGATCCGCACTTGATATGCTAATTTTCGGTGCGGTCTGTGCTTGCCTCAGTGCGTGTTGGTCAAGCAGTGATTTTGCAAAAATATCTGCGTTTTCAATGGCCTTTTTCTTTTTGATCTGCCAGCGTTTACCCCCGAGTTTAGTCAGGATGACTGATTTGACTTTTGGGCCAATATAGCGACTGAGTAAGTGGAATTGTTGCGTAGCTACGAATAATTTATCACCATCTGCAAATTCAAGCACAAGGAAGTCACTGGTTGTATTGTCGCGTTCAATTGATCGAAACTCCAAGAATCGCCCGATGCCATAATCTCGATGCACGATGATGGTGCCTACCTCCCAATCTTCTATAGCTTGGTCAATCCGTGGTTTCGAAACACGCTCATGAGGATTAATGATCCGCCCTATGAGATCATTTTCACTGACAAATGCAATGCTTGTCTCGGTACAAATAAACCCTTGTCGTAGCGGTCCAGTTTGAATCTGTAGGCTACAGTCTGAGTCAATATTGTCGGTTGCTTCAATCAGTTTTGCTTTAATCCCATCACTTTGCAGTGCTTGTTGAAGATTCTCGCTGCGTGATCGATTGTGTGCGAATAGGGTGATGTGGGGTTGTGTGTTGACAAAATCAGTCAATGACTGATAAGGGTGCTTCAGCTTTGGATGCGAGACGAGCTCTGGAAGCTTAGCAGCTGAGTTGTCTTTACTTTCAATCGGGTGGACGCTGTATGTCTGTGTATGTTGCGTGGACAAAAACTTGATCGGATCAATGTATAGACTAGCGGGGCTTGCTACAGGGCGGTTCTGATTAAGTTGTTTTGTGAATGCACGCTCGATTGACTGCCATTCCTGAGGCCATTGGGTGTCAAGTTCTTTGGGGATGATAAACTGCGTATTTTTCGCTAGGTAATCTTCGATATGATCAAGTGAGCTATGCAGGAAGGGGAGATAGTACTCAACACCGTTGATGAGGCTTGGCTGGCGCAGTAGTTTCGCTAATACTGACTGTAGGTGGGGCGGACAATGACAAAGTACCTTCTCGATATTGTCATGACTGGGCTGTTTGTTGAGGTACTCCCGGCTGGGTAAAATCTCGACGCTAGGCAGCGTTGTGTCACTACGATTGGTGGTGACATCGAGGCGCCGTATACTATCGATTTCGTCGTCGAATAGCTCAATACGAAACCCAAGTGCACTGTGTTCACTGAGAATGACATCTAAGATTGCACCCCGGATCGCGAACTGTCCTGTATCGCTGACTTCCGGTACTTCGTCGTAGCCTTTTTCGAGCATCAGTGATCGAAAAGTGTTTACTGTCATGGTTTCACCAACACGGCAAATGAAACACTGATCAATCACGAATTCTCTTGGGATTACGCGTTGGCTGAAGGCCGGTAAACTACAGATAACAATCGGGTTTTTTCGTTGGGTTAGTTGATACAAGGTGCGAATTCGTATGGTAGCAATATGTCGGTGTGCATTGACGCTGTCATAGGGAAGCGTTTCCCAGTCAGGTAATGCCAGGATGCGTTGGTGCGCCGATACAGGGAGAAATAACCGTAACTCCTCATGCAGTTGTGTGACTTGACTATTATTTTGTACAACGATACAAAACGGGGCGTTATTGTCTTGCTCACACAATTTGGCGAGTTGATAGCTTAGATGACTATTGTGAATCGCTTGAATGGGCGACTGGGATTTTTCGATCATCGAATTGCCTTTGTGATAATTGCACTCCCCAGGCAGATGTTGTTTTTGTAGATGGCAATACTTTGGCCTGGGGTTATTGCACGTTGTGGGGTTGAAAATGTCGCTATCATCTCATGCTCAGACCACTCAATATGCACTGGTTGACAAGGCTGCCGATGGCGAATTTGCGCTGTGGCGTCAATTGTGCTGTTGAGCTGATCCGGGTTCACCAACCAATGAATATCTCGAGCAACTAGCTTCTGATGAAATAGGCGTGGGTGGTCTTCTCCCTGCGCAACGATTACTTGATTGGTGTGTATATCCTTATCGACTACGAACCAGGGTTTTTCATCGTGATTTTTCAGCCCACCGATTGATAAGCCTTTCCGCTGTCCTATGGTATAGAAAAATAACCCTTTGTGTTCGCCAATTTTTTTGCCATGGATATCAACAATATTGCCGGGTATATCTAGAAGATATTGGCTGATGAATTCGCTGAACTTTCGTTCGCCAATAAAACAAATTCCAGTACTATCTGGCTTTTTGGCTTGCGGGATATGATACCGCACTGCTCGATGTCTTATTGCTGGTTTGTCGAATACGCCAATAGGAAATAATACGTTAGATAGTGCGTCTTTTGGCATACGGCACAGGAAGTAGGTTTGATCTTTATTATCGTCAACTGATCGTGCGAGTGCTGGTTGGTTGTTAAACTTGCCGATTTGCGCATAGTGCCCAGTTGCGAGGTGGTCAGCGCCGTGTTGTTTGGCATAGTCAAGCAAGACACGAAACTTGATTTCCTGATTGCACAAAATATCTGGGTTTGGTGTAAGTCCTTTTTTTAAATCTTCAAGCATCACAGAAAATACTCTATCCATGTAGCGCTGACTAAAGTTGACACTATGGAATGGTATGTCGAGTTGTGTACATAGTTGTTTGGCGTCGTGTTCGTCTGTCGTTGCTTGGCATGCGCTATCCTCGTCGTTCCAATTGCGCATGAAAACACCCTCGAGGTGAACTCCCTGGTCTTTTAAGAGACAAGCAGTAACTGCGGAATCAACGCCGCCTGATAGACCGATCATGACTTTTTTCTTCTGCATTGGTTTGTGTCGTTATGTGGTTGTTAATTTTATCATATTGCCTGCATTTATTCTATGCCCGTTGTTGATATGCCCCTTCAATGTCGGTTGATAGGTGCACGTTGACATTCACATTACTGTCTTGGATAGCTACTGGACGTTATTCATCATCACTTGTATGTTCAGTGACCCGTTCAATGTGCGCTAGGTTGACATTATGGGTATGATGATTTAGTTTGAGTTCATTTACGGAAACGCCATGTCAGTTCACGCCAAGAAAGTGTCTATCCCTAGTTCAGGTCAGTTGATCAAGGTTCATGACAATGGCGATCTTAGTGTTCCCGATCAGCCGATTATTGGGTTTATTGAGGGTGATGGCACGGGGGTAGACATTACACCAGTGATGTTGAAGGTTGTTGACAAAGCGGTTGACCTCGCTTACCAAGGTCGGCGGAAAATTTGTTGGATGGAGCTTTTTGCTGGGGAAAAGGCGTTGGGTGTCTATGGTCAGGATGCGTGGTTGCCTGACGAAACCATTGAATATCTAAAGACAGTTGGTGTTGCGATTAAAGGTCCTCTGACGACCCCGGTTTCAGGTGGTATTAGATCACTCAATGTTGCTTTGCGTCAGCGTCTAGATCTATATGTCTGCCATCGGCCGATTCGTTACTTTGATGGGACGCCTAGTCCAATGCAGCACCCAGAACGGGTGCGTATGGATATCTTTCGAGAAAACTCAGAAGATATCTATGCAGGTATTGAGTTTGATGCCGATACAGATGAAGCCAAAAGCTTGATCAAGTCATTGCAAGATGATTATCACGTTCGCAGCATACGTTTTCCTGAGTCGTGCAGTATTGGTGTCAAAATTATTTCTGAGGCGGGTAGTAAGCGCCTGATTAGACAGGCAATCGAATATGCAATTGCGCATAACCATGACAGTGTTACCCTTGTTCACAAAGGCAATATTATGAAGTTCACCGAGGGTGGTTTTCTAAAATGGGGATATGCACTAGCGCGAGACGAATATGGTGCTGAGCCGATTGATGGTGGCCCATGGCATGTGATTCACCTGGATAATCGGCAAATTGTTATCAAAGACGCAATCTGCGATGCTTTTTTACAATCAGTGCTCTTGCGTCCCCAAGATCATCATGTTGTGGCTACTATGAATCTAAATGGTGACTATATTTCGGATGCTTTGGCTGCGCAGGTAGGTGGTATCGGGATTGCGCCTGGAGCTAACATTGGTGATGATTGTGCTGTCTTCGAGGCCACTCATGGGACTGCGCCATCATATGCTGGGCTTGATAAAGTGAACCCTTCTTCACTGATTCTATCCTCTGTTATGATGCTCAAGCATATGGGTTGGGTTGAGGCTGCTGAATTAATCCAACAAAGTTTGCACACAACCATTGCGAGTCGAGAAGTGACATATGATTTTGCTCGATTCTTGGAGGGGGTCCAGCCGCTCAAGTGTTCTGAGTTTGGTGATCGTATTATTTATCATATGCTGATGCCAAGTTGATTGGGTCATCTAGCTGACATTTTTTAGTGTACCATCGAGCAAACTTCTTCAGTAGTGTGGTGTTTGTTACTTCAACTTGACGGCTTTTTATTAAATGTCCGGTGTATCACGCTCAAAAAAGACACTCACAGATCACTGAGAGCGTCTAATTTGTGATTCTAAGGACGATGTTGATGTTTATCCCCATCATCAATCGATTCAACCCGAGTCAGGCAGTCAACCGAGCGGTCGAGAAAATCGATCAGATCTGCCTCTGACTCAGTTGCAAATGTCACTGTTTTCTCAAAGGTCTTACGAATATAGCTCGCAACTGTCTTCCAAATATCAAGAATTTCCACTCTATCTAGGACGTGATTGCCGAGTTCACCAATTTTTCGTGCTGGAATGGTGAGTAGACCTGTCACAATGCGGGCTTGCATTTTGATCATGATACCCGCAATCTGAATGGAGGCGGCTAACGCGGATAACTGGTCGTAGCCATCGTCTGATTGATCTACCTTGGCTTTGAACTGATGATAGGTGTGCTTTATTTCATCAACACTTGTTTTGAGGTGGTCATGATACCATGTACGTAATCCGTAGGGTGAATCAAGGTCAACCTGGTCAGGTAGATTTTCTGCTTTGTCTCCATTCTCGTGTTTAAATAAGCTGATTATCTGATCACCAATATGTAATGTGCAACGAATAATTTGATCGATGATCATAGATACCTCCTTAATGACAGGTACATGGGTTGCTAGCTCAACGACATTGGCGCCGATTGATGTTGCAAGATTGCATAGTATTTCGCTGTTGATTTGGTTGCATTCTAGATACCACTCAATGATATTTTCTTGATGTCCTAATAGTTTGTCATTGGCATGCTTTATGCGGTCGGCGATACTCGTCCAATTGACAGTGCGGTGTACTTTTCCGGCAAAAGTTTTGAACTTTTTGCCATTCACAAAATCGACTAGCTCTTGTACAAGCTGATGATATGTTTTTTGTTCCTGAGATATGGAATTAGCCATTTTATTTTCCTTATTATAGTTCCCCAATATATAGTCCATAAATTATTAATTATCAGTAATTTAATTAAAAATAATACGGGTTGATATTGATCTATTCAATAACGGTTGTGAAAGGTTTAATCCAATCAAATGTACGATAAGTTACTGTAATCACGAAGGCTTTTATGAACGATTTAAGTTTTTCAAAAAGCCTGTGAAATCGCTATTGCCAATTTGTTAAAAATGGATTATCTTGTATTTGTAATGCTAATCAAATACTACATATAGTTATGGAGCCTATCACCAATGTCTGTTAATACTCAGAAAAAACCCAAGAAACTTGATGCTGAATCCCCAATCGAGCTGGTCACTACTGGCACTGCGTCTAAAACCCTTTTATCGCACGCAGAGCACATACGATTTCAAATCGAGAGTTTGCGTCTTGAATCCGATGAGCTCAGTAACGAGACAGAGTCAAATGACTACCTCAATCAGGTCAGCCAACTTGTTGCTGATGTCTTTCAGAAGAGTGATAATCAACAACATGATGTGTTGGTCACATTGCTTGATGAAAGTCAGAGTTTTGTTCAGCAGTTTGCAACATCATACCGAACACAGCAGCAGCTTTCAGAGCTTTTCTATGATCTCTCATTGCTGTTGTGCCGACGACAACCTAAGAACCAAATCAAACAACCGACATCGGTCGTGCTGTACACAGCGAGTCAGTACCAGTTTGATTTAGCACCGCTCATCGAAACGATTAACTCAAATGATGGTGTTTTTGATAACCCAATACTCAAAGCGCCATTCAGTAAGCGCGATTGTCAGCTGATCAAATTAGCTGCTGATGAATTGAAACTTGCCGTTGTCAGCAAGCCAACAAGTGAGCGCGCACAGGCACACATGCAATCGTTGGGAATAGAGCAGTTCCCAACTAAAATTGTGCCACGTGCGCACAGCGAGCAGATGCGTGAATTTGATGCTAGTCGTATCTATGATGCAGTTTTACGTGCTTTCCTTGATGTATACAAGGCGGCTGATGACAAGCAGGCGTGTATTCGTAATGCAGAGACAACTACTGTGGAAGTGGTGCAGAAACTGCGACAAGCGTCACCGGTTGATAAAATGGAGCTTGAAGTGATTCAAGGTCAAATTGAGTATTCTCTCATGGAGCTCAGTTTTCATGACGTTGCACGTGCATATGTACTTTATCGTGACGAGAAGGCCCGGGTCCGTCGTAATCGTTTAAAACAAGTTCATCAGCAACTCCAATCTGCTCCAAAACCTTCTGAGCCGGCCATACAAGTAAAACTTGACAACGGCACGACATTCAATCTTTTCAAATCTGACTTAGCCTCATTTCTGACAACTGTATTTGAAGGGTATCCGCATCTTAATCAACAGCGTGTATTGGATGAAGCATACAGAACAATCTTTAATGGCATTGACTACACTGCATTAATGGATGCACTGACTATGAGTTGTCGTTGTTTAATTGAGAGTCATCCAGATTATAGTTTTGTCGCTGCTCGAGTGCTCAGAAAAAAACTCCTCGATGAAGCACTGGGGTATCTGCAAAATCAAGATCGTAAATTACACAACGTCGTTGCTGATTACAGTGATTCACTGAAGACTTACATTGATGCAGGTGTAGAGAATGGTATCCTAAACCCAGATCTTGCTAATTTTAACTTCACAAAATTAACACAAGCAATTGAGTGCGAGCGTGACCATCAGTTTACTTACCTGGGTTTGCAAACCCTGTACGATCGTTATTTCATTCATCACAACCAGACCCGTTACGAGCTTCCTCAACATTTTTTCATGCGTGTTTCAATGGGTCTTGCCCTTAATGATAAAAACCGTGATGACGCAGCAATCAGTTATTATCATGTATTGTCAACATTTGATGCGATGTCATCGACGCCAACCTTGTTCAACGCTGGTACAATTCATTCACAACTATCAAGTTGTTACTTGTCAACCATACCTGATGAGCTAGATGGCATTTACTCGGGGATACGAGACAACGCCTTGCTATCAAAATTTGCTGGTGGGCTAGGGAACGATTGGACACCCGTTCGTGCAATGGGGGCGCAGATCAAAGGGACTAATGGACTATCATCTGGCGTTATCCCATTTCTCAATGTTGCTGATGCAACAGCCATTGCCGTCAATCAGGGCGGCAAGCGTAAAGGTGCTGTGTGTGCTTACCTGGAGTCATGGCATTTAGATATTATGGATTTTCTTGAGCTTAGAAAAAACACGGGGGATGACAGACGCCGTACCCACGATATGAATACTGCAAACTGGGTTCCCGATTTATTCATGGAGCGTGTTATGAATAAGGAGTCATGGACCCTGTTTTCTCCAGATCAAGTCCCTGATTTACATGATACCTTTGGCCAGGCGTTCCGTGAAAAATACATAATGTACGAAAAACTTGCAGCAGACGGTAAAATTATATCAAAGCAAATCGATGCAATCGTGCTGTGGCGTAAAATGCTCTCAATGTTGTTTGAAACAGGTCACCCTTGGATAACTTTTAAAGATCCATGCAACATCCGCTCACCGCAAAGCCATCTTGCAACTCAAGACAATCCTGCCGGCAAGTTGACAATCAAGAGCTCAAACCTGTGTACGGAGATAACGTTAGCCACTAACCGTGACGAAATCGCCGTTTGTAATTTGGCAAGTATCAATCTTCCAAGGCACATGAAGTCAGGAAAGCTTGACCTTGATAAACTACAAAAGACGACAAAAACGGTCATGCGTATGCTTGATAACGTGATTGACCTCAATTTCTACCCAGTTGAACAAGCGCGTCGTTCCAACATGCGACATCGCCCGGTTGGACTTGGACTGATGGGATTTCAGGATGCGCTGGTTGCACAAGATATTTCTTACGAGAGTCAGGCTGCTGTTGATTTTGCTGATTACTCAATGGAAGCGATCAGTTATTATGCAATCTCAGCATCTTCAGAGCTGGCAAAGGAGCGCGGTGCTTACGAGACGTATTCGGGCTCTCTTTGGGATCAGCAGATTTTCCCACTGGATTCAATTGCAGAGCTAAAGAAGCAACGTGGTGCGTCATTTATTGATCAAGATGAGTCTTCATCAATGGACTGGCAGAAGCTCAAAACACAGGTCGCTAAATACGGTATGCGAAACTCCAACGTGCTTGCCATTGCACCAACGGCAACAATAGCTAATATTGTTGGTGTCACGCAATCAATTGAGCCGACATATAAGAACTTATATGTCAAATCCAACTTGTCTGGTGAGTTTACGCTAGTCAATCCTGACCTTGTAAAACGGCTTGCTGCACAGAATTTATGGGATGAACCGATGGTTCAGGCGCTGAAGATCAGTAACGGTAGCGTACAGAACATCGACCGAATTCCACAGAAAATTAAAGATATGTTCAAGACATCATTCGAGATAGATCCTGCGTTTTTAGTCGACGCCGCGTCACGTCGTGCGAAATGGATCGATCAGAGTCAGTCCTTGAACCTATACATGGCACAAGCATCAGGGAAGAAGCTTGATAAATTATACCGGTATGCTTGGCATAAAGGACTCAAGACTACCTACTATCTGCGTTCACTCGGTGCGACTGATTCTGAAAAATCATCAGTCAACGAATCAGCACTTAATGCTGTAAACGTCGGATCAAAACCCCAATCATGTGCAATCGATGATCCCGATTGCGAAGCTTGTCAATAACCTCAAACGGAGAACACTATGAGTAAAGCAATTCAAATGGAAAACCCAAAAAATCAGAGCGCTGTCAGCCAAGCTGGACAGAATTTCATACCCGATGAACTCAAGAATGTAAAACTTGGTGAGGAACGCGTAACTGTTGGCCAAAAGCAAATGATCAACGCGCGTGCAGATTGTAATCAGCTACATCCGATCAAGTACATGTGGGCATGGGACAAATACCAAGCTGGTTGTGCTAACCATTGGATGCCTAATGAGATTAACATGGCAGCTGATATCAATTTGTGGCGTGACCCAAATGGTCTAAGTGAACAGGAGCGTATCATTATCGAGCGTAACCTTGGTTTTTTCTCTACTGCTGATTCATTGGTTGCCAACAATATTGTGCTGGGTGTCTACCGACATATTACGAATCCAGAATGTCGACAGTATCTGTTGCGCCAAGCATTTGAAGAGGCAGTTCACACGCATGCATATCAGCACGTCGTGGAAAGTCTTGCACTTGACCAAGCAAAAATATTCAACATGTACCGTGAAGTGCCTGCAGTCGCGAAAAAAGCGAATTATGCGCTTCCATTCACACAAAGTCTAGCTGACCCTTATTTCAAGACAGGCACGGTAGAAAACGATCAACGTCTACTTAGGGACCTCATCGCTTATTATGTTGTCTTTGAGGGTATCTTCTTCTATGTTGGTTTTGTTCAAGTATTGTCAATGGGGCGCCGTAATATGATGGTGGGTACTGCTGAGCAATTTCAGTACATACTGAGGGATGAATCTATGCACTGTAACTTTGGTATTGATATGATCAACCAGATCAAACAAGAGAATCCACACTTGTGGACGAAAGAGTTTGAAAAAGAGATCAAATATATCATTACACAGGGTGTCGAAATGGAACATGCATATGCTGTTGACACGATGAAAGATGGGGTTCTTGGCCTCAACTCCGACATGTTCCGTGAGTATCTTGAGTATATTGCTAACCGTCGTTTCCGTCAGATCGGTATGGATGAAGCTTATCCAGGTGCAACTACACCGTTCCCATGGATGAGTGAAATGATTGATCTCAAAAAGGAAAAGAACTTCTTTGAGACACGTGTCACTGAATATCAAACTGGTGGTGCATTGGACTGGGATGATGATTAGACAATCACGTTGAGTTGGAGAAAGGGGCTTGTGCCCCTTTTTTCGTATAGCTACCTTTTTCTTGCGAAATGATTTTCGTGTGCAGATTTCTAATTATATGATATAATTACAAAAAAACTCTGATTATGTGTAAGTCATTACTTGAAAGACTGAATTTTTCTCAACATCAAAGCCAGTGCTTGGACTATATGATTTTAACGGGTCCAACTGGTGTGGGTAAAAGTCGTGCTGTTATTGAGCTCACTGAAGCTTACCCAGATGTCTTTGAGGTGATTTCTGTCGATGCAGTCCAAATTTATCGGGGCTGTGATATTGGCAGTGCAAAACCCACCCACGGTGAGCGTGCTCGTATTCCTTATCACTTGATTGATGTCTGTCATGTGACTGATCGTTATACTGCTGCTCAGTTTGTTCATGACACAATTGCTATCATAGCGTCAATTCGCCAGCGTAAACGAATTGCATTGTTGTCAGGCGGTACGTTTCTCTATTTACAAGCTTTTTTGGAAGGGTTGTCACCAATGCCGCAAGTCAGTGCTCTGGCTCAACAGCAAGTTACGCAAATATTATCATCAGGTATGGCTGTGGCATATCAAACTTTAGAGCATGTTGATCCGATCAGTGCTCAATATATTCATCAAAATGATCGTTGTCGAGTGGAACGCGCACTCTTGATCTATTATTCCTCGGGAAAGCCGATCTCATTTTGGCGTGCTCAGCCTAAAGAACGGCGTCACGCTTTCAATGGACTCTTCTCTGTTATTTTGCCAAATTGTCGGAATGAACTGAAACTGAGGCTGTCTGATCGATTTAATTGCATGCTCACTGAAGGACTCATTGACGAGGTCCGTCATCTAAGAAGTTCGGTCCCGACTCTGAACGCTCAAATGCCATCTATGCGTGCGATAGGTTATCGACAAGTCAACGCTTATTTATCGAATCACTGTGATTATGATACGATGCGTCATGATGCTGTGGTTGCAACACATCGCTATTTGAAGCGTCAGTTAACCTGGTTACGTTCTATGCGTGGAATTACGCATCAGTATCATGGTGTAGAGGCGTGGAGGCGTGAATGGTTGTCAGGTGTTTAGGTACTCCCATGGTCCTGTGGCGGCTCTGGTTTCAGTGTTCGGCTATCATTACTTGTAAGCTCACTGTGCTTAGCTGATTTTATTTCGTTTTCCTGTTTATACTTTATATTATCTCTATGTTCCTCTACCTTTTGTTGTAAGCTGTTCAACGTTCTCTGGTTTGTTGAATGGTCATCTTTTACCGGATTATTGATCTGTTGCGCGATCGTGCACATTTCTAAGCGTTTCTCCCCGCGTGCTAAATAAGCCGCTTTCTGTTCAGAATCATTCATGATATGGTCAACGTTATCAGAGAGGTCACTAAAAGTATCAGATACCCAGTCTGGCGAGTTTTTTCTTTGATGACGAAGCCATGCTGTCGGCTTTTCTGACTTATTTTGGATCAGCTCTAGCATGATCTCTTTTTTATCGCTCTTCGCTTTTAATGATTCTAGCGTGTCGTCTTTTGATGGCTTTAGTTCTTCGAGTGTATAACGGCAAAGCGCGTTCCTTGCATTGTAGTCATCTATGAACTCTTTTTGGTCATTAGTGCACTTACGCGGCACCTCATATGTTTTGAGATTCTCAAATAATTTGTTTTGTACATAATGGTTCTTTTCGAAATATTCTGTTGTTTCACCAAATTTTTCTTTTAAAGCATTTGAGAATTCAGTGGCTATGCTGTTTGTCAAGAGTCGTAGGGCGTTTAACTCCCTTTGGAGATTTTTTAGAGCCTCACTTGGTGACTTAGCTTTTTCACGGTGAAAATCATGGTGAACTTGATTGATTTGATGTACTGCTTGTTCTGTTTGAGGTGAGCTCTTTTTGTCAACGGTGTCAGTAGGGTTATTGATTACGTTGTTAATTGACTCTATTCTATTGCTTAATGATTCTATGTCTTTCGGATCTAGATCGAATAATAGGTCCATATTGTCCATAATAGTTTTAATCCAGCGTAGATTAATCTCTTGTTGGATGAGTTTTTTCAAATGTTCCTCATCTTCTTCACTTTCGTCCGAGATGTTCTTGTTTATCTTTGGTTTGTATTCTGGGAAAAGTAGCCCAACATAGATATTTTCAATCTCAAGCTGTATCTGTTCTTCATACCCTGGATTATTGGTTCGGAGTGCGGCCATCTGCGCAATTTCTTTACTCGTTCTTTCGATTTCTGCAAGATATTTCGCGGCGGTATAGGCGCCGTGTGTTCCTCGGTCTTGATGTCGTTTACTGACTTTACCCTGATCAACTGCACGGTTTTGTAACTCGTCAAGTAAATACATTTTCTCTTGTATTGATCGGTGCGTCTCTAGTGCTTTCTCTCGCTCCTGTGTCTTGATGATAGCCCGAAGATCTGATAAATCATATCCCAGCTGATCTCTGGAATGTTCACCATGATCGGCTATATAATCAGCTGCATAATTCATATCATCACGGATCACATCCTTGATGTCCTCAAGCTGCCCTTTAACGTCGTCGCTATTAATGTTTTTCACTGCTCTTACAATAATCGGATTAGAGTCTGTATTGTACTGATTATCGTTCATTTTCTTTTCCTGCTATGTTAGGCTGATTTTATGTATCTGAGACTGATTTAACACAATCGGCCATTTACCGTATCAGTTACCCATATGTTGTTCCGCCAGGTGTCGGTTTGGCACTCATTTTTAATTTATATTCATTTCGAGGATCTGGTGCATTGTCGAACTGAAAAACGAGATCAATGCTTTTCTGCTTCTGATACTTGATATCCTCTTCGGGTTTTTTCGTCCGACTTGGTGATGGAGTAGGGGGTGATAAATTTGGTAGCACTGCCTCCAACATGAGATCCAATGCATCTTTTTGCGGCTCAGGTGCGTTTTCAACTTCTGGTTGAACAACAAATTCATAATCGTAGGTTGCTTTTTTCTCTTGTTTTGCTTTCGGTTGAGGTCCGGTTTTTTCTGGTCTTATCTCATATGTGTACTGCTTTTCAGAGGTCTCTTGATCTGATTTTTTGGCTGAAAACCCTCTATGCTGAAGACGAGTCAATATGTCGTTTATCATGGTCTGTTTTACGTCGTTATCGTTTGAAGCATTGTTTGTGTTTACCCTGAGATAAGGCTTTTCAAAATTTTCTGTTGCCATTTTTTATTCCAGTTATTTCTTAGCTAATGTATAGACTGAATCTGCAACTTTTTCCGGAATTTTCTTTAACTATTCTGTGTTCAAAGCACATGTCATGCGGTGGTTCAGAATGTAGTGCGCTTTTCGTCGGCTAGTCTGTGCGACTATGCTCAAAAGCGAGATTTTTTAATTTTTGGAAACGGAAACGGATGACAGTGCATTTTCCGTGTGCTAGTATCGAGTATGATTGAATTTAACACCAACCATTAGAAGATTCTCAAGGAGATTATAATGCAAGCACAAGGAGAGGCCGCTCAAGCGGACCAAGCCGCAAAGAGCCAACTCATTCAAGATCCATTTCTTAACGCACTGCGTCGGCAACGAGTACCAGTTGCCATCTATTTAACTAATGGTATTAAGCTTCAAGGCGTCGTCGCAGGCTTCGATAATATCGCGATTTTGCTCAAGAACAACACCAAACAAATGGTTTACAAACATGCTGTTGCTACTGTCGTGCCATCTCGTAACATTATATGGCATGATTCTGATGATGGTGGCTCACAGGCACAACATCAACTTGGTCAACCAGATGACCAGGACAGTATTGAGAATTATTGACATTGGGTATTGTCGTACTCAATATTGCGCCAGCCAGGTTTCATGATACCCATCTAATTGCTGAGTTTCTTCATCTCGTTGAATCGAACGATTACTCCATTGACTACGTAGCATTGGCAGTTGTAAAGACACCTTCTCCCAAAACTTATGTTCATGCCGGAACGGTTGAGCACATACGTTCAGTCTGTGATCTCATTAAGCCGACTTTTGTTCTATGTAGCCGCGCGCTGGATGCACGTATACAGCGTAATCTAGAGAAGGTACTCTGTGTTTCTATTATTGATCGAACAGAGCTCTTGTTGAGCCTTTTTGAGAAGCGTGCAACCTCTGCTGCAGGTAAATGTCAGGTTGAGCTAGCCCGACTTTCTTATCTCCAAACTAAACTAGTTCGTGGATGGACCCATCTAGAACGACAACGCGGTGGTATTGGCCTTCGTGGGGGACCTGGTGAAACGCAGATTGAGGTTGACCGTCGGATCCTACGACATTCTATTCACAAAATGCGACAAAAGCTTGATAAAATCGAAAAAACACGGGCACTCAATCGTCAGCAGCGGACTCGTGATCAAAAACGCGTGGTTTCCCTGGTTGGTTATACAAACGCAGGTAAATCAACTTTATTTAATCGTCTCACGCAGGCAGATACTTGGGCAAATGATCAACTATTCGCAACGTTGGATCCTTTGGTTCGTCGGTTGCACTATGCGAGCCTAGGTCCATCAGAGGAGCTACTCTTAGTTGATACGGTGGGCTTTATGCGGGACTTACCTGCACAGTTGTTAACAGCATTTCACTCAACACTCGAGGAAATCACATTGAGCGACTTAATTGTGCATGTTGTTGACTGTAGTGACCCCGCGATGCATGAAAAGATGTCGAGC
Organism: Proteobacteria bacterium UBA1278; assembly: GCA_002308435.1. Taxonomy (GTDB): domain Bacteria; phylum Pseudomonadota; class Gammaproteobacteria; order Comchoanobacterales; family Comchoanobacteraceae; genus UBA7916. The sequence continues at coordinate 9,152 of DBUY01000003.1, read as the reverse complement.
GTGCAATCAAGCCTAAAAGCAATATCGGCTGACGAGATTCCTTTGATAACTGTCTTTAATAAGTGTGATTTGAATCCGCGGTTCACCGTGAGGGATCATCATGCTTTTTGTATATCAGCTACTGACGATTTCGGGTTAGATGCGCTTGTGAGGCGCATCATGGATATGAGAAGCTGACTATCAGACAATGAGTTTGTCGCTGGTCTATGCGTAATTGAGTATATGTTGGCAGAACTAGAGCGCCATATCTGTGTTATGTCGTTTTTACGGTTTCCAGTGGCTGGATTATGCTTTCTTGAACTAGATAGTCGCTAAGAGCTGTACGCTCTAAAAATATTGTTTTATCAACGTACTTTTTATGCCAGAGCGGACGGTCTCTATCGTGAACAATGATACAATCCATATCAAGTGTTCTTGCTGCGTCTGCATCATTAGTTTGATCCCCAATCATGATGCAATCATCGGCTATGAATCCTTGGGTATCAAGAATCTTTTCTAACATTGTGGGATCAGGCTTGGCTTTTGATTGACATGCATACTCTTTTTGAACAAAAAATCGCGATACCCCGGTTCTAATGATTTCATGTGCAGCAATCTTTTCTGGTTTATTCGTTGCAATTGCACACTTTTGTTTTGTCCTGTTTAGAAGCTCCAAGAGTGGAATTGTAAAATCATAGAGCTCAATATGTTGAGAAATTTTTTGATACTCATCACGAAAATGACCCTGGTAGTCAATTGCCTTGACATCTGTGCCGATAGTCAGCTGCTTTGAGACGACATCGCTGGGCTGGCCAAGCATAGTATTGAGTTTAACCATGTCGTGCTCTGGGAGATCAAGAATTCGAGCTGTATTGTGGTGTGCTTGAATGACACAAGGGCTGCTGTTAATTAAGGTGCCGTCCCAATCAAAAATGATACACTTTTTCTCAGTTGTTGCCATCAAAATCTCCGTAAACGATTACACTTTATCGATTCGCACAACGATTGCAAGTGTTTTTAGTGAATAACAGTGATATTCCGAGTGAACTCGATATAGGAAAATCAGTGTTTTCATTTGGGCGGTTATTGTTGTTGGCCGATGTGCTATCGATTCAATGATTTTACACTGTTCTGACTGAACTCATGCTGCTACTTGAGAATCATATTTAATCCTTGAGTGTGGTTCATGCGTATGTGATAATGAGTGTACCACTTTACAAGGCAACGCTATGGCAGCACCTTCCACCTCGCGTATGAATGATGATGAGCATAATCCCTGGGAGCGCAAAAAGCCGAAACAACCCCCGAATATAGACGAGCTATTCTTGAAATATAGTCGTCAATATTTTGGTAGTGGTCCCGGTTCCGAGTCTTCTGCGAATTACACGGCGCTAGCTCTTTTATTGGGTGTGCTAGCACTATTTTGGTTTGTCTCAGGATTCTATGTGATCAAACCCGCCGAGGAAGGCGTGCTCCTGCGTTTTGGCCGTTTTGTGGAGCGTCAGAGTCCTGGGCTTCACTGGATGGCGCGCGGCATCAATCGCGTTTACGTCCTCAATACTAACCGTATCGATACTTGGAATTACTCTGCTGAAATGCTCACCAAAGATGAAAATTATGCCAAGGTCGCTTTGAGTGTATTTTATCGAATTGGTAACCCAGAAGATTACCTCTTTCGAGTGACTGATCCGATAACCAGTATGGAGAATGCGGTTGCAAGTGCGTTACGTCAGGTTATCGGCTCGACAGATCTGGAGGCAATACTGACAACAGGTAAAGAGTCAACCCGCCGCCAGGTGGAAACATTGGTGAACGAGATACTCGATGATTACCAGACAGGAATTGTCGTTACAGATGTGAAAATGCAAGAAGCAACGGTCCCATCCAGTGTTATCAAAGCGTTTGATAATGTGATCACCGCAAGAGAAATAAAAGCAGCAAAGATCAGTCAGGGTGAGCGCTACGTGAAAGATATTATTCCCAAAGCAAAAGGTAAAGCACAGCGTGTGGTCGAAGAAGCAAAGGCATATCAAGATGAGGTTATCTTGAATGCACAGGCCGATGTTGCCAAATTTTTGGCCTTATTGCCGCGCTATGAGAAGAACCCAAAGTTACTATCTGATAGAATCTACCTAGAGACTTTACAAAAGTCATTGGGTCGGTTGAACAAGGTGTATGTCAACGATAGTCGCTCGCTTATCTACCTATCGCCAGACCAGAAGTCGATCAAGTCCCCACCTCAGGCGGCACTCGTGGATACTCTAACGACAGAAAGCACAGTCACTAATAAACAAAAAGGGGCTTAAGATGGCAACGCAAAATCAAGACTCAACCGTTTTTACAACGCGCATTATAATTGCTTTGGTGATTGTACTCATTGGGCTGTCAACGATCTTTGTCGTTCAGGAAGGCCGCAGAGCTTTAGTGAGCCGATTTGGTAGGTTAATGACAACTGATGGTAGCATACAGGTTTTCAAGCCCGGTTTACACTTTCATATCCCGTTCGTGGATTCTGTTAAAACAATTGATATGCGGTTACAAGGTTTTCTAGTGCCGAGTGAGCGGATTTACACTCAGGAACAGAAGAATGTGCGTGTTGATTACTACGTGCGCTATGTTGTCGATGATGTGGAACGCTTTTACCTGAGAACGGGGGGGAGTATTTACAAGGCAAATATGATTCTTAGGGGTAAAATTAATGATACGCTGCGAGAGGAAATTGGTAAGCGCCAGCTCAATGATGTGATCACTGGGCAGCGTGGTGATATCATGCAAACATTGCGTGAGAAGTCCAATCAAAGTGCAGAGAATATTGGAATCAAGGTCATTGACGTTCGTATCGTCAAATTAGATTATCCACAAGAAGTATCACAAAGTGTCTTTATTAGAATGCGTGAGGCACGTGAGCGCATGGCGACGATGTATCGCTCAGAGGGGGATTCTGAGAGTGATATCATACGAGCAAAAGGCGATGCGGATGTTGTCAGAATAATGGCGAAATCTAAGCAAGCTGCAGCTGATATCCGTGCCGCTGGGGATGCCAAAGCAGCGGAGATATATCATCAAGCGTACAGTAAGAATCTAAGTTTCTTCGAATTTATGCGTAGAATGGAGCTTTACGATTACACGCTCAAGGATAATGAAACAATGTTGATGGACTTGAAATCATTTCGTGTGTTTGACCAGCTGGTCGATGGGCAAGTACCTAAAAAGCGTACTTCGTAGATTAATGTAAAGAGATCGTCGTATGTCCGGTTAGGTCCTGGATCTGGGTGCACAATTTCGCTCATATACGAGATCTCAAGAGTACAGCTAAAACTGTTGAGTCATGGTTCGTTACTGAGAACCAAGGATAGTATGTGATAGATTTTCGTTTGAGCTAATCTAGACTATACATTGTCGGTATGCGCTTATGTGTCCTTGATGAGATAAGATGCATCGCTAGATAGAAGATCCTTAAAGCTCCAGGCTGGCGTGTTTGTACTGAACAAAACGAGTCGCTTGACCTGAGATTTTTTTAATCTTACAATCAGAATACGTTTTCTGTAAGGTTGTCTGTGCTTTATTTATTTCTGATTAGTTCATTGTCTGTGGTTTCTTTTGCAAAGCCACTGTATACCGTGGACGCAGAATATCGTTATGCCAATCAGGTCCGTGAACAATCCTATTCTACAAATGACGATAATAATTATGGCGATCGTCCATTCCAGAGTCTTCTTATGTCAAGTATATGGGATCTGGGACAGACAGCAAAGGCTGTCTATTTATGGGATGCACAACTGCAATATTATGATCTGATTCAAACATCAATTGCATCTCTTGGTGTTGCCCAGCGCACATTGTTGCCTGGCTATAAAAGAACACGCTATATGGCGATTGATTACACCGACTTTGATCAAAAAACCTTTATGCAGCTTGTTCTTGGTCAGCATGGCGAGTTATTTGGTATGCCGAGTCACACGCATATTACGCTTCCATTTGGTAACACACAGCTCGGGCCAGCGAGTACACTGGCTGCAATGCCTGGGATAGAGCAAATGATTTCGATTCGTTATGGGTACTATTCAGTCGATCTGTCTGGTTTGTACTATTCTAGAAAAGATGCATCTGACTCTGTGTCTGCTGTTGGCATGACTTTAGTGTATAATTTCAGCCAATTCTTAGAGACTGGGCTTGGTTATCAATTCTATTCAGGGTTCGGTAGTGACAATACCTCTGGCGCACTTTTTTATGCTCGTGTGCCCATCGTATTCACCCCAGACTATAGAAAAACACGTCTTGGTCAATCACTAGATTCTGTCAGAAGACCGCTCGGGGCGCTTGTTCAGTCACTCAACTAAGCCAATGTTTATGTCAGGTTGACTTGAGTGTCATTGATTATTAAACTGTTAAAGATCATAACGGAACTTCTCTATGCACATTCTTGCACTGCTTCTGCATTTGTTATTGTCTACTTGTGCTGTCGCCTCATCGGGACTGACCGTCAGCTCCTCATCGTCTATTATTCAGCAAAGTTATCTAGATCAATACACTCAAAGCTATGGTGGGCCACTGATTGGATTAAGTTATGATAATGCATGGGTTTCATCACAGTCTTTCTCATCAATGGGTCTAACTGATATCCGACTTGATTATTACGACGCAACACACACATATATCGCTGGTGGAACTTACACACATCGTAACCAATTAATCCCTGGTTATTCGTCTGGTGTTGCTTTTGGCATGGATTATATAAACTATGACGAGTTGAGCTATGGCCAATTATTTGTGGGTCTTGAAGCAATCAGGAGAGATTTAGTGCTCCAGCTCTCTGCATACCTGCCAAGTCAAAATGCGCAGAGACTAACGACCTCATCATCAAATCTTGTTGGTATGCCTGGTGCTATTCTCAGCTTGTCTCATACTGCACAACGACTCCTTATTTTTGCTCAGTATGGTGCATTCAGTCAAAGTGATGTTTCTAGTGATGTAACAACGACTAGAGTAGGGGGAAGCTTTCGCTTTACCAACCTTTTGGTTGTCGACGCACGTGTAGAGCATAATAGTGGGTTGTCACGAGACAATGCTTTCCAAATTCGCCTGAGACTGCCACTGACTGCGCCTACGATAGTTCCCGGTAGCTTGCCGAGCACGCCGATGCGTCGCGATTATGGCGCGGTTCTTGGTGCGCAGTCCTAGATTTGTCAGGTTGCTCTCTATATTTGTACTATCTTTTAACCATTCATGATGTCGACTTGTGACTGATGTCGTTATGATGCCACCCAAAAATATATTCGCCAATGCATTTATTGTCTGTCATAATTTAGCTTGTCTGCTTCGTAGAATGTCGTACAGACGCTGATCGTGTTCTCTGAATCTGACTCGTTCTC
>DBUY01000003.1:0-3489 GCA_002308435.1 Proteobacteria bacterium UBA1278 | reverse complement strand
ATCTGACTCGTTCTCTGAATCTGATTCGTTCTCTATTGGCTGATAAGGCCCACCATATTCTAGCCAGCCTCTCTCTTGGATGCCACCACCACAGATTATGCTATTATAATGACGAAAGTACTCTAGCATATCATTTAAGGTGTGCTTCTTGTTATGCGTATTAATTATCGCTCCGCTATCGACGCATGTTAGTGGGAATATAGATACAATGGATGACAAAAACGGGCCCTGGTATGCGGAAAACTCAATACTTGTGAGTAACTTCATGCCACTTCGCTGAAAGAAAATCTGTAATGCGTATGCAATGATAAGCCCTGACCACTGTATGGGTTTTGCGATAATGCTTATCATACGCAAGATACATTGATTGCATAGCTTTTGAGCGTTCTGATGTTTGTTTATCAAGCCTATTACGAGCAATCTGCTATGGTAAATAAACCCTATGAAATCCAGTGTTGCGCTGCCAGTACATGCGATCATATTTGCATATATATATACTGGTAATAAGCCAATACGACATACCATAATTATTAGACGGGTACTAATTTTATGTGATTTTGCCTCTTGATATGCATAGCCGGTGCTTTGGTCAACGATCAGATAGTAGGTTAATGATCTCCTCGAGAAACACCCGGGATTTGGATTGTGAGCTTCTATCCTATATTTATCCTTATACTTTTTCCACGCTGTAAAGATTTTGTAATCATTATAATTAGGCCAGCTCATCTCTCTAGTAATCATGTATGACACGTATGATTTGATTTGAGTAATCATGTGAGACATGAATGACTTGATGGTCGATAGTTGCTTAGACCACGATGAGTTATCTTGTCTTCTCATGGTTTTCCTCCTATATCACTTATGTATTCACTTCTGTTCATCATATCACCTGCTTGATATCTATATAATCTCACTGACTACTATATTCTCTTTTTTAGATTTTTTACATGTGATATCTTCAGTCATAATCTTACTTGTGACGTATTTGAGAATACTTATTAGGTCTAGGAAAGCTAAGATCAATGATTGACATACGTCAATATCAAAGACCGCACAATATTAACGTCTGATCACCTCTTGTCGTTGTCTGTAAGGCCGTCAACAATTTTGGTGATATCATAAGTGTTAAGAGCCTCGAGCTTGTTAGATGAACAAGTCAATGTATCGAGGAGAAGAATTTCTATTCAAGCCACTGACGATTGTAGAATTATTCATTAACTTAGAGATCTAGATAATAGACGCCGATTTAGCATCTTCTGCTATGTTCACACTCAGCTCAAGAACTGTCTTACCATTTTGTTGGTCGATTTGTATGTTTACATCGTCTTGAGGAATCTCATAGTATTTGGCAATAACATTGAATATTTCTGCCTGTAGCTCTTTGATCTTTGGCATCTTACGGTCATTCGCACTCGATTCGACAATAATACGTAGCCGTTCCCGTGCTGTATTTGCACTTGTCTTCTGCTTATTGAAATTAAAAATGTCAAAAATGCTCATGCTACTCTCCCGCAATTGACTCGTAGATAGAAGCAAAGATACCTTTTCGTTTTGCTTCCACAAATCGCATTGGCTTGATTGTTTCACCGAGAAGACGGTCAACAGCATCCATATACGCTTGGCCAGCATCACTTTGCTTGTTATGTGTCACTGGTATCCCCATATTGGAGGCCTTCAGTACCGCCTTAGACTCAGGAATTACGCCAAGCAGATTGATAGACAGCACTTCAAGGATATCTGTTACGCCCAGCATTTCACCTGTTTTAACGCGCTCAGGGTGATATCTGGTAACAAGAAGGTGTTCTTTGATGGGGGCCTTGCCTTCTTCAGCTCGTTCCGATTTGGATGCAAGAATACCGATCATTCGGTCGCTATCTCTTACAGATGATATTTCAGGGTTAGTTACGACAATCGCTTGATCTGCGAACCGCATCGCTGCAATGGCGCCTTTTTCTATGCCCGCAGGTGAATCACAGATAATATAGTCGAAGCTCTCTTTGAGTTTTTCGATAACAGCCTTGACGCCCTCAATTTTCAGGGCATCTTTGTCTCTTGTTTGGGACGCAGGGAGTACGAATAAGTTTGGTAGCTGTTTATCTTTGATGAGTGCTTGTTGTAGATTAATTTCTTCATTGATGACATTGATCAGGTCATAGACAACCCTTCTTTCACACCCCATGATCAAATCAAGGTTTCTTAACCCCACGTCAAAGTCGACCACAACTGTTTTCTTTCCGCGTATCGCAAGACCCGTGCTAATCGCTGCACTTGTGGTGGTTTTACCAACACCGCCTTTCCCTGAGGTGACGACAATCACTTCTGACATTGCTTAATCCTTGACAATAGTTCACTACATTCTATTGACTTTCAACCTGCAATGCAACCATCTGATGCTGAATATATCAGCGAGTGAGTGAAGATTAATCTGCTGTTATGCTAGAAATTGACCACTGGTTGGACACTGCCAAAAACCTGCAGGGTTACTTTCTTCTCTTGCATGCGAGCAGAGACACTTTTACCGAGATACTCTGATGTGATGTCATCGCACACGATATATGTGCCAGCAATGGAAATCAGTTCGGGGCAGAACACTTTGCAGAAAATCTGGGCCGACTCGTCTCCATCCGCACCGGCGATTGCTTTACCCTTTAGCGTTCCGTAGATGAATATATTGCCGCTCGCAATGATTTCCGATCCATGGCTCACGTCGCCACAGACTACAATGTCTTTGTCCTTAGCGTATACTTGTGTGCCTGATCGCACCTTGCCTTGCACCATGAGTCCCCGTGGTTCATTTGGCTCTCGGTTTCTTCTGATTTGTTCAGGGAGATCCTGTTTCGTATTGTGGATCACGTTTATCCCTGCTTTCTTGATTTCTTCTTGCTGAATACCAACACTTGATTTGATCCCAACGAGTGTTGCACTAACACCTTCGATGGCCTTCTTAATTCTTTTAAGTTTGTTTGATGCGACAAACTCATCGTACAGGAATTCAACAATAAATGCGCCTTGACGGAATAATTTTGGTGCTTGTTGATATGCGCCGATGAAATCTTCCTCAAACTTACCGATGTCTGTTTCTTTGATCCGCACGCAGGTATAGGTGAGTTTTGCAGCTTTTAGCTCGAATGATTGGTTGAGAAACATCCCTGCCTCTTTTACATTTTATTAATCTCATGTTAGAGCGACTGCTGCGAAACATCAAGTCTTTTTTTGAGTACCCAATCATCGCAGTATTTATTACACACTATATGACACGTGCCGTGTGTTGATTTTTGGTTCGTTTGCTGAGTGGAGCAATCTTGGCTTGTTGATTGTTTATGATTCTGAATTACATAAGATCTTGTGTGTCGTTTATCATGATCTCTTATCTTGACAATGGGCGATTTTTTCGCTAAATTATGGTTGTTATCTCACAATTTTCTTGGTAGTGTTTCAGGAGAGGTGGCTGAGTGGTCGAAAGCGGCACCCTGCTAAGGTGTTATACGG
>DBUY01000026.1:30615-31586 GCA_002308435.1 Proteobacteria bacterium UBA1278 | reverse complement strand
CGATTATGGCGTAAAGCTCCACTCTTCAACAACGCAGTCTTTTTGAAATCCGGCACGTTCATAGATACCTGCGCCCTCTGCAGAGGCCACGAGCACAGCAGACTCGTATTTAGCCTGCTTCGCTTCATTGACAAGATGTTTGAATAATGCTGAGCCATAGCCTCGTCGTCTATATTCTGGACGAGTAGCAACATCATAGATCCCTGCTACATCAGTTAAAAATAACGCACCTGTGGTGACGGGAATACCCTCATGATATCCAATATAGTAGACCATTTCGGGACAGGCAGATCTCGATGAGTCCCCAATCTTCTGGTAAAAAGCCTGGACAGACTCATCGATCGGATCAAATATGGAGGAGAGCACATCACCAAATGCATAGTAGTCATCCACGGAAACACAGCGCCTGATGGAGAATCCAGGTGGTAAGTCTATCTCAACGTGATCATGATTAAGCAATTGACAGGTCATACCAACATCTCGTTCATTCAGGGTAAATCCACATGACTCGAGTATGGCTTGATGTTGACCTGTCAGTGAACTTGGTCCCAGCCACCATGCCATAGGACTATCAATGTCGCAATAATATTGCTTAACGGCCTGTACAACAGGTTCGCTAATAGCACCACCAAATGCGGTATTGAATGTATCTGATGTAAACCCACTATTAACAACCTGAACCCTATCCAGAGTCGCAATAGTGCCGTTGGGAATTTGTTTAGAAACAGCGCCTAATTTCTGTTGAAGATTACGCTCGACAAGAGTAGGTAACAATGTAGGCATCATACTGCTCCAAGTTGTAAATGATCCGTAGATGAGAGTGACGATATCCCACTACGAAAAGAGGTAAATAGTGGGTGACATACCATAATCTGAATAACAATCACCATCTATGAAATCGAACTTGATTGGTGTGCAGCGCTTGAGTTAACAAAGTTGGTCAGCTGCTGCACCGATTCAATTAATTTCGA
>DBUY01000026.1:9640-30243 GCA_002308435.1 Proteobacteria bacterium UBA1278 | reverse complement strand
CAAATCGCGTTGAGCTTCGAGCATGAGTGCGCATGGAGTTCATCGTTGTGCGTGTGAACGCTGACTAGATAGCCAGAGTACGCAAGCAATGCGAAGAAACAGAATTTTGCGGGATCGTTACTATCATTTAGGAAATTATCATTGTTGTAGTGACAAATCCGAGCAGACACTTTTTCCGGGGCCGCCATTACCATTGCTACAATTGGATCGAGATCAACAGAATCATTTGTATGACAGTACCTCGTAATTGTGACGATTAGCGTGACGAGCTCTTTATGGACCTGAGAATAACGAGCAGCTTCGGTGTTCTGTACGTCAGATTTGAAGGTGTTTTTATGTGATTGCAGGTACTCAGAAGCAAGCGTGATAATTTGAACATCACTATCAGTTTTCCCGAACAAGCCTAGCTGAGCGTCTTCACCCGGCCCAGATAATTGCGATGAAGACAAACTGGGAAGTGACAAATCAAGCATATTGACTACTGATTCGTAATTTGTTCTGCGGTTAGCCCTATTTTCAAGATGCGCAGTTAACTGCTCAAAAAATTGAGCGACAAACGGCGAATGAGAGTGGTCAGTCAGAGCCTTACCGAGACTGTCAAAGTTTTCGACTGTAATGGGCGAGGTGAAAACCTCAAGACCCCCTGAGACTTTAGGCGTGCTGTCAGACCGATCAGAACGCGCACTGGTTGAGCGCTGAGCGTCCTGCAGAGACCCTGGAGTTCTACCGCGAAAGTGATCTTCTGAACTATTTTTATGAGTTGGAGTCAATGGAAACGGTGTATGCGAATCAACATCAGTATTTGGTGTATTGTCACGAGACGTATGAGAAGACAGATCACCACTGGGAGTTGTCAGAGCATTTCTATCTATGTTCTGATTCTGCGGTGTCTTGGGTTTTTGAGTCGTTCGGTTATTACTGTAGGGGTGGTCATCATCATGAGAACCAGGGCCACCATTTCCGCCAGACCAATGACCAAAAAATAGAGAGAAGAGATTGAGCGAGTGGGTATTTGGATGATTGCCACCAGAGGGGGCATCATCCTGAAAATCAGGACCACCACTGCCGAAATCATCCCGACGAAATTGTAGTAGCATCAGAAGAAGATTGTTAACCATTGCAGGTAGGGAGAGTGTGTGAAAAAATTGTACCCGGGGAGAGAGGGTCTTCGATAAAAACGCAGCAAGAAAAAACAATGGATCTTGCGTATCGAATATGGTGTCGCGATTGGGACTATTCGCTGCAGTTCTACGGCGATGTAGAGCATTAAGATAGCTCGTTTGCCCAATCATGAAGCCGTTCCAGTCAGCTGCTTCAGAAATGGGGCGTTCACGCATTTCGAAATGAACCGCATAGCAGAGCGCATTGATCATGTAGAGGGCGGAACACAGGGCTAATGTGAGTGGCATGATTGAAAAGTGCAGCATGCCGAAGAGGCTCACAGTGATCGCGCCTGAGCTCATGGTAAACAGTGCATAGGCTGAAATACCAATGGCGGTGAGTAGCTTCAGAAAAAGACTATTTCTATGATCGAATGGTGCATGTAAGAAAAGTGAATATGCAAGCTGTACAGTTGCCATGAATACGAGAACACTTGGGTTGATGAATGGAATATTAAGCTTAGTCAGAAGCGGAACTGCGCTATATATGGTGGCAGCTGACATTATCGTAAGACAAAGCGATTTCCAGAAATTGAATGAACAGATATATGATATAAAGACCGGGGGAATCATCAACAGCGAATGCAACAAACGAGAAAATTGGAAATGATCAAAAAAATCCACTGCCGGATGGACAACATTGAGCTGCGCTACAAAAGATTTCTGATGTCTATCTTGGGGTGTCGCAGCACCACCACGTAGACAGAACAGTACGTAGTCCACAACCGAGTTTTGTACAGTCTCGAAGGTTGAGTTGATGATATCTAAATAAGTTGCACGCATAATGTTATCTATATTAAAGCAATATTTAATGCTATCCCCGATTTATCCGGATGTCAACAAAGTAGAGGAGTCCTAATCAGCAGGTATCGATGTGATAAAACCACCTGGGACTATGTGACGCAGATAGTGCGCTCGTAACAAAATTTATGCGCGCGAGTTATAAGAACTGGACAACAAATCAAGCAGAGTGATGTAACACCAAAGAGCAGGCCGCGTCTAACATCAATGCAGAAGGGAGTTGCTGATATCCTATCTGAGGCATGAAAGTGTTAATAATTGATTATATGTGTATAAAATGATAAAATATAATCAATAAAAATAAAAAAAGTTAAAAGATGAAAAGGTCAATAAACGCCATTGATAGCAGAGCTGAACTCGAATGCCAATCAAAAAAAGCACATCTGAGTGTTGGTAGCACAGACAGCCCAACGCAGGTGAGTGAGGTAACATCGATGAGTATTGACTCAAGCATTGACTTGGGCATAACCGAGCCGGAAACGAGACATGACAGTATTATCAATCCTGAGGATTATAAAACCATCACAACACAAGGATACGTAACACCGAACATCGAATCACCAGATTATGAATGCGAGATGATAGATCGGGAAGCTTTCAGCGGAAAAAATCAAATTAATTTTTTCGAGAGACGCACTGAGAGAAAGTCTTTGTCAGCACCGACAGTAGCAAAAGGGCGTGATGAAGCCGTTCTCAGTAAGCCAATTACTTCTCCAACTTTCGGGTTTGTCCCGATACTAAGTGGGCGTTATTCTGCGATTAGTTTCAGCTCAGCAACGCAGAGCCTTCCCAAGCGCAGTGGATCTAGTTGCCTAAGTAGCCTTGCAGACATGACTGATATGAGCGCAGCGCTAGACGAAATCACACTGAGCGAATCAGCGACACGCTCAGAAATTTTTCAAATCAGTGATGACTCAGACAACGATAGTGAGGGAGATCACAGCATCGGCTTGACGATATAGTCGCTAGATCAATGACTATCAACTGATCTGATCTTCATCTTCAGTCGGTCTAGTGCATCGAAAAACCATACACTAACTTTAGAAGCTGCAACAAAATCAATTAGTATAACGACTTGCTTCCAGTTGCTGGTTCCAGCCAAGAGGCTATACTGAGCCATCCGCCAGACTTGAGCGAACCAGATCCAGCGTATCCATGTTGATTGTCTTGATTGCTCGCGCTCGCTGCCTGTCCTTGAAGCTGATTAGCACGCACTGGAGACCCTATACCAGATACACTTGGGCTATATGTTTGAGACATAGTTTCAGAGGCTGGGTATTGTCTGTTATATGCGAACTCGATTATTTTATCAACCCAGAGGATATCAATAAGTTGACTTAAAATTGTGCGACGAAGTTCCTCAGAACTAAGTTGTTGGTTGTCGCCTTGATCCTCTAGATCAGGCATAGGCATCGCTTGATATCTGATAGTATCGTCGTTGGCTTCATTAACTTCCTCTAATAAGCCTTCACACCATTCATACAGCGACCTACGCGTGTAATGTGCAGTAGTGTTTCCACCATGAGCTGATATGATCGATTCTGCAAAAATTTTCTGGCCACTACGATCTCTATTTCTATGATCAGCAAGTTGATCAAGTAGAGACTCAATCTCTCTACCAATCTCTATAATAGCTCTGCACACTGACACTATGACCTCTTGGTCGGTTGCACTATCGATAAGTGGCAGAAGGACATCATCTATCCATTTTTTTGCTGCATTTCTTCTGATAACAACAAGTGAGGGGTTCTTGAGGAATTTGAGCACCCTTGTAGTGTTTTCAGTAGATGTATCAGGATTACCTTCATCGCCATCAGAAAATGTGAGCTTTTTATCATCTGCTAAGCCTGAATTAAATTGCGTCAATCTTGCTTTGAGGCCTTTTACGAACCGATCTTCCACCCAGGTATATAGCGCGCCAATAGAGTCGCCTTGAAGATTAAGATCAAGTAGATTGATTTCGCCCTGATCATTGAGTGGTTCATACTCCGCTAGGTCACTCTCCTCGACAACGACATGTTTTCCTGATCTTTTTCCTTGCCGCGTCTTATGAAGGCTTGTACGAGTGTCCGGCTTAACCAAAGCGCTTATCATGTTGGCGCAAAGTTCATACCCAGAAATAATTCCGCTAGCAATACCTTGAGTGATTTCTTTAATCAGCACGGCAGACAAATAGAGTGCCGTTCCAGGTATCGTAAGGATGTGTATAGCCATTGAGCAAGCGCTATCCAATACAAACCAAGTTAGATACGAGATGAGTTTTTGTGAGGAGAAGATCAATGACCCCAGGGCAACAAAGAGAGGTTTAAATACATCTTCGATTTCACTTTGAGCCTGATAGTCTGAATCAATTTCTTTCTTATAAGGGAGACCCGCCATAATCGAACCTTTTGTGTACAAAGCTGTGTACGACTGGATCCAAATTTCGAGAAAGGCGACACCTAACTTGTTCAATTCGATTAGGCACATAGCGAAAAGACCTACTGTACCTGAGACCAAGATTTCGAATAGCCAGTTCAGTACCGAACCCAGCCATTTCAGTGGATACAACAGTTTGTCAAGGAATCTGTAGGTATCGGAGTATCCTGTTTGGACTCTGCTAAACAGCTTCACGATATTGCTGAATGAAAAGATTGAGAGTAGCCCAGGTTGTTTGTTTGTATTTCGCATTTTTGTTGCTCCATAAATGATTAATAAAAAAGATGACACATAGACAGGCCCATGTCAAACATGACCAGCTGAATTAAACGATCGTTATTAGTTAAACGATTACTGCCATATTTAAATTCCCATGTTTCCTTTTCCCTTATTACGCCAAGTTACTGAACTACCAGGAGTTGATGGCGCCTGACTGCCTGAAGCTTGACGAGAAGCTGCACGAAGAGTCTCAGTATTAAGCTCAGAACTATGTGCCGCTTCAACGTCACTCTGACCTCGATGATTATGACTGTCGTCCACTTTTCTCCGTTGTTCTGGTGAGTTAATCCTGTAGTCCATTAGAAGTCGCATACCGTCACATGCAGCCAAGATCTCTTTGAGGTCACTGTCTTGAAAATATGGTTGCACGTTCGATAAACGGGTTCCCATATTTTGTAATGTTTCAGTTAGCTTAAAGCCAACTGCTTCATAAGCGTACATGCTACCATCCTGACTCATAAGCTGCCTAGATTGTTGACATAAACCAGTGTATTCATTGTAGTTACCTGCAATCTCATCGCGGTAGTCTATTTTCTCATTAAGATAACCTGTGATTTCATCTTCAATTCTTGTCAGTGGCTCTTTGAAGTCGAAGAAAGAGTCAACATTCTGCAAACCGCTAAAGGGTGTTGTACTGTCATACGCACTCCTCAGCGAATGAGTGCCAGCTAGCTGCGCAGCTTGATCAGTAATCGGATTAGAGCCTACATTTATTTTACTTGGATGTGTATCCTGTATCAGGTAATTAAGAGATCTAAATGATGCATCTATTCTGCTCTTTAGTACCGTTATCATGTTCTGATCTTGTCCGCCAAGCCATACTGCAAGGCTGGAAGTTACCGTACTGTCATTCGTTGTATAGATAACTTGATAGTCATTGATGGCATTGCCTAGCACCTGAAGATAGTTAGCGTTAACATCTCTTCTTCTTTTCTCGTAATGACCACGCATAGGCTGGTTAAGAACTGGTACATTCCCTACCGATAACCAGATCAGTTCTTTGAGAAATTCTGTGGGATTATTACGATGAGCGTTCCAGACATTGTCCAGGTGGTTACGAATCACAGGTCGCAAGTTGTCTAGCTGGTTTCTCGTGATCAGATCTCTAATAGCAGACTTATACTCTTTCATAAGGGCGGTTTCGCTGTGATTAGTGGCGTCTTGTCTGTTGTTACCTGAGTACGCAGTGACGTAATTAATAAGTCCGGCTACACCGGTTGCGACAGCAACAGCTGACAAAAATTTATACACATACCCGACATTAGAGCTGATCCATTGACAAAAAGTCTTCCAACGCCCAGCTAAGCTTTTGGAATCGCTTCTTTCTTGCTCCTGTTTCTCACGCTTCTTCTTTTCTTTTTCAAGCGCTTCATTTTTTTGCTTGAGCTTCTCTAGTTTTAATTTATCTTTAAATTGTTCAAACTCTGCATCATTCTTGATTTGGTGACGGCTCTCAATTTCCTTTCGTAGAATCAGCGCAGTATTGTTATTGACAAAGTTCAAACGAACTTGGCGCCACAATATTCCTAACGGACTAATAGGTCTTTCTGATAGTGGCACGTCCATTCCATCATACTCAACTAATGATTTGCTGAACCCTCTTGGGGAATCTTTCTGACGTGCATTGACGTAGACACCACTAGATGGGTTACCGAGCATATTACCTAATTGACGTACAAGAGCTACTGACGATAGCAAAAAAAGGGTTTTCAAAGGCCGCATGGGGATTATCCTGTCATTATTGATTTCTTGAAGAGTATGTAACCATGAAAAGGCGGGTTTTTCCAGAAAAACCGGTTTGTTTGTGAGATAAAATTTTAGAAAATTGAAAATAGACTGTTTTTTGGCAGGTGCTGATATCGCAGCTGGCGCCTTAAATAGAGGAATACGCCTGAAAAGATGTGTTTGTCGTAGAATAGCAATCGTAGTTATGACAATGACCGTACTGAGTGCGTGCATAGTGGTGATTATGACCTTGTATTAAACAATGCGCATAGGAAACCACGAATTGTTGTTGCGTGCCAGAGAAAAGGTAAAAAAGTTGTGCGATAAATTTATATCCAACTGAAAAGACGAATTATTATTTAAACACCGCCAGACGTCATACACAGGAATAGCATTCCAGCGTCGATAGTGCTATGGTGATCACTTGAAAAATAGGTAAATTCAGTCATTAAGGTATTCATATGATAGACACAACATCCGCGTATGAGGGAACGACAGCAAAAACGCAATCAATTACGCCCTATGTCATTGAGTTTGTAACACGCTACGTCGGATACTTTATTGCATTACTGGCCATTGCAGTCGGTTCTGCCTCATTTGAAATACTGGTCGAATATAAAATCAAACAAATCATCGATCTGATCGCACAACATCATGATCAGCAGATCTTTCATTTGATTGCGCTGTTTGTCGTTTATAAGGCCATGGCACACCTGGTGTATTTTTTCATGCGCATCGTGAATTTGCACTACGCACCGAGGATTATCAAAAAAACGCTACTGGATATCTGTATGCAAACCTATCATCATTCGCTGTATTGGTTTGACTCACAACGATCTGGGGATATCGCGAGTAAGATTGCCGACTTTCAGGAAGGCATTACCACCATTATCGAATCAACTTTCAGGGTCGTAACCGTTATACTCACCGTGTGCATCGGGCTTGTTTTTCTATTCAATATGTATGCCGTCGCCGCATGGGTGCTGCTTGGGTTCATCATGCTGTACCTACCAATCATCTACTACTTATTGAGTAAACAGATGGTGTACCAACAGGCCTACTACAAAGCACGCCAAAATGCGATCGGCATCATCAATGATGGCATCGTCAATATTTTTGGCATAAAAATCATCGGCCGGGTGGGTCAAGAAGTCAACAATGCATTGATTCCAGCAATTCACCAATGGCAGGACAAGGATAGAATACGTCGACGCTTCGATACCTTTGTTGTCGATAGCATCGATACCGTCCTAATTGTGCTGATGAGTGCAGTACAGATCTATCTCTTGGCCTATGCACTGCTACGCGGTGAAATCACGGCCGGAATATTTGCCTTCGTTGCCATGCTCACGCTAAAAATTCACACGCAACTGAATACCCTGATCGAAGCCATGTTGTTCTCGATTACGCCAAATATGGCTAGGGTGCAATCAGCATATCAGTTATTATATGCGGCAGATGAGGTCACCGACCAGCCAGATGCTAAAACACAGGTACGTATAAAAGGTCAGGTTAATTTCGATGCTGTGACTTTTCGATATGATAAGAGACAACGCGACGTCCTAAAAAACTTTACGCTTTCGATTCAACCAGGCGAACAGGTTGGTCTAGTGGGTTTGAGTGGGGCAGGGAAGACGACCGTCATCAAATGCTTGTTACGCTATTTTGATATTCGTCATGGGGATATTCAACTCGATCAGCACAGTATTCGCACAATCTCGCAGGAATCCTTGCGGCAGAATATATCATTGATTCCGCAAGACATCACATTGTTTCATCGATCGATCATTGACAATCTACGTCTCGCCCGGCCGAATGCCACACACAAAGCAGTTGAACAGGCATGCCGTAAGGCGAACATTCATGATGATATTATGGACATGCCGGACCAATATGCAACGATTGTCGGTGAGCGAGGGGTCAAACTCAGTGGCGGGCAGCGACAGCGAATTGCCATCGCGCGCGCGATTTTAAAAGATGCCCCCATTTTAATATTAGACGAGGCAACCAGTAGTTTAGATTCACCAACAGAAAAGCGGATTCAGTCATCCATCAATCAGATGCTGGATGAGAGTAGGGCGACTGTCATTGCGATTGCGCACAGGTTATCGACCCTAGTGCAAATGGACAGAATTGTTGTACTGGACAAAGGACAGATTGTCGAGCAGGGATCCCATCATGAACTCATCGAGAAGAACGGGCATTATCGTCGGCTATGGGATACACAAATGATCTAGCGTCAGCTGCAGGACGATTGTGATACAGTATCTGCCAGCACCAGATATGATCACCAACACATCCATCAATCACTTTAATCAGGCAAAGAGCTGATTTGTACAGTGTGAAAGAGCAGTGTCAGTGATCAAAAAGTCCCGTAGCATCTCTGAGTTTTGGTTACCCCTTCGTGATAACCATCGAGTACGCGGCGCACATCTGCTTCAAACGTTTTCCTGCAAGAGAACATCAGACTTGCTGTTGGTTTATCTGAGCTGTCATTTGGCCTTACATCTGTCCAAAAAGTACCCGATGGAATTTGATTACGCAATGTACTGACCAAGGTATTTGTAAAGTGATACAGTGGTCTAGTCATTAGCCCAAGGTTCGCCAAGTGCTGTCTCGGTGAATCTTTTCTGGCAATATCAGTCTCTGTACAAGACGTTACCGCAGTCGAATCATTGTCATGATCTTTACTCACGGTGTTAATCGTATTTTCTTTGTCAGTATGGACATTAAAGGAATAGGTTTTAACCCGCGCAAAATCCTTAAACTGATTCAACCCTTCTCTAAATCGAGTCGAATCATCAATGTGAGGCGCTATGACATCATCTACAAAATTAAATGTATCGACAAATGCAGTATCATTATTTTGACCAAAAATTTTCCAAATCAACAGCAAGTAATTTCGGATAATACCCTCGTCACAGTCGTGCTGCTCAACCGCTTTAGTGATTGCCTTTCTAATCATGTTGAGATTCTTATCTTGAGATGCTAAGTCACCACCTGAACAACTGATAATGCACCAATAAATATCAGGGTGTGATCCGACAAGGTTATACAAATCAATAAACTCAATGAGATCGCTAGCAAGTTGAAGTAGGTCAGATCGATTCATGACCGGATAAGATTGATTACGTTCCCTTTTGATAAAATAGCGAGCGGCATCGACTAGATTGACAATAGTTTTTTTAGGGTCGACTTTATGTGCAAATGGCTGGAAATCTGGGGATTCTTTAGCGAGCCACAAAATATCCGCCAACAATTGTCCAAGAGCGCTTATTTGCACCTGATCTAACATCTTTTCTGTGACAACCTCAAAACATTTGATCCCTAATTGTACACACCCCTTCTTTTTATTTAGATATGTTGCAGCTGTGTGCGCAGTTTTAATGTACCCCTCCCACGTTGATAATTGATCATGAAGAGTACTAAAATCATCAACAGCCCCGAGAAAATCACCCAACAAAAAATCGTCATCTAGACGACAGTGTTTATTGATATGAGTCAGATGACGCTTTAATTTGACGATTGCAGATGCAAAATGATAATCATACTGCAACATCGGTGTGCGCTGCTCTACATTTATAATATTATCTAACGCATCTTGCGCTTCATCTACTTCATTAAGATGTGCTTTAGATACTGCATTAGCTATTAATATAGACTCAACAAGTTGTCGGTTTCTGATTATGTCAACACAGGAATTTAATGCTTGATGAAAGTGTTTAGTGGCAGAAGCATGATCATTACTGTGTGAATAAAGATGCCCAACAACGGCATGGATAATTGGATCGTCATCATCAGTACCATAGCTAATAAACTGTGTAAGATTTTTTTTAAGCTCAGCCCTACATTCATCCCTATCGTTTGCGCGAGGCATGCTCTCAATAATCACGCTTGTCAGAAGATTGTTTATGAAATATTCATTAGATTCAAGATTTTTGATATCCGCTGCAGACAGATCTTCCTGAGTTCTATACCTAGCAATCTCATCAAGTGCGGATGCGATGTGGCATTTGGCTTTATCATAGAGCGCTAATTGGATATAGGACTCCACGACTTCGCGATGAGTACACTGATAGTTCTGTATACTAATAGTTTCATTCTCAGTAAGAGATGGCGGGGCATGATAAGATGACAAAACCAGAATGGCTTTTATTTGCCCAAGTAGGGGAAGCGTTTGATTGATAATCGTATTAAAGTGAGGCTCGTCTTCGTAGCCTAAGACATCATGGGCTATGCCATCGTTTCTTGATAATACGGTTTCTTGTAAAGCGGAATTTAATAAGGGGACCTTTTTAATGATCAGTCGGACCGGATCAGATTGATCAAGATTTTCGATCTCTTTATTAATGCCTCTAAAAGACTCGCCAATCTTTAATAGTGAAAATTTCATTATTATACCTATCTTGTGCTTCGACTCATCACTATGTATCACCTCGCTGAGAAATCTTAATTCGCCGTACACATGGTTAAAATTTTTAAGTAGCCTACCAGATAGCGTTATAGTCTGTGATTCTCCATTGAGAGTATTATTGTTGTTGGCATCCATTCTATGCAAAAGATCAGAGAGATCGTCTTCTTCGGTTACAATCATATTATGTACATCTTCATTATCATTTAGAAGTTGTCGCTCTGAGTGATTGCACAATAGAGTTGACTGTAAGCACCGTAAGGATGGTAAGCAATCTGCAATATCTACAATGATGCGCTCCATGTCGCTCAGTCTCACGATTGCCCGGCTATGTGTTTTTTTCAAGGACTGAATTTGATTAAAATACGATCGGAGTTCTTCATACAATTCAGTGTCAGAGAATTTATAACCGAGCTCTACCAATCTAGGCCGATCAGCGTCAGTTAAATCATTAGTAGGCGGTCCTAATTCAGGATTAAATTTCAGTAGTTTCTTAATCTGTTGATTGAAACTGTTAATTAGATTTGCTTTTTTTCTCTGGGTTTTTGGGGAAGCCGCATCAGTCGTAGAAGAGGTTGCAGAGTTTGATTTTGCAGATATCGCATTTTCAAGAATCTTAAGATCAGGTGAGCAGGCTGACGCAAAACTAAAAGTATCCATCTTGCCCTTTACGAAATCCCAACAGCTATCTGCAGAGCCACGATCTTCCAAAATTTTAGACCAACTTGGTATGGCAGAGGAAATTCTCTTTAACTCGTCAGACAAGCCATGTGTGAGGACATGCGTGATGTTCTCGTAAATCAACATATCGGAAGCAGAGAATGGCTTCACCATAGTATCCTGACGATGTACCAGTTCTTCATTTCTAATTCTTTTAAGTAAATTAAAATAAGCATTGTTTTTCTCATTTGTACAAAGCATGATTTCTTCTGACAACACGCCAACTGTCAGCAAGATATCTCCTAAATAATATCTACCAAATCGTGTGCTTACATTAATCGTTTGTGACAAATATTCTTGTATATGTTCCGTTACTTTATCAATTAGAGTTCTGAGATAAAGATAATTAAATAAAGTAATCAGAAAATCAGCGCGGTCATTGGGATCAAAAACAAAGTCATCAGAGCGTTTAGAGGCGTAATAGTTACAAACATTGCCTATTTTTCGCCGAATTTTCTGAAGATCTTTTACGAGAAGATCATCAAGGGGGGGCTTAAAACCATCCATTTGTTTTAAATCAACATAGCGAATTCGGGCCAATTCGACAAGCTCTAGCCCCCCATGGCGTTCTTTACTTTTATGAGATCTATCAATATTACCAAATTTATTGCGAATAGAGTTTTTCACATGGTCATTGAAGTCAATTGAACATGACAACTTGGCTAGTGCTTTGAGCCCCTCGGCCAAGGGCATCTCCCTGGATATCATATTATCAAGAAGTCGTGCCATCTGCCTCAGTATTGACATATCAGCATCAAAAGTAACGGTTACAGCGGTTGTTGTCATCGTCATAAGGTCCTGTTGAACTTGTTGTTAAATGACACAGCGTGCCAAGTCGGGCCTATGATAGCGCGCATGCCTTCCACAAACAACCACGACATAGCCCCGTTGTAATATCCCAACATAGGTGTCAATTAGCTCAGATTTCGTTGTTTTTAGTGACGAAGTAATATAGCGACACCCATAAAACAAATGAGATTCAGATACGACGACAATATGCATCATGCATTATCACAGCGGCCGTCAGATCGTGAGGTCATGAAGACGAGTAACGGCTTGTGACACTTTTAGTGTTTATAATGAATACTTAGGAGATCAATATGCTGATGGGGCATATTTAATCCTAAAGGCATCAATCATAGTCTGATCATCAGGCAGCTCATTAGTAGTACCAACGCGGCTTATGTCCGTACTTTATCGGGGTTGCGGAGTGTACAATCTAACCTCCGATTCTGGAGTTGAATCATATGGATCAATGACCTGAATGATTCCTCTGTCAACGCGCTGTTGTATACTTGGTCCTTTGTATCCTTCGTTTTCGCGAAGGCCGTGAGAAAAAATACCGTTATCATATGCCAGAAACGAGATTGCGCGTCGATAACCAACTGCAATAAGTTCTGCGACTATAAGCCCGGTGCCAATTCTGGAAAGACTCCATGATGTACGAGTTACCAAATGCCAGTGTGTAGCGCTCAATCTCCAGGTGCCAAAATATCTAGACAGAGATGCATAAGGGTTTGGGAATGAATGTCCTTTAAAAGCCATCAGCACGGTTATTACATATGCAGTGCTAGTGGCCATAAAATCTAGAAGATGGTTGGTGGTTTGATTGAAACCGGACCGATTTGAATGTTGACCCACAGACCTAGACCTGTGTACATCCTGAGCCATATTGTCAAAAATACGCACCATATGATTACCAGACACATAATCGAGTATTGGTCTGATTACATGAGATAAGAGTTGGCTCTCTCGCAGAATCGGTTTCACAACTTTGTTTAAAACCCAGCTTAAGCCCCAATCAACTGTGAACAGCACGATGCCATCAACGAGCATATTGAGAAATAACGGATACAGACTCGCGTACAGTGCAACAGACGCCATGGCATTCTTGGTTAAGTAGAGCATTGTCATACTGTTGTGGAAATGCCCCAGTGATGTTAAGTATTCAGTTACTATAGAAAGCGCTGAACTGAGAATTGTTTGGACAGGCATGATTATCTCCAGAATGTTATAAGATCACGATCATGTTATACGATTATATATTGTGGTGCAAGTGTTTCATGATATCAAGAAACACAGGAACCCAAACACGACATTGTCACAATAGGCAATAGGCATCTGGGAAACATAAACAGGCAAGCACACAAAATGGTTAATCGACGGACTATCATAGATTATGCGTGCGGTTGTAGGCACTACTTCATTGTGGTCGAAACTGTCGGACTACAATGGCTGTCAGTATCCACATGGGGTGCTGCGGCAAGACCACCAGGGGCAGCGCGATTCACCGCAGAGCGATCAGGGTTGCTGGTAGATTCCGGAGCATGCTCATCATTAGGCTGATTAATAACCGTAGCAAGCACATCGGTACTGTGCTGCTCTTGCTCCGCGAGAGGGACAGTGTACGGATGGGTGAAATCAGCATATTGCTGCATAAATCTTAATGACTCTAGGAATTGCTCGTAGAGATTTCTTGCACGCGCAATCATGTTGCTTTTTACTCCGTTATTCTCTGGCTGATTGGGTTGCGCGTTGGCAACAGAAACATGCCCAGTTAGCAGTATGAGTGTGGTGAAGTAAGATAAGATACGCATAATTATTAAGATTTCAAATATCATGTAATTTTACCTGATTCAAGATGCTGTGTCCACCACAGTATATGCAAAACACATGCATGAGACTGTGGCATTTTACGGTTTTCAGCACGATATTAGTACGGGTAAGGCATATGAGGTGCCATTGAACAATCAATCAGAGAGATGGTTATGCTGTTAATCAGTGGTGTTGACCGCTTGGGTCTCGGGAGGCACTTCTGGTGTTCTCGAAGGCACAGATGAGTCATTGTTATCAGCAGGCACATCTTGTGGTGCCATACCATCATCCGGATTCTGGTTAGCCAAGTTATTTGGATCTTGGGGTGCAGGGTTTGGTTTTGCAGCAGCCGCAGCCTGCGGTGTGTCTATCGGTGTTGGGCTCTGGTCATCCGTAGACATGGGCTGTGGTTGCTGAACATCGACAGAATCAGCAACAACTGCCGACCCACTGTCAGTATCATTGGGCAATGTATCTACAGGTGCATCAATGACTGCAGGTTGAACAGGTGGAGGTGGAGAGAATTCAGCAGCTGTTACTTTGAGCAGCATGCCTATGCGCTCGTTATCTAGGTAGTGCGTTTTATCAAGCTTCAAATGGCGACTGTGCTCAGTGTAATCAAACTGATAAGTCTGCCCGCTACGGAGCATATGAATTGTCTGCTGACTCGTGATATCGATATACTGATTTCGACTCACTAGCAATTGGCCACGTAAACTAAAACCGTCAATCGTGCTTTCAGCAGGGTTATCCACCGCAAGTGAAATCGTAGCATCGACTGGTAACGTCAAAGATTCCTGGGGTTGCAGCTTCACTACCCAGCTAAACAATCGGTTCGCAATCCCATCACGTTGTAAACGTTGAGCGAGCGTTTTCAAAGCAGGGGCATACTTTGTATCGACATAAGCGCGATCAGTATCAATTTCTACCAGCGGTGTATCATCAACAAGATGCGTGTATTTGCTTGGCTGAACATTACCAAAAGCAGCACCCTCTGACTGTTGATAGGCTAATAACTCAACACGGTAGGCGCGCGCAGATGATTCGGCAGTTGACTCTACAGTTGATTCTGCATACACAGCAACTGCAAGCAGACAAAGCAGTTTGACAAAACACACAGTTCTGAATAAAATCTGAGCCATTCTGGTACTCAATAATGAACAGTATTATCATCACATGCTTGACGTCAATTTGCAAATAGAAACCGAAGCAGAGCTGCTTACACTGCACTGTTCGACCCCTGCACAATGGGTTGCTATCGCTACTGATCATCTACCGGAGCTCATGTCAGATCATGCTAATTGTGAGCGTAAGGCGGCAGCGATGGCATTGTCACTGATGAAGCATTTTTCTAAAGACACGAACATCCTCAGTCGCTTGTCCAAAATTGCGCGCGAAGAGCTTGTTCACTACGAGCAGGTATTACGTCTGATGAGCAGAATGAGGATTCAGTATCGGCCAGTCTCTGCTTCTATCTATGCGCGTGAGCTCGGAAAATTAGTTCGATTACAATCAGATGAACGCCTGGTCGATCAACTAATCATCTGTGCAATTATTGAATCTCGCTCATGTGAGCGATTTTCCGTGCTCGCTCCGATTCTACCAAAGCAAATCGGGGACTATTATCAACGCCTCTACCTAGCTGAAAAGCGACATGCTGTTATCTACCTCACACTAGCACGTACCATGAGCAGTGAAGCATCTATTCGAGCACGACTACAACAATTATTAGCCATTGAAGCGACACTGATTCAACAACCTGAGGCAGAGTATCGCTTTCACAGTGGTATCCCAAGCAAACCTTGACAACTGCGAGATTAGTTGGGCCTAGTCTGTAAAGACTCTACGCTTGTACACCACCATATCAAGCTTGCTACCTGCCGAGTGAGCAATGATCATCCGCTATCGATGAGGTTTGTGTATCGACTGCTTTTAATCAAGTTATTAGTTCAATGTAACCAGATTGTCTTCTGCTAACGGTGATAATTCAAGATAGGTTTGACTGAGGGGGTAATATAAAGCACAGCGAATAGGTTGGTGCCTATTCAGTGCGCGATAGGCCGACTGATATCGCAGCAGCTGGTCACGATAATCAGCCTGCACCGATGAAGGATGATCACATTGTCCTGTATCTAAGAATTTTTGAATATGATGCGTCTTAAAATCAATAATCCAACGGATACCATCAGCCTCGAAAGTATAATCAGCGCGTTGGATTTGGCCTTGCGTCGCCAGATTGGCTTCGACACTACCAGTATGACGATGTTGCCACATCCATTGAAAACGAGGGTCCTCAATACAACAATGAAACCCGTGCAGTAGTGTGTCAATAACCATTTCATCCCTATCAACATCAATACCAAAAAAAGCCACATACTGGCGAATTTTATCGGCGGTCATATGCGGATTCTCATTCTGTGACAACAGATACGCCATGC
This sequence comes from Proteobacteria bacterium UBA1278, assembly GCA_002308435.1. Taxonomy (GTDB): domain Bacteria; phylum Pseudomonadota; class Gammaproteobacteria; order Comchoanobacterales; family Comchoanobacteraceae; genus UBA7916. Next base: position 13,696 of record DBUY01000026.1, on the reverse strand, counting down.
TCATATGAATCATCTCGCCCCAACGGGTACGTCCTGAATGATCATCAAATATATCAACAACAGAAACAGGCTTGATAGCAAGTGCATGCGGTTGGGATGTTTGCGATGATTGCCAGTGCACAGCATAGGGGTGCTGCCAGTTCGGGGGTAAGATATAACGCTGATCAGTGCGTTTTCGGGCTATTGGCTCATCTGCCGATATGTGCTCGTGTTTTACTTGATGCGAAGGTGGTAAGTAGGTCGACAAGGCAGCAGCCAACAAACGCATAATAGAGCGCTCATTGTAACCCGATTTTTCAGCACTGAATAAATGTAATTGAGATTTAGCGCGTGTAAAGCCAACATAATATAATCGCTCCATTTCGGCTAGCTGACCCTGCTTATCAACGTGTCTAAGATAGCGATGCACTGTGGTCGCTTGGCGTCGATGACGTAAATGCGTATGCAACAAAAGGTGTTGCTGTGACCGATGCGAGACGTAGGTCCAGTCTAATAAGGCTTTGTCACTAATCGGCGTAGACTGCTCGAGGTAGGGAATCAGCACGATATCGTACTCAAGTCCTTTTGATTTATGAATCGTCATGACAGTCAGGCGACTTGGATCTGGGGATTGTGCACGCTCAGGGTAGGTCGGCAGAAGTTGTTGCAGCCTTTCGCGTGTGATGGGAATATGCGCATGCTCTAACTCACGAAGGCGGGTTAGAAACTGAAGGCAATGCTCGTATTCGGCCGCAGATGGCGCGGTCAAATCAGCACCAAGTCGGTGCCAAAGGCGCTGAACAATCTGGCTCAGCGCGATACGCCCCACTTGCTTAAGCGCATCTTCAACCAGTGGTGTGATTCGGGCAGTAATTTGCTGAGCGGGTGTTGATAAAGATGCGCTCATCCGTTGCAGACTGTCCCAGACAGCAGCATGTTTGTCTTGACACACCTGTTGAATGTCATCCATTGGGAATGCGACTGCAGGCGCGTTTAAAAAACTCACCCAACTCAATCGATCAAATGCATCAAGAAGAATACAAGTCATTGAAAAAAGATCAAGCACCGACTGAGATTGACCCAGTGCATGCAGCCCAACACCTTGATAATCAATACCCTGCCGCTCCAATGCCGGCAAAATATAGCGCAGTTGTGTGCGAGAGCGAACGAGCAGACAGATGGTTTGATCAGAATATTGCTTCTGCAATTGAGCTATTGTTTGACAGAGAACTTGTGCTTGTGACAAATCTGGGTTCACCTGGTGCCAATAACAACCACCTTCCTTAGCTGATAGAACCGGCTTAGCAGGGAAAAATGGATTATGATCAGGCGACATAACGGCTTTGAAAATCGGATTTAAAACATCGACAAGTTGGTTTGTGGAGCGAAAATTGCGTGTCAGTTGGAGATGTTTTAGTGGCACACCACAAAAACCATCATTCTTTGCCTGATAAAACAGCTTAACCTCAGCCTGTCGAAACCGATAAATACTTTGCATTGGATCTCCAACAACACAAAGTGTGCGCTGCGATTCATCTTGCCAACTTGAAAAAGCCCGCTCGAATATCTCAAACTGATGTACAGAGGTATCCTGAAACTCATCAATCAATACGTGACGATAACGTTGATAAATTCTCAGTATGAGTGGTTGGCTACTGGTATCATCTGATAAGGTCGACAACAATTGTAAGTTAATGCCAGAGAAATCGCTGACCTGATCAACGTCCATCCTCAAATGCAAGAAGGCAACCAGTGCCGGTAGTATATTGAGTAAGGGTTCTAGACACGCCCATTCTGCTTCGGGGTCATCGACGACAGGTATCCAACTCGTCTCAATGAGTACAGACGCCAGCGTCTCAGTCGTCTGGCAACTGGAAATCAAGGATTTTAGTGAAGATTTGGCATCAGCATACTGCGACTGTTGCGATGCATCAAGTTGTTTCAGTGAGGCTTGATTGGCAATACCGTGTTGCTGAGTAAATCGTTGTCGCCACTGCCCACCCTGTGTGCGAAGTAACTGAACAAAGCACTGCCAATCCGTAATAGTCCAATCCAGAACAGGCCGTGAAGCCAGTATATCGATATCCGACGGAAGGTTTATTAATGCATTGAGCGATTGTAAAGTAGTGAAAGTTTGCTCAACGAGGCAGATTTGATCCTCTGTAAAGACATCCAACAAACGTGCTATGTGGGCTTGCTGACAATGTGCGACACTGCCAGCAAACTGTGAGATAAAATCGGTGGTTCTGGTGGTGAGCGTGAGTCGTATCCACTTTTCGCGGTGAGAAAGTGCGGTTGTCATGAGTTGTTCAACCGCACGGTAATCATGGTGGTAGTGCATGAGTAGCTGGTGAAAGTCATCATAGTATCGAGCCGTGTCATGTAAGCAGTATGTATGAATAAACTGTTGAATTACGTCTCGATAAAATGAGGCTGGCTGTGGATGAAGTTGATAATGGGCATATAACTGAAACGGCGTATCTGCCAAACTCAGAAAGTGCTGGCAACAAGCATCGATCGTCATAATTGAAAGATGGTTGGATAAATCGGTCAGCGGCCACTGTTGTTGATGGCCGTGCTCAAGTACCTGTTTGGCGAGTCGCCAAGTCAATTGTGCGTGTGGTTGGGTTGGCAGTGGGTGCTGTTGAGCAGACTCAAGTGCATGTACAATGCGAGCACGCATCTCGCCAGCGGCCTTCTTTGTGAAAGTGACCGCCAACACCATATCACATCGGGGTACGGTGACTAACAAACGTAGATAACGCTGGATCAATAGTTCTGTCTTTCCTGATCCAGCAGGCGCCTGAATAATCAATGAGACGTCGGGATCAAGTGCTTGCGTACGTGCGTGCTGGTCGCATGCTAGAGGGCCGAGTGATTGATTCATGACGCCGGCTCCAAAACAGGCTGCTCGTAATAACGACATGCACTCTGTAGCTGGCAATACTGACAGGTAGCAGAGCCGTTAACCGGATTTTTATGCAGTGCACCTTCGCGGTAGTGAGCAACTAGTCGAGCTACAGATTTTTCCCACAATGCCATTTGAGTTGGCCAGTTGTTGTAAACTTTGTCGGAGGTATCTGGCTGGCTGAGTATGATTTCAGTGATCGGTTTAATGCCAGTGAGATCAGATTGTGATCCATAACCACTGTAGCCTAGATGATCAGGGTGAAGGCTTGCAAAAGCAATTGCACGTGTTTTGGGTTGGCACAGAGCATAAACAACAAGTTGTGGTGATTGTGGTGGGTCTTGCAGCCATGCAGATCGATTCGTGAGTCCGGTCTTATAGTCGATAATTCGACAACTGCCATCGGGGAAGTAATCAACTCGGTCAAGACGCACGGTAAACTGCATGCCAAATAGCGTTTTATCAATACAAACCTCATGCTGACAATGCGAAATCGTATCATCCTGATGCGCGGTGACACGATAGGATACCCACTCAAGAACGCTACGCTCGAGATGTGCACCAAGCGTGATTCGCTGGCCGTCGGTGAGATAGCGACAACAGCGGTGACGTAAAACCGTCTTTTGAACTTGGTCACGAATAACAGCATGATCAGGAAGGTCATCACTTGTTACGTGATCAACATGCGATAATACCTCATGAATCAGGGTGCCAATATCTGCAGCTACTAATCCATATGGCTTAGGCTGAGGAGGCCGTATATGTAAGCGGTGAGATAAAAACCCTTGTGCAAAACACTGACTATATGCATCAATCACTGCAGTTGAGATTCGCTGTTCATGACCAGAAATAGCGTCACCAAATACCGCAACAGATGTCGGCACACGTTGATCCGGTAGTTGGAAGTAGGGGTGTGATCGTTGATCAGACAATGTACTGGCTGGTATGTCAGCTGTTTGGTATGCGGCTAGAAGAGGCTGTGACTGAGAATCGTGGGCAAGACGAACGATGGTGAAATCATCGCAGGACTGACGTAATTGGGTGAATATATCACGCCAGTAAGTGACATCATCATGCGCTGGATCGCTGGATCGATCGGGTGGCCAAGTACCGGCATGATGGGATAAAAAAACCAGTTTTTGATGCGGGACACCAAGTGCTTGTGACCA
>DBUY01000026.1:0-9265 GCA_002308435.1 Proteobacteria bacterium UBA1278 | reverse complement strand
AGCGCTTCGTCGCCATCAACCAATCCTTGTAGCTAATCGGTCCTGACATCCATGGCGGACAAGGTTGATCACGAATGGCTTGTAACCAGGCCTGATACAAATGCGCATCTTGAGAGGTATGCGGCTGATAATTTCCAATGAGCTTGACAATTATATTACGAAACCAAGCTTGCCATTCATGCCACAGCATGGGTTGATTAGGGTGTGGCGCCAACAGCAACCGACAAAAATCTGCAATACGATGAATAGGGTCAGGCGCGTCTACTGAAAAAAACGGATGATCAGGCCAACGGGCCAACGAAATATCACAAAGTGATTGGCAAAAAAGATGGTAAGCACTGGTTGGAATATCCGGCTGATGTAAAACTGGCCACAATAATAACTGATGTCCGGCCTCTCGGGTCGGGTTGTCAAAAAAGTGTAGCAGTGTTGTGAAAGTCTGAATAAGTGGCTGGTCTGACAGCGAACTGGTCAGCGTAGAGGAAAGACAATCCTCGTGAAGTCGTGTCGAGCGGGTTAAGCGGCAGATCTCCTCAGTGATCGTTTCAAATTCCTGGGCTGATCCGACATCTGGAACAACCAATCCAAGTGTGCCAGATGTCGGATCATCTAGATGTGACTGACAAAGATGAACGACAAAATCGCGTTGAATTTGCGCATCATCGGCTATCATTTGCGCAATATTTGACTCAGTATGGTATGGCGGTAGGTGCCGCAAGCAGTTTGTTGGTAGCGCATCAATAATGACTTTCAGTTGATCGGTTAACTCAGTAAAAGCGGTGAATACATAGTGATCATGCGAAACAGTCAGGTTCATCGCAGAGAAGTTACTGGCAATGCTCACATGATCAATGACATTTTCTTCTGTCAGCATCTGTTGATAGCTGGATAGACAATGCTGATAATGTGATTCATCAGTAGGTAGTTGTTGCTGATTGGTTTGTTGATAGTGAGATTGATATGATTGCGCCATCGTCCAGCATTGTGTATCTGTAAGGTCTGGCGAGTGCTGACGCACTACGGTATGCCAAAAGAGTAGCTGATGATAAGCTGGAAGGGGCTTTCGCGTAGAAGAGTTGTTAAACAAATAGATCTGGGAAAGCCACTGATTGAGGCTGATAATTGCTGGAAGGGCCTGTGTCGCATCACGGATATGCAGTTTCTTATCCGCCAGAAAGAGCTGGGATTTCTGTGTGTTGGGGAGAATTACCACATCTCGCGCACTGAGCTGATCAAAAGAGATAACTTGTGCGCGTTTGTTGTAGTAGCGTTGAAATGAAACGATCGCAGTCATCGCAATAGTGTAGATAAAATTACAACATAAATAAACTGTATCGCCACAATCAGGTGCGATGCATCTCGATATATCAGGTTACGTTAAGTGGCTAAAAAAAGGACAACAACAAGTGAGTAGGGAGTGGCCAAGACAAAGCGTGACTAATCTGCAAGCGTGTGGATATCTTGTGGCCTCGGAAGCGACACAGTCACTGTCAAGCCAGCGCCAGCTTCTGATGTCGAGAGTTGAATATCTCCTTTATGAAGTTGTACAATTTGATGAACAATATTTAGGCCAAGACCAGTCCCTGTTTGTTGCGTACCAACAACACGGTAAAATCGTTCAAATACACGATCCCTGAGCGATTCAGGTATGCCTGGACCTTGGTCAATGACTTGCAGAAGATATCGCTCATCCGTTGCAGAGATCACCAATGAGATCGTCGTGTGCGCTGGACTGTACCGAATCGCGTTATCAACCAAGTTGCTAACGAGTGTTTGTAGGGCAATCTCATGCCCAAAAATTGGACTCTCAGCGCCGAGCTGATCGTCAACAGATAACGTAATGTCTCGTTTCAGTGCCATTGGCGCAAACTCAGCAACCACTTGCTTAGCAATTTGTGACAACTGAATCAGTGCATGTGCATTCATGTGGACATCCGGCATCGTGCGGCTCAGTGTGAGTAACTGGTCAATCGTATGGTTTGCACGATCAACGCCCTGATTGATTTTGTCCAAGCAGCCTTTTATTTCTTTAGCAGTGCGTAGTGATTGCGCCACCTGCACATGCGTCTTCAAAGCTGCCAGTGGTGTCTTAAGTTCGTGGGCTGCATCGGCGGCAAAGCGGCTCTCTCGCATAAAATTACTGTGCAGGCGATCAAATAGTGAATTGATCTCTTTGATTAAGGGTTGTATTTCAGTCGGAATATGTGACAACGAGATCGGGTTGAGATTATTATGAGCGCGACGCTTTATCTCATCACTGGCCTGGCCGATACTCACCAGACTACGGCTTATGATAACCCAGAGAAATAGGCCCAGCGGAGGGATAGTCAGCAAAATGATGATAATAGCCTTTGTATTGGCATTTTCTTCGATGTACAACCGTGCATGGTGTGGCTGAAATATGACAATGCGCCGATTCTGTTTGGTGACGAGTTGAAAGGTGCGCCATTTCTCGTTATTGATCGTGCTAGAACCAAATCCCAGTGGTGTGCGTTGATTGAACTGTGGCGCTTCTGGCGAGCGTGCGATTAGCTGTCCTCTGCGATTGAATATTTTAAATTGTATCGTGTCGAGTGACCGGTGTAATTCATCGATATAGGCTTGATCATCGTATGGTGTGGATTGAATAGAGGTCGTGTAATGTTTGACTCTGTCTCGGAGGCGGGAGGCATGCTGACTTGCAAAAGCATCATCTTGAAGAAAAGCATCCAAGCTATAAGCCATAATGACCATCTGCGCATCAAGGTGTGGACGGATGGTCTTATAGCCAAAATACAGGTTGCTCAGGATCGCCAAATTGGTTGCAAACAAGACCCCGATGAGGAGATTAGCAACGAGAAACTGACGAATTGAGCGCATGTTTAATCTTCAGCAATATAGCCAACACCACGTATAGTTTTGATTGAAATGGCATCTGTCACTTTTTTGCGAATGTGGTGAATGTGGACTTCGATCGCATTACTATCTACATCATCGCCCCAACCATAAAGTGCTTGCGATAACACATCACGGGTCACTACCTTACCTGTTTGCTCGATTAATTTGCTGAGTAATGAAAACTCGCGACGAGAAAATTCAACACACTGGTCTTTGATGAAAACTTTATGGGCAGCTTGATCAATGACGACCTGTCCCAAGGAAAGTTTCGCGTGTGCTGGCTGCTGTTCTCCACGACGTGTGATTGAGCGGATCCGCGCACACAGTTCTGATAGATCAAAAGGTTTCGTCAGATAATCATCCGCACCAAGGTCAAGCCCATTGACCTTGTCCTGGATACTATTGCGTGCCGTCAAAATTAAAACAGGTGTAGTAAGTCCCTGCTTACGTATCGCTTTAAGGATATCCAAGCCAGAGCGCTTTGGTAAGCCAAGATCGAGAACGATTGCATCAAATGCGCGCTTTTGTGCCGGGTTATTCAGTGCTTGCAAAGCAACATCACCATCAGTGAGCCAATCTACGGCATAGTGGTGCTGTTTTAGCCCTGATAAAATGGCATCTCCGAGTAGTTGATCGTCTTCTATTAATAATATTCTCACAGTAGCTCCGTTTTATTATTTCTCTCAGATGAATTATATATTAAATCTTTTCAAAAGCAAGGATGATGATGCGAAATGACTGTTTTTTTGTCATAATGTTGTTAATTTAACCATAATATAGACAGAGTTTACGCTTGAACTGCCAGGTGAATTGATTTATCGTGAAACGATCAAGTTTCACGCCAGATCCGTATGTCAAAACCTACCTCAATTGATCACATTCTCGCTCTCATTGATCGCATCAAGAAAACAACCAAGATTGCGAACTCAGCACAGTTTAGTTTATTTGCGCGTGAAATTGTGAACGGTCTGGAAAGCCGCGCAGACCAGAACACTGAAAATGCAATCATAGAACACTTAGTGACATGGTCATGGCAACTGGTTCAAGTGCGCTCTGAATCGGTATCGGTAGAATTTCATGATGCCGAGACAGGAAATGAGCAAAGCACCTTTTTGCTTCTAAACATGGTTGATCACCCATTTGTTGTTGACACTATACGCATAACCATAAATGCAGCCTCAATCCCAATCCAAAAATTCTATAACATCGCACAGCTAGACCTCAGCCGCGATGAGAGTGGTTGTCTCATCCCATTCTCAGCAGATGACGCAGATAGAAAGAAGGAACTGGTTTCTATCTTCAAACTCAGTCAAATCTCTCATGAAGAAAAGCAACAGCTCAGCACAGCATTACATGCAGTTTTGTCAGATGTCGCTGATGCCGTTCAGGACTGGCAGCAAATGCAGGCGCTGATGATGGAGGTTGTAGAGACATGGAAGCATGCGAGCAAGTCACCCTCAAAAGCCAAAAAATACGATCAGGTAGTCGCCTTCATGGATTGGATGCATGCGTATTATACCTATTTAGGCGCACGCTGCTATTCATTAACGGGAGTCGGGGGCGCAAGGAAATTTCGCCGCGACCGCAGCAATGCGCTTGGTGTCATGAAGAGTAAACGACTCGAGAGTAGTGAAGACTTCATCTATCAAGAGAAGCAATTACATGATATTCAGAAGCATGTAGAAAACAATCTTTTCTACATGACCAAATCAACCATGAAATGCGGTATTCACCGTGATATCTATGCTGACTTGTTTGTCTTGAGAATGCTCGATAAGAGCGGTGAGATTATTGGCGAGGTGCGCTTTCTTGGATTACTCAGTAGCGAGGCATACGATGCCGATCCAAGCAAGATTCCCTGGATCGGTGAAAAGATTAAAGATGTTGTGACTCAGGCCAAGTTGAAATCTCGTTACTCGAACAAATCACTGACGCATATCCTAAAAAACATACCGACTGATGAGCTATTTCAGTGCACCGTCACCGAATTGAAAAAGAACGCGCTTGCGCAGCTAGCTGTGAAAGGATTACGTGAGACAAGAGCAATCATTAGGCGCGACATACTAGGTGCTTTCTACACGCTCACCTTGTTGATGCCGCGCGATTATTATAATTCCTACGTTGCTACAAAAATTAGGAAAATCGTTACGGATGTGTTCGCTGGTGAGGTTGTTGACTGGGTTTCTAATTTTACTGACGTAGACCAGGTCAGTATGTATCTGTCCATACAATTAAATCCCGATTCAAAGATTAACGCCAGTACAGCGCGTAAAATCGAAGATAAAATTACAGAGATCGCTACCCCCTGGTGGGACAGCGTGATGACTGCTTATCGTGCAGATCCAAAGGGATTAGATTTCAATATACTGATGACCTACCGAGAATTTTTTGGTAGCAAATACCGAGCTAAATACCGCGGTGCTCAAGTTCTAGACGATATTGCAAGCCTGGAAATTATCAAGCCAGTGAGTGACCCTGAGATGCTGATAAAATTCTGTGATGCGCCGTCAGTCTATCGACAAGCACAAGCAAGCTGGTCACTCAAAATTTACCAGGTCAATATGGAAGTCATTCTGAGTGATATATTACCGATTTTAGAGAATATCGGCTTATCAGTAATCCGCGAGAATAGCGCGCAACTATCTGACGTTAATGATCCAAGTCGTTTCTACAGCATCATTGATTTACACGTTAGCCCAGTTATGCCTGATGTTCAGCCATCAACTCAGCGTAGACAAGAAATGATTAAGTGCATCAAAGAGGTGTTGAAAAAGACAGCACAAAGCGATGTTCTCAATCAGTTATTGATCACGACCGATATTGGCTTCAATCAAATCAATGTCCTCAGAGCACTCATTTACTATGCCAAACAGACGCAGTTCTCGCTGAGTACAGAGTTTATGCTACAAACTGTTATTCGCTATCCGGCTCTAAGCGCGTGCTTACTCACTATCTTTACGGCGCGCTTTTCGAGTACCGAAAATCCAACAAATCAACACGCGCTGGTCAAAAAGTTTGAAACCGACCTAGAAGAAGTAGCCAGTATAAATGAAGACAAGGTGTATAGACGATTACTATCAACAATACTTGCAACCGTGCGCACAAACTTTTTTTGCCCCGATCAGCAAGCACTCGTTTTAAAGCTCCAGCCTAACCAGATTGCGAACATGCCGCTACCAGTGCCACGCTACGAGGCTTTTGTGTTCTCGCATCGTGTTGTCGGAACCCACCTAAGGATGAGTCATATTTCCCGTGGCGGCATTCGCTGGTCAAATCGACTTGAAGACTACCGAACAGAAGTGCTTGGTCTCATGCATGCACAGCAGTTAAAAAATGCGGTCATTGTCCCAGATGGGGCAAAAGGCGTCTTTGTCCCTAAGCTCCTGGACACGTCTATGTCACGAGAAGCGTATAACGCGGAAGGCCTAGCATGCTATAAGATATTTATTGGAAGTATTCTTGAAATCTCCGACAATTATCATCATGGTGATGTGATACAGCCAGACAATATGATGATTTACGATGAGCAAGATCCGTATTTTGTTGTTGCAGCGGATAAGGGAACGGCTACGTACTCAGATACTGCGAATGCGCTTGCACAGGCACGCGGATTCTGGTTAAGCGATGCCTTTGCCTCTGGCGGTGAACATGGTTATGATCACAAAAAACTTGGTATCACAGCAAAAGGTGCCTGGCAATCAGTCCGCTGGCACTTTGCAACATTAGGGATTAATCCTGATCACGATCATTTTACAGTCGTTGGCATCGGTGACATGAGTGGAGATGTATTCGGTAATGGAATGCTGCTTTCTCAACACATCAGTCTGCTAGCTGCGTTTGATCACCGCCATATTTTTGTCGACCCAAAACCAGAACGTAAAAAGGCCTTTCAGGAGCGTAAGCGGTTATTTCAGCTTAATCAGAGTAGTTGGGCAGACTATAAACCAGGACTCATATCAACTGGTGGAGGCGTCTTCAATCGCAACGATAAATATGTTCAGCTCACTGACGAAATGCGTGAGCTACTCGGCGTTGATGAAAAAATGCTAACACCCAACGAGCTCATTCGATATATATTGTCTGCTGAGGTAGATCTATTGTGGAATGGCGGGATTGGCACATACATTCGTGCCAGTACAGAAACAGATGCTGATGTCCAAGATATTGCCAATGACGGTGCTCGAGTAGACGCCACTGAGGTGCGAGCCCGCGTGATTGCAGAGGGCGGAAATCTCGGTGTAACACAGCGCGCACGTGTTGAATACGCCCTCAACGGTGGGATGGTCAATACTGACTTTATTGACAACGTCGGCGGCGTCTCCTGCAGTGATATTGAGGTGAACATCAAAATTGGACTCAATCAGCTGGTGCGTGAGGGTGATATTGTTGCTGCAGACCGAAACGCACTTCTGACCGCATTACAGACAGCTGTGGAGACAATGATACTTCAGAGTGTGACCAAGCAGAACTTTTCACTGAGTGCAGCAGAGCAGCAGGCAGAAAGCTCATTGGAGATTTCAAGTCGGTATATTCGGTATCTTGAAAAGGAGAACATATCAAATCCAGTAGTCGATAAATTACCTACTGAGCGAACCCTGGTCTCAAGACAAACCGCCGGTAAATCACTAGTGCGACCTGAATTGGCAATTCTATATGCGCATACAAAAACGCTATTGGTGCGCGAGCTTCTAAAGAGCTCACTCGTCGACGATCCCTATTGCTTACTGTATCTATACCACGCATTCCCAAGTGAGATGGCAACAAAATACAACAATAGCCTGATGCAACACGCACTGCGACGGGAAATTATCGCGACAGAAATCAGTGATATCTGCATCAACGACATGGGGCTAACATTTATACAGCAAATGTATGATGAGACACGTTGCTCACCTGTGCGAGCTGTCAAGGCGTATTTTATCGCCCTCGAGATTTTTCAATTGCGACCTGCATTAAATTTTATCGTTGAACAGGTATATCACTCGGATGCGGTGATCGCACTCTCGCTATTTAGGAAAGTACGAGAGCTGCTGTGTAATGCCGCATGGTGGTTGGTGCAGAATATTGACTTAGATAGTGGTGAATCGATCAAGAGTATCGCTGAGATCTTTACTGTGCCAGTTGAAATAATGAGTCAAGCAGTCGCTCAGTATGCCAATGAGGATGAGCAAGAGGAGATCACTGAAAATCATAGAATACTAGTTCAATGTGGTGCCGATCAACAAGTTGCAAACATTATCGCACATGCGCAACACAGCAGTTGTCTTTTGAATATTGTATGGGCGCTGAAGCAATCAACCGGAAAAATTGAACGGTTTATGAAAGTATACTACTGGATAGGTGCACAATGGCAAATCAACTGGCTACGAGAACAGGTAAACAACTACCAAATTGATTCGATCTGGACACAAATCGGTCGGCGGGCAACAATGGCAGATATAGATCGTTACCAACGCGTGTTAGTCAATAGCTTATTCAGCCAAATACGCGCTTTTCATATTGACGAAATTGACCGTGGCCTTGCCGGCATTGTTGAGCGTCAGCAAACAGTCTATGACGACTGGATGCGAACCATTGCGCATATGCAATCTCTCAATCGACTCAGTTTTTCAGTGTTTAGTGTTGCAATACTCCGGCTCAAGACATTGTGCGATGCAATGACCGCCGGAATAGAGGTCTAATCGGAGACAGAGTCTAGCGAGGTTGCTGCTCAATGAGATTGGCGATATATTCGCTCACAATCTCCATATTTGTGATGGGCGAAAATCGCCGCACTGGCTTACCCGTTCGATCAATAATAAATTTCGTGAAATTCCATTTGACTGATTGCGTACCGAGAAAACCAGGCAATGCATTAGTCAGGTAGCGAAACAGTGGATGTGCCTGTTTGCCGTTTACCATCACTTTTGGGAACAATGGATAGGTGACAGGAAATCGTGCCTCGTTGTGCATGACGATCTCGTCATCATCAAGAGGTTCCTGGTTAAATTGATCGCTGGGGAATGCAAGAATAGTAAAGCGGTAGTCCTTGAACAGCTGAAAACACAGCTCCATTTCCTCAAGTTGTTCGTTGAATCCGCACTCAGACGCAATATTAACGACCATGATAATATGGCCCTCATAGTTCTTCATCCGTAAGATCTTGCCGGAATGGTCACAGAGATCTATGTCGTAGATATGGTGTATGTACATGATGCTGTCGTTAATCAAACGACAGTGATATAGCACAGATGCACAGAGTGTGCAGGAATAATCCATCCCCAAGGGGATTCGAACCCCTGTTACCGCCGTGAAAGGGCGGTGTCCTAGGCCTCTAGACGAGGGGGACTGAATTCTTTCTTCGAAACTAAATTTTCGAATTTTTCAGTCCGAAGCTGCGTTAACAACT
>DBUY01000025.1:30107-50590 GCA_002308435.1 Proteobacteria bacterium UBA1278 | reverse complement strand
ACACAACGCAACAAAAAACGTATCGTTTAATATTAGTTTATCAGGAGAATACCAGACTCAGAACTTGCTCATTCGTGACGTCAACACAGGATTTGGTATAGTTGCAACAGCAATCACTGGAGATAAGGATAGTAAGACACTCAACAACTCGTATGCTGGTAAACTGTATATATCCAGCACAGTGCCGATTGGAACGGATTGTTTTGGTACAAACACTCTGGGCATCAGCACAAGCCGAAAGCAACCGAAAGACAGCGCTCGCATTGACACCAACAAATTTGGTGCCCCCACATTGGGGGTGAGCTGTATATTGAAATGACGGGTAATACTCAGTAGCCAATGACACGACATGATCATATTACGCGAAAAAACCAACATCATCTCGTACATTATTACCACTCTACTATTGGTAGGAACTCATGATCTGATGGCAGTGAATAATATCCTTGGCGAACCATTAGCACTCTGCGGTCGAGATCCTGTGACTGGTTACTTTCGTGATGGCTACTGCAGCACAACCGATGAGGACCATGGTACACACGTTGTATGCGCGGTTGTGACGGAAAAGTTTCTCAGTTATACCAAATCACAGGGCAATGACCTAAGTACACCCAACGTATTGTATCGATTCCCTGGCTTAAAACCTGGGGATAGATGGTGTCTATGCGCATTGCGGTGGAGAGAGGCTTTTGAAGCTGGGGTTGCGCCTGATATTGATCCATCGAGCACACATGAAAAAGCACTCAAGTATATACCACTAGAGACGCTTCTCGCATTCCGTTATGACCGAACAGAACAACAATAAAAAATTCCTATTTTTGAGATAATTATTTTTCAGAATGGACTTGTGAGTGTGGAATACATTATGTCAATCATGATTGCATCGTTGCGTGTTAAATGAGTGCCATATTAACCCACTAACTGCTATGATCCAGGGGGTATGAGTAGAAACAACATAAGATGCTAGCACAACAAATCATCCAGTGGCAGAAAAAGCACGGCAGACATAATTTGCCATGGCAACAAGATATATCAGCCTACCGAGTCTGGATTTCAGAAATCATGTTACAACAAACGCAAGTGAGTACTGTCATCCCCTACTATCAGCGCTTTATGCAGAAATTTCCCGATATAAAAACTCTGGCACTATCCGACGAAGACACAGTGATCAAATACTGGGCCGGACTTGGCTACTATCAGCGCGCACGCAATTTGCATCGATGTGCGAAGACAGTTGTTGAGAAATACAAGGCTGAACTACCGATAGATGCCGATGCTTTGATTCTTTTACCAGGCATAGGACGATCAACCGCACACGCTATTCTAAGTATTACCCATGAATTACCTTATGCAATCATGGACGGCAACGTAAAAAGAGTACTGGCACGCTATTATGCCTACTCAGAACCACTGACGAATGTTAAGGCGCTACGCGAAATGTGGCAAATAGCCGAATCAAATATGCCAAAAACAGAATGCCGCACATACACACAAGGCATCATGGATCTTGGCGCAAATATTTGTAAGCGCCAACCACTCTGCCATGACTGCCCACTGGTAGAGAAATGTCAAGCACATCGCCTGGGTATCGCAGCGGACATACCCATTAAAACTAAAAAGAAAACAAAGAGAATAGAGCTAAAGTATTTCATCTGTTATCTATTCAAGGGAATGCTCTGGACAATCAAAAGACCAGTCAGCGGAATCTGGCCAAGTCTTTGGACACCACCAATAGCAGATCAAAAACCGAGCGATACCACACACCAACTTGAAGCATTTCGGCATACATTTACCCATTTTCACATGGACATTCACACTGTCGTTTATAAAATTGATGAGCAAGATGAACTAATCGCACTGAGAAAAAAGCATGCTAATCTGAGTACTGAACCAGGTCGCTGGATAGACTGTGAAAAGATCAAATCTGAAGCTGTGCCCGCTGCAGTCGTGAAATGTGTCAGCTTGATCCAATCAGATCATAAAGCGCAATCCAGCAGTGTTTCTAGTTAACCGCCTAGACAATTGAACGTATCATTTGGTAGATCAACAGAGGCTGCATGACCAGCAACATCATGATCAGTTGTTGACTTATTCACTGACTTTCCGCCACTAAGTGACTTCGCGCCTCTGAGAAAGTATGATTTCTCAGATAGCCTATCATCTCGCAAAGAATTATCGTGTACAGCCAAGTTAGAAATACGAATCATAAAGCCTACAAGCGGTAAGTCCATAATACGGTCATATACATGATTAACAAGTTGTGTATACCATTTGCTACCATCAATATTTAAATCAATAAAATAATCAATAATCTTTGCCCGTGACAGTGCGGTCATATACAAACAAAACATCGAGGAAATACCGCATATCGTATGCGCATTAACAGGGAGAGCGAGTGGATTGATACCACAAACAATGGCCATCAATGAAATGCCAACGAAAACAGACAGAGCAGTCAGTATCTGTACACACAGCGATGATCGATATAATATGGGCAACAACTTTGCGAGATTTCCAATGCCACGTGGGGAGGTAACGAAAGCGGCAAAGCGAGAAATACGATCATTATAGACGAGTCTGGTCGTTGCGACTGTTTTGTTGCGTTGATTAACGCCCTGCTGAAGAGATTTGTAATTTACATCAGGCGACCTGGTAGTTTGCGTATTAGTGTGTTGGAACAATTGACGAGTAAACGAATTACACTGAGTACAATGGTCATCTACGCAAGCGCCTTGCTGTTTCTGTTGTGATTGTTGTGTGAGCGAACCAACTGCAATTGACATATCAGCTGCCATCATGGCCCGCTCGTCATTGAGATCATCACCGACCATGACAACACTTCTTGGCATGAAAATCGATTGAACATAAGCGATCATTTTTTCAAATATCGAAGTTGGGGCATACATAGATCCATATTGTCTGATATTATTGAGGTAATCAGACTTGATACTACTCTGGCCATGACACCTCGAATCGAAGACGACTTTTCTCTCGGCATCTTTGAGTCCCAGATCACTGAGCATACTGACTGTTTCACGACGATGTCGCTCGTAATCATGAGTCGAGTGCCCACTCAGAATACAAACATCTATGCCACGAGCAATAAGCGATTTAAGCATGTGCTTAGAAGAGTCAGCGATCACATAATCCGCAGAATATGATTGTTTAGTGTCGAGAAAGCTAGACGGTGTCCTATTGTCCTGTAAATGATCATCATTAGTATCAGGATGCCAAAGAGTACCTGTGCGATCAAAAACAACCGTCAATCTGTTACCAATAAGGGGCAAACTCTCTGTATTCATTAAAAAGCCAAATGCTTTGGCCAGCACTGGAATACGCGCTTGAACAGCAGGTTTAATCACCATATAGACACAAGGACACGCAATCATCAACGTCATACATAGTCGTTCAACTCCGAGAATAATACCGCCATTATACGCAACATACGCCGATGAAATAACGGCGACACAAAGCATAGTAAAGAGATAAAGACGCGTTCCCAAATCACTGCGCTGCGCATGCAGTGTCTTGTGATGTTTGGCGTCTATGATGGTATCATTGTAAGCCTCAAGACAGAATACTTGACCACTAATCAGCTTGGTATGTGGGGCAAGCTCGCCACCATTCTCGAGAGTCACCGCAGTTTCTGACTGTGGGTCAACAATTATTGTGCCGGGGTAGGCATAGGCTTTAACAGGAACTGGAACAGCATCCTCTGGACGATTATGCGCAAAGCGTAATATATCTGCATAGCGGATTTCTCGCATAGACTTCTTAGGCAGTGTATTTTCAGGAACGGGGTTGATATGCGGATTACCCCGATCATAGCGTACATATGTGACCTGTTGCGCATGATTGTGCTCAAGTTCGTGAGATTGCCAGCCTGAACGAAACCAACGCGTCATATTATAGACACCAAGCGTCAAAAATGAATCACTGACCAATAGTTCACTGGTATACGTGAAAGGTGAAAATACCATGAAAGCGGAAGCCAACATCGTTGTGAGTGATGAAAGCAAAATAATCACATCTGAGCCTGGAATCATTTCTTCCAGCGTTAGCGTGGTCAAAATCAACTGCTTGAACGAGATGTCTTTCCCTTGCTTCCGGTATTGGTGAATCGCCGTTAATGCAAATCGGTAAAGCGTAAAGGGAATGACAAAGACTGTATACATCAGTGCAGATGCCCAGATAATGGATGACGCCACAGCGCCATGCAGACTAGCCAAGGCAACATACATCATCAGATAGTTCACAGCCTCCTGAAGTACTTTGTTATTCAATAAGCGTTGAATAGTTGGCGCAAAGTCACGATATAGTGTGTATGTAAAGGGTATTGCAAGTAGCACCATCAACAACGGTGGACTCAGGAATGAAAGCAATAAATGCTCTATGGCATGCACGTGAAAAGCAATTCCAATGCTCAGTAGCGCGAAACTTCTTGCCAATAGCGCTTTACGCTCAGAGGCCGCAACCATATGATCGGCGCAAGAACATGTCTGACAATTTGTCATGGGAGATCGCATTGAAAGTGGTATATTATAACACAAATAACCGGAATATCAATACCGTATTTCACAATAAAATAAGATAAGCGGTGCTTGGCTGCTATATTAAATTGCCACTGGATTAGATTGCGTTACAGCAGTTGAAACAGCATGACGAGACACGAATAACCAAACAAAAGGCATCATCATCAGACTCACCATAAAATAACCTGGCCATCCATAACTACTCTGTACCCAAGCTGAAATAGGACTGACTAATGTGCGCTCCCAATCAATAATCGCGGTAAAAAGTGCGTACTGTGTCGCAGCTAACCTGACATCACAGCGACGCGTAATCAATACAGTAACAAATGTTGTTGAGATGCCAAGGCAAAACGATTCCATATACATCGCCATTGCCACAATACCTTGAGTTGGAGAGACCGCCCCCATCGCAATAGACAATAATATCAATGTGGCTAAGCCCTGTAACAGCACCGTCAAGCGAACGCCAAACGCATGACTATAATACCGTGAGAGCAATCCACCAACTATGCCCCCGAGAAAGGTGGCCAACATACCGACTGTCTTTTGTGCGAGACCAATGAATGCCAATGTCATTCCTGTTTCACGCAATAGAAACACCTGTAACAGGCTACCCAAAAAAATGCCGTGAAACTTGAACAAAAAGAGGAAAACCAACAAAGACAATACTTGACTACGTGCGGTCTGAAACCAAGTCAACAACTGCTTAAGCGTATTGTGTGCATGCTTAGATGGCAACGACTGGCCCTGCTGAGACTCATTAGCAGCTGGAACCAATAGTCTTGAAACACCGATATACCCCGCCATACAGCTGAGCAACAGGGTGACTGCCATAATTGAATACAAAGCGTGCCAACCATAGAACTTAGCGAAGACAAGCCCTAACCCACCAGACAAGACAAAAGCAACACGGTAGCAAATCACAAACCACGACGTAACCAGACCTTGGTAGGCCTTGTCAACAAAGCATATCCGCATGGCATCGACACAAATATCTGTGGTAGCTGAGAGAACAGCAGCCGTCACAACCAGTGCAATAGTCTGCCAGTGTGATGGGTTCTGGCAGCGTGCAATCAGATAGAAAACAACCGCGAGTGCACAGGCAACAACTATATAACAATAGGATAGCGGTACGCGACGCTGATGACGCAACCAGTCAATGCCAAAAGCCCATAGCGGTTTCAACGCATACGGCATGGTAACAAGTCCAAGCCAGCCCAGTGACTGAACTGAGATAGAACTCATAGATAGCCACGCCTGAAATGTACTCGTGACTAATGCATAGGGTAATCCTGAAACAAAACCCAAGATACAAAAGACGAATATGGCGTAAAAATGTGGACGGTTGGGTTGCATGTGCCGTGATAAACCAGATATGACCTAATATATTAACCTGGACAGGGTGTTAGCACAAGCAGGTCTACACGTACTTGGTAATGATAGATGCAAGATTGACAGTGATTAAGGGAATGTTTATGATAAAACATCGTCAGCTCTCGCGTAGCATGTTTAATCGCCAAAACCTACAAAACCAAGCACTGCTAATACACATCAACACAGTCTATAAAGCTGTGCATTTATTGCTACTATCATGTATCGCCTACAACAGCAGCTATCTCTATACGATCTTTCAGGAACTCGAACAAGCTAACCAGAACAACCAGGAAATTGTTGTCAACGTAAATAACAACGGTCAAGCAAGTGGAGTACCGGCCAAACAATCAGGCACGGCAACACAAACAAAGAAAGCAAACAAGACAGAATCTGTATCAATGGCAACTCCAGCTTCGGCAGTTGAAAAAAAATCAGCGCAAGCATCCACAACAGCACCCGCTGAGGAGCCGAATACAAACCCAACCACGCACAAGGTCGAAATGTTAAACAACAGCCCTGATGGCGCCATGGTATTTAATCCAGGCTACATCCACATCAAAACCGGTGATTCAATTGAATTCCAACCAGTGAGCTATGGGCACAACGTGCAAACACCTGAAGAGGTGATCGGTAATGGCAATGCTATCCCCAGTGGCGCCGAACCATTCAAGGGGGCAATGAATGAAAAGCTGATTGTCAAATTCACAAAGCCAGGCGTATATCTATATATTTGTAACTACCACTACATTGTCGGACACGTTGGCGTTATCCAGGTCGGGAACAATAGTGGTAATCTAGATGATGTTCGCAAAGCAGGCGAAGTATTGAAAGGTAAAATATTCTCGCATCCAGAGCGGGTCGATCAGTATTTAGATATGGTTAAAGTGTTCTAGGAAACTCAGCAGCCTCCCCCTATCGCTAAGCAGCTCGAGCGCAAGCCTGCTGAGTGCCGAAGCCACTCAGCAAAACGAATGACAAAACAACCTGTATACATAATCACTTGAAGAATCTATACCCAAAAGTAGTTGCAAAGGTATACAGCTAGTGATAATTTTCGTATACACATTAAGCTTCATAGTTCAACGATGAAAAACAAAACTAACTTCTCGATACTAATCTGTTTACTCACAATGATGAGCACAACAGAAGTCATGGCTAATTACAGCACGCTGATCTACAACAAAAACGTGGCCACAAGGCCATTTTCAGTATCCGCATTTCTTGGTACTGGCGAATTATCAGTGAGCGAGGAATACCTTCAAGCGGGCTATGACTTACACACCACCGCCACAATCGCAACCGGATTCAGCATGTCAGACCCCGGCGACTTCCATTATGCACTGGTGAATATTCACCCTGAATCAATGGACAGCTGGGCATTTATGTATGAAGTTGGTGTAGCACACTACACAACAACTGAAGAATACAACGGCCTACTGCTTGGATTTGGCATGGCATATCCAGTCAACACCTATGCCACATTCACAACAATGATCAGATACATGGACGATATCACGATCGGTGATGAGGACAGCGGACAGATGATCGTATCAGTAGGTGGTACACTCAAATTCGGAATACACCAATAACACAAGGAACTGACCTCACTGCACTCTCGATGACATCGGTCTCCTCAAAAAGTCAGAGTGTGTCAACGCCCATTAATAACAATAATAGGATAATAAAAATGCCTTACCAGAAAATTCATAATATGTGTGCAGCGATCGCAACTGCGATCCTGTTAACGACCCTTCATGCGTCTGCTGCAGAAAACAGTGCCGCTGAGACACAACAGGGCCGTTCAGTCGCAGTATCATTATATCTTGATGGGACTGACAATGTACCAAGCACACAAGAGTATATAGAGTGTGCTTACCAATTAGTACCAGGGCTGAGTATTGCCGCCGGGACGAGTATTCAAGATTCGGAACACTTTAAGTATCTACTCGTTGATGTCCACGCAGAGTCAAGTACGCGCTTTAGCCTGTTTTATCAGGTTGGATACGCTGCGTATTACGCTCACCAAGAGATCGATGTGGACAACAAACGCAAAGGACTGATGTTGGGTTTGGGTGTCGCATATCCAATCAACCAGTTTTCAAGTCTTAAGCTAATTTCGCGCCGATTAAATCATCATTGGACATTACAAGACAGCGTTGAATACATGTTATCACTCGGCGCCAGTATTCGTATCATTTAAATATAAAACGTCGAACTGCGATTGAAGAGCTGGTGGAGTCGCAGAAATGCGACGAGTAAAGATTAGATCATGCCCTTATGAATTCCTATAATAGTGCAATAAGTTCGTCAGAGACATCAGGTAACGCGTCAATGACCGAGTACAAGAGTTACAGGGTTGTAAAGGATCGAAACAGAACAGGAACAGAAACATCACAGATAGTGACACAAGCACGAGGTAATGGTTTGATAATCGCGTTAACGAGTTGATGCTGAACAAAGTGATTTGTCAAATAAGAGTCACCAGATCAAAGCATATCAGAAAGTGATAGGTTCAACACAACACATAATGCACAAAGCGAGTAATATCCACCATCAGAAAACAAAAAGCAGCCCGTAGGCTGCTTTTCGTTGATCGTCTAATTCTGGATTAGAACGCTGTTGTGGAGGCAAGACCAACGCGAGCAGTGTCAGGTGAAGCGTAAAGATCTGTCTTACTATCCCCACCAAAGAACTGACCTAAACCAACTGTGGCGACAAGCATACCACTATCTGGTGTCGCACTTGCATCATTGATGTCATAGGCAATACCGATCTTAGCAAGCTTTGGGAAATTGAACGCTGTTTTTAACAGTAAACCACTCCATTTGTTATCACCAAGTAGGTTAGAACTGTTTCCGCTCTGTGAATCTACAGTATATAGCGTCGCAGCAACGTCAAAGCTTGATATCTTCATACCAGTTCCAAGTGAATACTTCCATGTGTCATCAGCAACGCCCCATCCGTTATCTGTGTAGATAATGCTTCCAGCAACGGTATAGTTACCAAACTTTTTACCAGCACGAACACCACCTTCAGTGTAGTTGCTCAGATCACCATTCGGGAATTGCCGAGCAATACCTGCTGCCCATTTAAAACTATTTGGTGAACCTACAGGACTCATGATACCGGATGAAACGACAATTTGATGATCAGCGGTGGTGTTACCATTGTCGATATTGTGACCAGCAACACTCAATCCCAATGCATATGAACCAAATGGTCTCTGCATGCCAAGAATAGCACCGTAAGCAGCTTTATCTTTTACATAAGCAACACCAGAATCGACACGACTTGTGCCAAGATAACCAGCAGCCACACCGAATGGTGTTTTAACCTGTGCGATTGTGGCTTGTGCCAACAGCATTGAGGCCGCTGCAAGCGCGAATGAAGTTTTATTCATATTCATTGTCAAATCTCTCCTTAAAACTATTGACCACGAAAACATAACAATGCCTTAAGAGAATTGCAAGAAAAATTGTCAATTTTTTTAATTGTTTCCATCTCAGTCGGAATAGAGAGTCCATCTCGTATTTATCTCAAACTAAACACTTCGTTCACTGAGACACAAAATGAATAATTTATGACCACAAACATCGTCACACCAATTATCACCTGGTCAATCATTCCCACAAGCCACTCAGCGTCAATAAAATAATCTCTTAATGTTTCACGGAAATACACCAACCATGCATGCCCTACTTTATATTACTGCATATATACAGACACATAGAGGGTGGTAATATTTTAACCAATTCGCTAGAAGCCGCCTATTCATCAGGTTCCGCAATACAAAAGTTCAAATAATCCCCAAAGTTATCCACAGGTTTTGTGGATAGATGGCTAACTATCGGTTTTTCCTTTTTAATGCCAACGCCCTTCTGCGCTCAACTGGGCTCACTGGTAATGGGATAACAAGATCAAGACGGTCCCCACATTGCAACACATCATTTAAAGCCATGCGACGACCATACACCGAGTAGGTATATGATTGGTCATTTTCTATACAGCCATTTGTCTTGAGCGCTGAGAGCGCATCAACCACTCTGCATGGCAACGCAATATCAATCTCAATCAATCGTAGGACATAGTTTGATTGCATCACCGTACACTGCATCATAGCCTCTATCAAAAATACCCACATTATACGCACAGTAACGGCCCTGAACAAGTATTGGAAAACCCTATCTCAGTCCACCACATATTCACAAACTGCTCGCTACACGAAAACAGATCGCATCACATAGCATAAGCAATACAAACAGCATTAGTCCCATATTGTCTGTCGCCCTGGATTAGGCACCCCACCCTTCCATGATGGTGAGATGACATTGGTTGCCTGAATACGCTCCAATAAATGTGTTAAACGAGCCGGCACAAGTGTAGATCGACCAAATCGCGCATTAATGTCAGCAACAAGTTGCTCCACTGAGTTATCTGATTGGGCATGATGGCTCTCAAATAAATCATTCTGCATAGCCTGCGTTAATGACAACGCGTTGATCTGTACCCGTCGTACCATTGAGCTGATTGGCACATGTGGTATCAATGCCTTTACCCACTGCGACAAGATCGCATATTGATTAGTTGGCTGAGTCAATGCCAACTCATAACCATAGGACCGCTGACTAAAAGTAATTTTACAAAAAAATGCTGCTGAATAGTAAGGCTGCAACTGCATGCGGTAAGCCAATTTAAATGCCATCGCATCCAGATATGCCGTCAGTCGACCGTGTGAGTTTACACCCGGTGGCAATATCTTACTGTGGCCCATGCTTTGAGCAGGTTTAAGATAAGCACGTACACTATCCGGATCACGACCAGCACACATCAGCCATAACCGCTGCCCTTTAATCCCAAACTTTTTCCTCAATAAAGAAACAGGGATACGCTTTACCGAACCACAGTTCACCCCGCCATACTGAGATAAATAACGGGTTGTTCGTGGCCCAATTCCACAGAGCTCAGATACGGGTAACGGCGCGAGTATGCGTTCAGAAATTATTGGCTCAATAACAGTTACACCCATTGGCTTGTGACATTTTGCAGCATATTTAGCGGTCGTTTTATCTCCAGAAATCCCAACCGAGCACGGCAATGACAACTGTTGCCGAACTGCATCTTGAATTGATTGCGCCAATAGACGGGGGGATTGGTAACGATGGTATACGCGTGTCATATCTAAAAACGCCTCATCCACTGAAAACACTTCAATATCTGGCGTAAAATGATCATGCAATAAGCGCATTAATCGCTTGGAATAGGATTCATAAATCGTTGCACGGGCAGGCATCTGTATCAAATCAGGACAAAGCCAACGCGCTTGTGAAAGGGGCATGCCTGTCTTGATGCCATAGGCACGTGCCGCATAAGAGGCAGTAATAATGCATGATCCATGATGACCATTGGTGATAGCGACCGGGCGCTTTCTTAATTTTGGATCCAGTAACTGTTCAACAGAAGCGAAAAACGCATTCATATCAACACATATTATACACCGCGGCCAATTTTGAAACATATACCACCCCCATTATTTATACAGGTTGAGGAGATAACCGCAGTAGGCCAATAAAAATGCCTTGTATTGTGACCCGATGACTTGGGTAAATCTGTATACGATGGTTGGTGTTTGCAGGAATCAGACTAACAGTTGCATCGTTATTGGTCTGTAGACGCTTAAGAGTTGCCTCATGCTGATCAATAAGTGCCACAACAATCTGGCCATTATTCGCCTGATTAGCATGCTGGCAAATAATAATATCACCATCCTGTATCCCTTCATCAATCATAGAGTCCCCCTTGACGCGTAATGCATATCGCCCAGGCGTAAGAAACATCTCAGTCACGTTAACCGTCTCGTCATCATGGATAGCCTCAATAGGCTCACCTGCGGCAATACGACCAAGTAATGGTAGTGAAAATTCAGTTTTTTCTGCAACACGTGGACGGAGATGGATATTGCGTTTTTTATGTGGGACCAAATCAATATAACCAGCGAGCTCAAGTGCCTTCAAATAACGATGAACAACACCACGTGACTGGATCCCAATACCCGCAGCAATTTCAGACGTAGTCGGAGAGTAGTTATATTGTGTTACGAATTGTTGAATAAATCGATATACCCGGTGTTGTGCTAGCGTTAACATCAGCATCTCCTTAATTGACCTATGATTTCAGTATAGAGAACATAATGAGAACAATCAAGGGGCGAGCACATAATGAGCACATTTAAAAAATCAATAGCGCCGAGTAACAAGCTAGACGATGACAGAGTCGCGTATGAAGCGTGTGATAGTATCTACTACTGGAAGAAGCTATGAAGAGAAACAGCAAAAATAAGGGGATAAACGCTTAATAAGAGATCGATCTAGGAACATTTGGATTTGGGATATATGTCTTATGATTGATGGCAATGAGACCATATGAAGACAGAAGGAATATTAGTGTAGTGATTGAATTGTTAATGACGAGTAGTCTGAATGCAAGCTTAATCAAGGGATAACTCGCAGCTGAGCTTTGCCAGACAGCAACATGAATGCAAGTCAAGACGGCAAATAACAGTGAAGCCTTGGCAGGGACAATAGCGGAGTTCGGCATCAACATAAGATGAAGGGTGAACTCAAAGACTAATAGTAAATAGTTAGCAACCAGAAAAATACCAACACTGATCGCAGTCGTGACAGGCAGGGAGAGTTCACCAACAGCATAGCGCTGCGCAAATGTCCAGATCGAGATAAGTGGGTGAAGTAAGAGCTGAGCTAACATATTTGATCATTGAGATATATTGTATGATTGTAACGGCGCATTAATAGGTTGTAAAGACACTATTAAGTTGAGTTTGGGAGCACGCATATGATAATATGTGACTTTAGTACAATTCAGGAATCAATATGAGCACACACACAGAACGTACACTATCAATCATTAAACCAGATGCTGTCAAACGAGATTACATAGGCAACATTCTATCACGGTTTGAAAATGCTGGCATGAAAATCATTGCCATGAAAATGATGACACTGAGCAAATCACAAGCCGAAACATTCTACGACATCCACAAAGAGAGACCATTTTTTGGTGAGCTCGTGGACTTTATCAGCTCTGACAATGTCGTTGTCCTGGTTCTAGAGGGAAAAGATGCAGTCCAGGCAAATCGTGACATCATGGGGGCAACAAACCCAGATGATGCCAAAGCAGGCACAATTCGACATGATATCTCACTATCAATCAGCGAAAACTCTGTACACGGATCAGACAGCCTTGACAACGCAAACATCGAAATTGAACAGTTCTTCCCCGAGCTAAAATAGTTGTGCCTGATATACTGAATTTCACGCGCGCCGAGCTCAGCCAATTAATAACTGAGCTTGGCTATGCATCGTATCGCGCAGAACAAATCATGCGCTGGGTGTATCATCAAAATGTATGCGATTTTGATAAAATGGCAAACCTACCCAAAGAGATGCGTGTCAAACTGGCAAAGCAATTCAGCTTCAGTAACCCCATCGTTCAATCGGAGTCAATCAGCCACTGTGGAACCATCAAATGGCTAATCGGATGCGACGAAAAAAATGCCGTTGAAACAGTATATATTCCGGATAAGAAACGAGCAACATTGTGTATCTCGTCGCAGGTTGGATGCGCACTTGCTTGCCAATTCTGCGCGACTGGCATGGCGGGTTTTCTACGGAATCTGAGTACAGCGGAGATCATAAGCCAAGTCTACTTCGCGGGACAAAGAATCCAAGAGTTATCTGGTGCAGAAGTCATGCCACGTATCAGTAATATTGTATTTATGGGAATGGGAGAACCTTTACTCAACGAGCATAATGTATTTCGTGCTGTTGAAATCCTATTAGATGACTTGGCTTTTGGACTATCAAAACATCGAGTGACTGTGAGCACATCAGGAATCGTTCCAGCTATGCATAGACTTGCCGACCAGTGTCAAGCGGCATTAGCGGTCTCTATCCATGCAGCTAATGACAAAACGCGAAGCAAGCTAGTCCCCATCAATCGCCGTTACGAGGTTAAGAAGCTGATTGAGGCTTGCGATTATTACACAAGGATAACAGGACGATCAATAACCTATGAATATGTCATGCTAAACAATCAAAACGATAGTGTGGAAGACGCAAACGCGTTAGCTGCTTTATTGGGACCTCGACACGCAAAAGTAAACTTAATCCCCTACAACACAATCTCCAGCCTCACATTAAAGCCTAGTAGCACTATCCAAATTGAAATATTTAGGCGCATACTACAACAGAAAGGGATTATTACAACGGTTAGGAAGACACGGGGTGATGATATTGCAGCTGCATGTGGACAGCTGTACGGCCAAGTGCAGGAGCGAAAAAAGAGAATCGCGGATTATCAATTCCTAGCCCAACCAAACCATAACATATCATCAGCGTACGCGGATTGACTCAGAAGATTGATGAGAAACATGAACACATCAAGAACAGATATAGAAGTTCAAAAACACTCCCATGTGGAAAGGGTTGAACCGTGCATAGAATACGTGTATTGATACATAGCAAGGTAACCTGACATATACACATGAGCAATAATCGAAACACACAACTCGCACTGGTACTACTAGAATCACTACGAATGATCAATTATGTAGGCAGCTACGGTATCATCGGGTATATCGCAGTAGACCTTGGTAGCACCATCAATGCGACACAAGCGTTTTTGTTGTTACCGTTCATAGCAGGAAGCATGATTGGTCAGGCAAGCATTGGCGTTCTATCCGACCGCGTAGGACGCAGAAAAAGCCTAGTCTGCTTCTTGACTATATACATTGCGGCTTGCTTTGCAAGTGCATTCTGCAGAGCCCCATGGCTATTTATGATCATGCGTGGTTGCGCTGGTCTTGGAAGTACAGTTGGAGAGATCATCGTTCGAACAATTATTCATGAAAATTATGATATAGAAAGTGGTGCTAAGCAGTATTCAAGAATCAGCGGATATTCCTATATCGTAGTCGGGCTAGCACCATTTCTGCTAAACCAGATCAGCAGTCAATTTGGCTGGCAGTCATTTTTTATGCTTAATGCAGTATTCGGTTTGATGGTCTTCGGGATTGCGCAGAGTCAGCTTCGACAGAAAACCACACAAATAGTGAATAGATCGATGACATGGAGACAGCTGAGCGTACAATTATTTCATGTAGCAAGAAATAAGCAGTATCAGATAAATTGTCTACAATATATGCTTGCCATCATACTCATAGAGTCTGGGTTTTTCCTATTTCCGGTGATTCTAACGGACCATTTTAGCGTCTCAAAAACCTGGTTATCGATACTGTATGGCATCATAACCGGTATCGTTGGTTACTTATCAGGACTATTGAACACACAACTGTTGAGATACTTCCGGATCACAAGAGTAACAAACACGATGCTTGGCATATGCTGTGTGTTAGCAATAGCCTACGTTGTAAATTTTAGTCTAGCCAGTGGCACTATTCAATACGCAGCTTATTTAGCACTTTTTTATTGCTCATTTCTTTGTTCGAATATCATGATTATCAATTTGTTCATGACAACGACACAGTCAATTAATAAAAAAGATACAGGTGCAGGCTTGATGACGTCACTGACGGCATCGGTGTATGCACTGTCAAGCTTGATCGCAGGTACTGTGGTATCCATGATTGAGACAAATAGCCCATTAGATATTAGTGTATACTATGCGGGGTATATCGGCATGGTTATGCTAGCCTTTCATCTCATCAGAAAACAACAGTTGCATCGCAATTTAAGAAACATGACCGGGCGTCAACAACTCCAAAAGTGAATCATGATGCATCATGCAACAAAATGAATTTTTGAAGCATGGATAAAAGACGAGAGTGCATAGTCCAGCGACCAACAAAGACAATACGCAGAGACTGCATATGGCACGATCAAAACAAGTTCAGGAACAGACGATTGGATATTTCTATTAAAGAGTGGTCGGGCAACATGTAAATACAATAATATGAGTGCGGTAGAAAGACCAGGATACAAGAAATTTAGCACATCATCAGAAAAAGCAAGAATCGTACAAACCATAGGAGACAGCCTGTCTTCAAATAAAACCTCTAACATACGGATAAAAAGAAAAAACAGAACATACCGATTCAATAAACCGATATCAACCAGGGCCATCGATACAACAAAATACAAGGTTAATGCAAGTGTTGCCGCAAGCATCTCCCGCAGAACCAACGCCAGCGTTTCTGAGGATAATTCTCTTAGTACTAGATGAGAATTAACCATTGTAGACTCGTCAACATAGTAGATTGTGAAAGTTTTGCGATTAGAAAAGTGCGATCAGGTGATGCTTGAACACTGGCCACTTGCCCTATAGTCTGATAATTGACCCCATCTGGAAATGTCTGCACAGTCCTGACAACATCACCCGGCTTAATGGCAGAATCAATGGGCATATGCAAAAGATCAACACCTCGGCCATTACCCACTGCAACTGCATTTACATACTGATCAGAGACAACAACAGGCAATGCACTTTTCATATCATTAAGCATGAGTATTCGAAGCGTGCTCTGAGTCACCGAGGCTACACGACCGATGACAATACCCTCTTCATTTAGTGCCAACATACCGGCACTGACTACACCCTGCGGCCGCTTTGCGATCACGGAGTGGTCAGATAATGATCTAGAAATACGGATAGGCTGCGTGAATAAAGGATGGCGCACGATCGCCTTGATGCCAAGCATTCGTCGTAAATGTTTGTTTTCAGAAATTATCGTTTGATGTTGTGAAATATCATAGCGTAACTGTGCAACCTGCTTATGCGCAGTGTCAGATCTGTCTTCTAGATGTTGAATCTTTGCCAGTAGTAGCTTTTTATGCAATAGAGCCCGATGAGCATGATCCACAAATTGGTAAATTGCCTGTTGAAAGTGCAATAATCGGTCATGTATATAACCACCAGTCCCGTAATCTGTTGCAAGCACAGAGAGCATGAACAGTAAAATCCAAAAGGTTGGTAGATTTACAAAATGTGACGAGTAACGGCTCCGCATAACTAGTATGTAGATTTAGTCATCGGATAACAAATTTGCAGTTGCTTGATCAAATACCTCAAGCAACTTCGCACCGCCGCGCACAACACAAGTCTTGGGGTTATCAGCGATGATCACTGGAAGACCAACTTCCTCAGCAATGAGACGGTCAATATTAGCAAGTAGCGCCCCACCTCCGCTCAGGACCATACCTCGTTGATTGATATCGGCAGACAACTCAGGTGGCACTTGCTCGAGTGCAGCACGGATTGCGGTAATTATACCTGATAGCGGCTCAGTCAACGCCTCAAGTACCTCACTGCTACGCAATATAAAACTGCGCGGCACACCTTCGGAGACCAGACGACCGCTGATTTCCATTTCAAGATCTTGAGTAGTCGGAAATGCAGTCGCTATGGTTAGCTTAATCCGTTCAGCAGTCGCCTCACCGATTAGACATCCATAACGCCGTCTCACATAGGTAATGATCGCTTCGTCGAAAGCATCCCCACCAATTCGAACTGACTGAGCATAAACAATCCCATTGAGTGAAATAATCGCAATCTCAGTCGTTCCACCACCAATATCAACTATCATATTGCCACTCGGACCATCAATCGGCAAGTTGGCACCAAGTGCCGCAGCAAGTGGCTCGTCAATGCAGCGTACATAGCGAGCGCCCGCTCCGTAAGCAGATTCCTTGATGGCGCGTCGCTCTACCTGAGTAGACCCACATGGCACACAGATGACGACAACTGGTCTTGGCTTGAATATGGAGCTATTGTGCACTTTGGCGATAAAATGTTGCAACATTTTTTCGGTCAAATGGAAGTCAGCAATTACACCCTCCCGAAGTGGCCGCACGGTTTTAATGCGCCCAGGTGTTTTACCAACCATACGCTTCGCCTCGTCACCAACAACACAGATCATGTCTTTAGGGTTCGCTTGATTGGTACTCACTGCAACAATAGATGGCTGGTTAAGGATTACTTCACCTTTGACGTTGCAAATGAGTGTGTTTGCAGTACCCAGGTCAATGGAGTACTTCTGTGTGAATGAATCCATCAAAGAGTGATATCGTGCAATAACCATGTTCTTCTTCCTAATCAACTGATCTCATTGCATAGGTTAGCCCAAGAAAACGCTTGACACAAGCATTTTTATCAATATCATAGGGATACTAAAATGCCCAACAATCGCATGAACAAAAGCACAATCAGTTGCGCTGAGATCGATCGCATTGCCAAGGCGTCGGCGCTGGAACTCACGGAGCAACTCAGAGAACGTCTCAGAGGCGATTTGAGCAAAATGGACGACCTTTTCCATTCCATGGATGACATAGAGGTCTGTCCGACGAAACAAAGCGACTACACCGATTCTGCATGCAACACACTTCGTGAAGACATCAAACAAACTAGTGTCAAGAAAACCAAAGGCGATTGTTACGCTCACTATGACGAATCAACCGGATATTTCACAGTACCAAAAGTCATTAACCACGACGAGCCGACATCATGAAATACCAAGGCATTGCAGAACTGATTAACGCACTACAAAGCAAAAAAATCTCTGCTACAGAGCTGTGTCGACACTATCACGACAGAGTCCAAAAACACGACACCACCCTAAATTCAGTCACTCACATCGCCCGCACAAGCAGCATGATGCGTGCCAAAGAAATCGATGAAGCAAGAGCGAACGGTGAGCCATTACAAGCACTTGCTGGAATACCTCTACTTGTCAAAGAGAATTTCTGTACCGTAGATATGCCAACCACCTGTGCATCTAAAGCGCTGCAAGGATACCAATCGCCATTTGATGCCACCATCATTAAAAACTGCCGCCGTGCGGGCATGGTAATACTGGGAAAATGTAACATGGACGAATTTGCCATGGGCGGATCGAATGAGAACAGCGCCTTTGGCGCAGTTAAAAACCCATGGAAATCAACACATGTACCTGGAGGATCATCAGGAGGAAGTGCTGCAGCAGTCGCCGCGCGACTATCGCCAGCTGCTACCGGTTCCGATACCGGTGGTTCAATCAGACAGCCAGCAGCGTTTTGCGGTATAACAGGGATCAAGCCAAGCTATGGTGTGATCTCTCGTTTTGGTATGATCGCATTTGCATCCAGTTTAGATCAGGCAGGTCCTATGGCAGCTAGCGCTGAAGACTGCGCGATTCTACTCTCTACCATGGCCAGTCATGATCCTGCTAACGACATGACAAGTGTCAAACAACCAGACTACGATTATCAAAGCAAGTTAAACAACTCCATCCGCGGCATGAAAATCGGATTACCAAAACAGTATTTTGAGAATTTTGGAGATCAATCAGTCGAAAACATCATGCAGACAGCAATCAAGGAGCTTGAGAAACTCGGCGCATCCTGTGTTGAAATCGACTTACCAGACGTTAAACACTGTATATCAGCATATTATACAATCGCACCATGCGAGGCATCCTCCAACCTAGCAAGGTTCGATGGAAATATATACGGACATCGCTGCCAGCACAGTGAGGACATCGACACAATGTACGCACGCTCACGCTCGCAAGGCTTCGGCGATGAAGTAAAGCGGCGAATCATGATTGGTACGTACGCGCTCAGCAGTGGATATCGTAATGATTATTACAACAAAGCGCAGAACATCCGTAACCTAATTAGACATGATTTCGACGAGGCCTGGCATCAAGTCGACGTTATAGTCGCGCCCACTGCACCGTCTACAGCATTCCAACTCAATCAGTTTCAAGATGACCCCACGAAAATGTATCAACAAGATGTGTACACTATCCCGGTGAACCTGGCAGAATTACCAGCATTGAGTATGCCCATCGGTTTTGTGAACGACCTACCAGTCGGACTGCAAATCATTGGTAAAAAATGGGATGAAAAAACGATTCTCAACTGCGCACACCAGTACCAAACGGTCACTAACTGGCATAAAATTATACCGCCGTCTGTCAACGATTAGGAGAGCCCATGTCTATGCAATGGCACGTTGTAATTGGCTTAGAGGTCCATGCACAACTCACAACACAGTCAAAGTTATTCTCAACATCAGGGACAGTCTACGGTGCAGGCCCTAACGTTCAAGCAAATATTGTTGACTGTGCCCTACCCGGAACGTTACCGGTCCTTAATCAGGCTGCGATCAAGCAAGCAATACGATTCGGCTTAGCGACAGAGTCCACTATTCAAAATCGCATCTCGTTTGACCGCAAAAACTATTATTATCCTGATCTCCCGAAAGGCTATCAGATCACACAACATTATCACCCCATACTCACAGGTGGACATGTTGATATAGAAACAGATCAAGGACACAAACGGATAAACATTCATCATAGCCACCTTGAAGAGGATGCGGGTAAAAGCACACATGACTATAGCAAGACTGCAACTGGTATCGATCTGAATAGAGCGGGAATGCCGCTACTAGAAATCGTGTCCGAACCAGAAATGCGAAGTCCGAAAGAGGCAGTCGCGTACATCAAAGCCCTGCACCGGTTGATTGTATTCTATGATATTTGTGATGGAAATATGCAAGAGG
>DBUY01000025.1:8115-29810 GCA_002308435.1 Proteobacteria bacterium UBA1278 | reverse complement strand
GATGGAAATATGCAAGAGGGCTCCATGCGAGTTGATGTGAATATTTCTCTGAGAAGGCATGAAGATGCGCCTTTTGGCACAAAAGTCGAAATCAAAAACATCAATTCCTTTAAATTCGTTGAAAAAGCATTACATTATGAAATACAAAGACAGGCAGAGATATTAGAAGACGGCCAGGAAGTGACTCAAGAGACGCGTTTATTTGATGAGGCAAAAGGGGTTACGCATTTCATGCGCGGGAAAGAAGATGCACATGACTATCGCTACCACAAAGACCCTGACATCCCATATATTGACATCAGCGAAAGCGATATTGAAAAAATACGACAGGAAATGCCCGAATCTCCAAAAGCCATAGAAAAACGCTACATCGAGAAATACAAGTTATCTAGCTATGATGCCCGGGTCATCAGTCAAGACAAAGCCTTCTCAGGGCTATTCGATAGTGTAATACAACAAGATGCATGCCTTCCAAAAACATTAGCAAACTGGATTCTCGGCCCAATTGCTGAATCAGAGAACAAGACTGATCAAGCGTTTAGCGAAACACCCATACATCCTAAACAACTTTCAGAACTACTGCAGCTACTGGATCAAGAAAAGATCTCCAACAATAACGCAAAATTAATATTCGAAAAAATGTGGACATCCGGTGATTCAGCAACATCAATCATCCAAACCGAAGGCCTTGAAGAAATTAGCGACACGGCTCAAATTACCACGATAGTTGATGACGTATTAGCGAATAACACTAAACAAGTACAGCAATACCGCGATGGCAATCATAAATTACTGGGCTTTTTTGTCGGCCAAGTGATGAAAAAAAGCCAAGGCAAGATCAATCCAAAGATTGCTAACAAGATCCTGCTGGAAAGATTAAACCAAGACACAGACTAACCTGCAAAATCGATCGACCTG
The DNA here is from genome assembly GCA_002308435.1 of Proteobacteria bacterium UBA1278. Lineage (GTDB taxonomy): Bacteria > Pseudomonadota > Gammaproteobacteria > Comchoanobacterales > Comchoanobacteraceae > UBA7916. Next base: position 28,892 of record DBUY01000025.1, on the reverse strand, counting down.
GAAAACAGACTGTATTTGATGTAGACTATACACTGGTTATATACACATCCACTATGAATAAAAAAATTACCCGTGCTCATGCATGGCTCATGTATATCGTTGCTGCATCATTCTATTTTTACGATTTCATACTCAAACTCATACCCGCCATCATGATGAATAACATCATGAACCGCTTACAAATTGGTCCAAATCAATTCGGCATGGTCGAATTAAGTTTCTTTGCGATCTATACACCCATGCAACTCTTCTGCGGGCCACTACTTGATGAGTACGGAGCAAAGCGAATTTTACCCAGTGTTATTGCACTCTGTCTTGTGGGAACGATGCTATCTGGATATACGAGTGACTTCTACACCTATGTTTTTGCTCGACTGTTAATTGGATTTGGGTCTGCATTTGCATTCGTGAGTGTTCTAAAAATCGCCAGTGAATGGTTGCCAAAACGATACTATCCATTACTGGCCGGATTAACGACTACATTTGGTATGCTAGGCGGAATATTTTCGGAATCAATTGCGCCAGCGTTCAACCAGTATCATCAATTTTACTTTTACTCTTTAATCATTATTGTCGGTGTCGTGTTGTTTATTCTTGCAGTTGCGACAATAGAGGATAAGGAATCACACGATGATACACCGCTTGACGCCTCCCTGCTCCTGAAGGATATCTGGACAGTACTTCGAAAACCACAAATATGGATTGCCGGTATGATTGGGATGACGATGTTCAGCCCGATCCAATTATTTGTTGCTTGGGCGATTCAATTTTTCCAGCAGGATCTCGGCACAACCGAGATCACCGCAGGTAATATAACCAGCATGATGTTCTGGGGAGCCTGTGTGATTGCACCCTTATTTGGTTGGCTAGCGGGGGAAATCACTCACAAAAAACGACTACTTATCGTTGGCACTACCCTATCACTAGGCGGTATGCTTGCAATACTATTCAGCGCGCAAACTGGCGTCATCAGCTCAATGCTATTGATGTTTGTTGTTGGCTCTGGCATTGCCGCACAACCATTGGTTTTTGTCTATGCCTCACGGCAAGTCAACTTACATCTAACAGCAACTGCCGTGGCAGTGACTAACTTCATCGTTAACCTGAGTAGTTTTCTGCAACCCTACATTGGCGCTCAGCTCGTGGAGGTATCTAGACACAGCTATGATCTCACCAGCTGGCGGAATGCACTATCCATCATACCTGCACTGCTTGCCATCAATTATCTATTTATTTATAAACTCGATGAAATACAATATGATAGCGAAGAAACAGGCAACTAATATGATGCTGAGTGAGGAAATCTATGGCTAGGCAGATGCAAACATCATCACAAAGATACTTTATTAAAACGCAAGGTTGCCAGATGAACGAGCGCGACTCAGAGATGATGGGTAATCAGTTACAACAACAACATCAAATGCAGCCGACAACCAATGTATCTGAAGCTGACTTAGTCATTCTCAACACCTGTTCGATTCGTGAAAAAGCCCAGGAAAAAGTATTTTCTGAACTTGGTCGATGGAAAAAATCACTAGGTTATAAAGAAAATGCTGTCATTGCAGTTGCCGGCTGTGTTGCCTCTCAAGAAGCTGAACAAATATTCAAACGGGCCCCCTTCGTACAGATTGTAATCGGACCACAAACTATCCATAGACTCGGTGATCTCTATAGTGCCTGCCGTCGTACAAATCAGAAGCAAATCGATGTGAGTTTCCCTGCCATTGAGAAGTTTGATCATTTGCCAATGAACACACGAAGTAATATCTCAGCCTATCTCACCATCATGGAGGGCTGTAATAAATTTTGCAGCTATTGTATTGTCCCGTATACACGAGGAGAGGAAATATCCCGAAACTTCTCTGATGTCATGCATGAAGCCAAGAGTCTCGTCCAAACCGGTGCAAGAGAAATCATTTTACTGGGTCAAAACGTCAATGATTATTATGGCAAATTACACGATGACACAGAAGCCAACCTAGCATTGCTGATAACAGCAATAAGTCAACTGAACGGGATTGAACGCATACGCTTCACGACCTCCCATCCACAAGCGTTTGATGAGACACTCATCGAAGCATACGACCCTGCACAGACTAAGCTATGTAATCATCTCCATCTACCCGTACAAAGTGGTAGTAACCGCATCCTCAAGAAAATGAAGCGGGACTACACGGTCGAGCACTACATTTCTATTATTGAGCGTCTGCGCGACAAACGGCCCAACCTTCGGGTTTCAACGGATATCATTGTTGGTTTCCCAGGAGAAACAGAGTCCGATTTCGAAGCAACTATGCAGTTAGTTGACACCATCAAATTTGATCAATCGTTCAGTTTTATTTACAGCCCTCGACCAGGGACACCCGCGAGTGAACTGATTGATGAAGTACCTCTATCAACTAAGAAGGAGCGTCTTGCACGACTGCAACAGCGTCTCAAATACCATGCCAATCAGATCGCTAATGAGATGATCGGTGAAACAATGCCCGTTTTAGTTGAGGGCATCTCGAAAAAACGCAAAAACGAGATCTCCGGTAGAACAGAAAATAATCGAATCGTCAATTTCCCAGGAACCGCTGCACATATAGGCACGATGTTGAGTGTACAAATCACAGAGAAACAAGAAAACAGCCTTCGAGGGCGCATTGCGGCCTTTCATGATAATAGGCAACCCGTCATCTCAGCTAGTGAGTGTGCCTAAGAACAGAGTTAAGCACTTATTCTGGAATATGTCGCAACGAATAGCTCGATAAAAACAAGATATTTATCAACATCATGCTATAATCACTCTGTAATCGCACAGGGAGCATCCATTGCCTGCAGAAAGAAGCAAACAGAAGCTTAGACTCTTACCGCACGATCCAGAACGTATAAAAGCGTTGTGCGGGGTTTGTAACGAGCATCTCACTATCATCGAGGAAAGTCTGAAAGTCGATATCAAACAGCGCGAAAATAGCCTGAGTATCAGCGGAGATACAATCGCTGTAGCAACAGCAGTCAATGTAATCAGAGCATGTTACGAGTATACAGAGACGGATCGAACCCTAGATCCAAGCACAGTGCGTAGATACCTATCAGATCAGAAGCCTGGAAAGAAACAGGCCAATCACACAGTAACTGCCATACAACTACCTGATCGACAAGTTTTTTTACAAAATAAACGTCAAATTGAATACATCAATAATATTCGAGATCACACAGTCAGTTTTGCTTATGGACCAGCTGGAACAGGAAAAACATTCCTCGCCGTCGCTGCGGCAGTTGACGCACTCATGAAGCACGAGATTAAAAAAATCATCCTGGTCCGGCCAGCGGTCAATGCAGGGGAAAGTATTGGGTTCTTACCGGGTGATATCAATGAGAAATTTAACCCCTATCTACAACCATTCTACGACTCATTACAAGCACTCATGCCAAGCGATAAGCGTAAGAAACTGCTGAGTGACAATGTGATCGAAATTGCACCACTCGCATTCATGCGTGGTCGAACACTTGCAAACGCGTTCATCATATTAGATGAAGGTCAAAACACCACAATAGAGCAAATGAAAATGATATTGACAAGAATTGGCCAAAATAGCCGGTTGTGCATCACGGGAGATCCTAGCCAAATTGATTTACCAAAGGCTCAAGCCTCTGGTTTAAGTCATGCCCGAAAAATATTACAAAAAATTGGAGATATTAGCCATACAACCTTTGATAATAGCCACGTCGTTAGGCATCGTCTCATTCAAGAAATAATCCAAGCATATGAACAGGATCATCACTGATGTCAAGCGGAAAAACCCCGTCATCTATTATTGACAAGATTGCAAGCATACTTGGCTATCTGCGACAGCCCTCAAACAAAGACATGTTTCGCGACTACTGTAATCAGGCAATATCACAAAAAGTGATCGATTCATACGAGGGGCAACAGCTCATACGAATACTCGATTTGGAGCAAAAGGCCGCTGAGGATATCATGATAACCCGATCGGCGGTTGATGTCATCCAAGACAGCGATTCGCTTGATCACATCAAAAAGCTGATCAGAAAATCTGGGCATTCTCGATTTCCTGTTGTTGATAAAGACAATAAGAAAGTCCTCGGGATATTACTTGCCAAAGATCTCGTTGTCAGTCGAAGCAAGAAAAGTGCTCTAGACCTAGTGAGGAAAGCCCTTTTTATTCCAGAAAATAAAAAATTGAATAATCTACTCGCAGAGTTTCAGCGTAAGCATCAGCACATGGCGATTGTTATCAATGAGTATGGTGACTTTACCGGCGTGATAACCATTGAAGACGTAATTGAGCAAATCACAGGAGAAATCGAAGACGAACATGATCCACAGCATATCGGAAAAAACATTGTTAAAGAGAATAATGGTTATTATGCAGTTGAAGGCATCACTCCAATCGAAGCCTTTAATCAACATTTTAAATGCCAATTAATGGATGACGATATCGATACCATTGGCGGCCTTGTTCTAAAATATCTTGGCTATATCCCGTCAAAAGGCGAAAAGTTAACCATCAAACAATTTGAATTTATAATACGTTCAGCAAGTGAGCGACAAATTAAGTGGCTATTAGTGAAAAAACTTAAGAAATCAGAGACTAATCAGTCAGAAAATACATAAAGAGATTGATGCACTCACCGTGGCTGTTTATAATACGGAACATCCACTACAAGTATGAGTAATGTCAAATCACTATCGGCCCGACACCATAGAAAAGGCAGCACAATCCTTTTGGCACACAGAGCAAACATTCAAAACAAAGACCGATAGTAACAATCGACGAGATCAGAACTACTATTGCCTGAGTATGTTTCCGTATACAAGTGGTAACATCCACATGGGGCATGTCCGTAATTACACCATCGGCGATGTGAAAACACGAATCAAAATTATGCAGGGCTATAACGTCTTACAACCGATGGGTTGGGATAGCTTCGGCTTACCTGCCGAGAACGCCGCCATCAAACACAAGAGTCATCCCGCTGAGTGGACACGCGAAAATATGCGGCATATGAGGGAGCAGCTACAACGTATTGGGTTTGCATTCGATTGGTCTAGAGAGTTTGCAACATGCGACAGTGATTACTACCGCTGGCAACAATGGCTGTTCCTCAAGATGTATGAGAAAGGGCTTGTCTATAAGAAAAATGCCATTGTCAACTGGGACCCGGTCGACCAAACCGTATTGGCTAATGAACAGGTTGTCAATGGTAGAGGCTGGCGTTCAAACGCGGTTGTAGAACAAAAAGAGATCGCGCAATGGTTTTGTCGTATTACCGATTATGCCAATCGCTTAGATGATGATCTCGACACACTTGACAATTGGCCTGATGCTGTAAAAACAATGCAAAAAAACTGGATTGGCCGCTCACGGGGAGCTCAGATTACCTTCCCAATTAAAAATAGCAATGAGAAACTGACCGTCTTCACAACACGCGCCGATACGCTTTATGGAGCAACGTTTATGGCCATTGCGGCAGACCACCCTATTGCACAAACGTTGGGTAAATCGAATCCTGCCATCCAATCATTTATCGATGACTGCAAAAAACAATCAACCGCCGAAGCCGATATTCAGACTGCTGAAAAGAAAGGAATTGCAACTCCATTGACTGCGATCAATCCGATTGATCAATCTGAAATACCCATTTGGATTGCGAATTATATTCTCATGAGTTACGGGACAGGTGCGATTATGGCCGTTCCAGCCGAGGATGAGCGCGACCACGCCTTTGCAAGTAAGTATCAACTACCCGTCAAAGACGTCTACGATGATCAACAAAAGCTCATTGACGCTGGCACACACACTGGACTATCACAAGCAGATGCATGCGAAAAGATCATTAATCAGCTTGAAAAGCTAAAGATGGGAAAAAGAAAGACGACCTATCGCTTGCGCGACTGGGGTATATCAAGACAGCGCTATTGGGGAGTTCCAATACCCATTATCCATTGTCCAAAATGCGGAGAAGTTCCTGAAAGTGAGGACAACCTGCCCGTTAAACTACCTGAAGATGTCGATTATCAATACGGTGAGGCCATACTCAAAAACTGTCAATCATTTTACGAAACCACCTGCCCACACTGTGGCGGCCCAGCAACCAGAGAGACAGACACATTTGACACATTTGTGGACTCATCGTGGTATTATCATTATTTCATTAATCAGGGACAGGGTGGCATTTGCACCCGAGTTAACGATAATTGGCTAGGCGTCGATCTATACATTGGGGGCATTGAGCATGCAATATTACATTTACTCTATGCGAGATTCATGCAAAAAGTTCTCGCTGATTTAGAACTGACCAGTGTCAATGAACCATTTACGCGGCTATTATCACAAGGCATGGTGCTAAAAGATGGGGCAAAAATGTCCAAATCAAAAGGCAATGTGGTCTCACCAGACACACTGATTCAGGAGTATGGCGCAGATACAATTCGTTTGTTTGTCATCTTCGCAGCACCGCCAACTCAAGACCTGGAGTGGTCTGATGGTGCAATTGAGGGATGCTATCGATTTTTGAAGAGAGTGTGGGCCTTCACTGATATACACCGAGATCAACTCATGACTGCGCCACACAGCGATCAAAAATTTGCCAAAGGCACACTGCAAATATTGATTGATATCCACAAGGAACTGAACACGATACAGCGTGACGCGAATCATATCCAGCTCAACACAGTGGCATCAGGCGCGATGAAGCTTTTTCAAAGTGTCACCAAATTACAAGGGCAACCGGATGGAGATGGATATCTTCGTGACGCCTTCTCAATTCTATTGCGTGTTCTGAACCCGATAACGCCACATATTACACATAATCTCTGGCAAACACTCAACTACGGTGATGATATTGCCAAGGCAACATGGCCAACAGCAGATGACGAAATCATCAATCAAGCCAGTGAAACTATTATTGTCGTACAAATCAATGGTAAAAAGAAAGGCATTATCAAGATAAACAGTGGCGCGACGGAAACAGATGTGATGGATGCATTGGAGAGAGACGATACACTCAAAAAACAATACGAAAAACGAGACTCGATTAAAAAAACAATTTATGTCCCAAATAAGCTCATTAATCTCGTCTTGTAAACAGATGAACCAATCGCCACAGTGTGTTTTACCCTAGAAGCCCACTAACCGAAGGGCAGTATGTAATAAGCTATATCTGCGTATACTCACTAATTGTCGTTGACTGACGATTAATCCATTAGCGCTTCTGCAGCATCCAGCACGCGCTCGGTGTTGAAGTTGGGCTCATTGGCATCAAGACTGTGATGCGCATCAACATCAAACTGGGTTAATGATACCCCGAGTATATCAAGTATTTCTTCATCGTAAAAAAACTCACCATTAAAACGATCAGCTGGTTGAGTGACAACGCCATAGGCAGCCTCACTGAACATAGCCATCCGCTTTAATCCACTATTCAGATCGATGTGTGACTGGTAAATTCCAAGGTTTCCACCATCCGTAAACGGCTTAACAGGCCACAAAGAATTACAAGCGATCCCGCGCCACTCCTCAGCATTGGCGAGGCTGATTGTTAGCATGCTTCGAAAATATTGCGTAACAGTATAGGCGGTACGGTAACCCATCACGCGTGGATCAAGATTTATGGGAGGGGCAATATTTAACACATGTGGATTAGGCGATTGTCGCAATGATGCGAGAGCGGCACGCATCATACTGTAACTACTTCGTGCATTGACTTGATAGAAGAGATCCAATTTGTCGATCGTGGTTTCTTCGTAGGTCATCGGTTGCGAAATCAAGGCAGCATTAATACACACATCAATGGCACCACCGTGAGCGCTAGCCGCTTTCTGAATCGCTTGGCTAATCGCAGCATCATCCATAATATTTGTCGGGATGACGCGAACCTCACTACCCATCTTACGGTAGTCAGAAAAACGGGACTGAATATCTGACATGTCAGCAGTTTTTGCATTAGCAATGATAGAAATCTGACACTGCTCTTGAGCAAACCGTTCAACAATACTTGCGCCTACTCCGTGAAGACCACCGGTGATAACAACTGATAATTCTGACATATTAATAATTAGCGATAACTAATTTCAGTCTACTACCAAACAAACTGGATGACAAGCCACCAAAATAGACTCATTCATTGGCTCTATTGTGGACGCCTGCCTTTTTTATGAAGTGGCGTGATTACATCGATTGCACGTGATCTTTCAGTGGAAAGTTCTCTCAGACTTTGCATCTGTTTACGCATTTCGTCAGCACGATTTACAACACTTCTCGGCATGGTATAACCACTGCCAGGTGTATTCAGTGTCGTTGCGTTCATTGCCGATGAAATTGCACCAAGATTCTTATAATTCCTAAGGTCTTTAGAAAACACATCAGACTCTTTGATCAAGTCAAGGTAAGCGATCAAGTTATTAGCTACTGTTCCAGGACGGTCTTTGAATAAATCAGGTTGATTATTCAATTCATTCTCGAGAAATAGGGCATTGAGTGCTGACAGGTGATCTTTTGCAGAAGCATCAACATCGTTTTTGATTTGAGTGATCTGTTTGAGGATATCTTCAGGATATTGTGCACGATCAATGTTTTCAAAAAGTGCATTAAATTTTGCGTATAGCGCAACCGCATCGATCACAGAGTTTGACTTAGGCTTCTGAAGTTCTGTGATATTCAGATTATATGCAGCATCGAGCTTATCAGCTAGCTGACGAAACGGTAATAGCGATGAGGTGGTAAAATTATCTGAAATCATCGCCGATATTTTTCCAATATGACGCGAACGCAGTGGATGATACAAAACAGCAAAGATATCCTCTTGGTTATCTAGCACCGTTTTGAGACCAATACATTTCTTGAGGAGATGTCTTGTGTAGTGCACAAATTGATCATAGGCGAGCATTGCTTGAGGATCATTGTTGGAAAGCATCTTAAGCGAACGATCGCTCAACTGCGAGCAGACGAAAAATAGCTCGTCAATATCCATAGACTGCATGTTCTTGTCATCTTCCGGTGTGATGACGGCAGATTCATAAGGTGAACTTTTAAGCATATTCATCAATGCTGACTCAGATGCAGATAAGTTCTCAAGTGCCAGTAACCTCGCACTGTTGATTTCATTGACTGCATAAAAAACAACAGCCGTAGCCAGCGTTCCACAAAAAGTTTCTACAAGCGCATTGATCATAATCATACCCTTTATTCCTTATTGAGTTCTCTATAGCGCATTTTAGGAAAACCTGCAGAAAAATTATGGGGCCATGGCAACTTAAATCCACTCCATATCACAGCTAAATATAGATATTATTCACAGTGAATGATAAAATGATGCATTATGAATTCGTCTTTATTGTTAGCAACAATTGTGTTTGGCTGCTATTGCGTGGGCAGCGTTATGAATGCGATCTGGATAGCCAATTGGTTCCAGCTGCCAGATCCTAGGAGCTATGGCTCTAAAAACCCAGGTGCCACAAATATGTTGCGTAGCGCGCATCCACAAGCAGCGGCACTCACATTCTTACTCGATATTCTCAAAGGCGTAAGCACCACAGCCATCGCACTCTATGCAGGCTATGAGCTACCGAGTGCATACGTCTGTGGTGTTGCAGCAACAATTGGACATCTTTTCCCAATATTTCACCGTTTCCAAGGTGGTAAAGGTGCCGCAACATACCTTGGTGTAATCCTCACAACTAGCCCCATGATTGGGCTCTTCGGGCTCTGCATATGGTCAATGTCATTGTACATATCAAGAAACAGCGGATTCAGCTCAATTATCTGCGCAATCATGACACCAATCCTGATCTCTATGCAGTCAAGCACGAATATACTAAGCATACCCAGCGTACTGGTCAGCACATTAATTATCATAAGCCATCATCAAAACATAAAATCCATGATCACTCGACAACTTAATCACACGCGCACAGAAAATCCATCATAACGTCGATTTAAGTTGATCAATACAATCGAATTTTACTGTCTACATCAGGACATACGTAACACAGGCAGAGGTATAATTAAAATAGTTGATTTTCAAGAATAAATAGTTGAAACAACTGCTAAATCGTCAAAACATCAGCTTATTGGCCAACGCGGCTGTACCATGTGATCAGGACGTAGCGGCACACCAAACCGTTGCCAACGAAGATAGGCATTGTGAGCAATCATCGCAGCATTGTCAGTGCAGTACGCGATATCTGGAAAATAGCAGCGGCGCCCAAGTCGCGTCGCTAGGTCATCGACAGCCCGGCGCAGTGCTGAGTTTGCCGCAACACCGCCTGCCACAACAATAGGTACATCTGTAATCTGGTCACAAGCTAATGCTAACCGAGTTACCAGCGCATCAACAATCGTTTTTTGAACAGCACACGCAAAAGCATCATCAGAAAAGTGCACACGCTGGCTATCTAAAAGCCGAGAAAATGCTGTCTTGAGCCCACTAAAACTAAAATCCAATGTTTTGCGATGCTTGAGTGGTGTTGGTAAGACTGGAAGTGTTTTACCCGTATATGCATCTGCATTGGCAGCAAGTTGGGGCCCGGCTGGATAGTCAATTCCTAGCATTTTACCGCACTTGTCAAATGCTTCACCGGCAGCATCATCCAAAGTGCTGCCTAATAATTCGTACTGACCGAGATCTCTAGCATATATCAGCTCAGTGTGACCTCCCGACACTAAGAGTGCAATAAACGGAAAATCAAGATCTGAAAAAGCGTGCAACGGTATCGTAATATGTGCCTCAAGATGGTGAACAGGCAACAGTGGAAGCTGACGCGCATAAGACAAAGCATCTGCATAACTCGCACCAATGAGCAGTGGCCCTACTAGACCTGGACCGCGTGTATAGGCAATAGCATCAACCCTATCTAGAGTAAGCTCTGCGCGCGAGAGTGCATGCTCAACAACGCTATAGAGCTTTTCCAAATGACTCCTAGCTGCTAACTCAGGTACGACACCCCCATACTGTGCGTGCAAGGCAATTTGCGTGTAGGTCTCCTGAACCAATAAGCGCCTCTCGGGCGCATAAATAGCTGCAGACGTCTCATCACATGAGGATTCAATCGCCAGTATAGTGCAGTTGGGGCGGAATTGAGACATGGGCATAGAAGACTAAAAAGACGATAATCGCGATAAATCGCAAGAGATAGAGTGGTTTATTTACATTACGGATGATACAATAAACTCTATATAAAATCAATGACACAGCGATGCACGAAGAACATGAGATCATCCATCCTCTCGCTGCACTTGGGGACCTCAGAGTTGAAGATGTACAGATATTCTACGAATTATTTACACATCCAAAATTAGTCCCCTACTTACCTGAACAGGCCATCCCGAATGACCTTGCTGACGCACAAAAAGAGATCAATAACTTAATCAGTAAAGAATGGAAAGGAACCGGACGATATTGGGGCATCTATCACCAAAATATGCTCATCGGTACAGTAGGACTTCACACATTACTCAGCACGGATAAAACCATTGAGATATCCTATGAGCTTCATCCAGACTACTGGGGACACGGTATTGCCACACATGCTGCCATCTATTGCACGGAATATGCGCGATTACACTTTTTAAATGTCAATACCATCAAGGCATACACACTGACTGAGAATAAGGCATCACATCGTGTCGCGGAGAAATCCGGGTTCAAACGTATAAAACTATGCAAAAATGACTGTTTCTATCATGGCAAACTGATCGATCGAATTTTATTCGAGCTGAGACTACGCGAGGATGAATAAGCCGCCACTCAGCTTATACTGCCATGTGCCATGGTGTATTGAGAAATGTCCATACTGTGACTTCAACTCGTTCAAAAAAAATTCGTCGGATGATTTTGAGCAATATACATCAGCACTGCGTCAAGATATCATAGATAGTGCCAAGCATGCTGAAAACCGCCAACTGATAAGTATTTTTATCGGCGGCGGGACACCCAGCCTATTTCCAACCAAAGAGGTCCATCGAATACTCGACACGATATATTCAACCTATGATTGCGCACCAGACTGCGAAATCACCTTGGAGATGAATCCTTCTTCATTTGAATCAGCAAAAATGAAGGATTGGAAGCAAAGTGGTGTTAACCGTGTCTCAATTGGCGTTCAAAGCTTCGACAACACGGCATTGAGTCGTCTTGGCAGATCACATAGTCGGACTGATTCAGAGAAAAGTATACAAACTGCACTCGATATGGAATTTGATGAAGTGAATATCGATATCATGTATGGGCTTCCAGATCAATCAGTCTCTGAAGCAATGGCAGACCTCAGACATGGAATCAGCTTCAAAACGACACATCTATCTTGGTATGAATTAACCATTGAACCTGGCACTCTATTCTCAAAGCAGCCGCCGAATCGGCCAGATGAAGACAAACTTCACCAGATGGACATGAGAGGACAAGAGCTATTCAATAAGTCACATCTGGAACAGTACGAGATATCAGCATACGCAGCAAAGGGTAGCCGATGTAAACATAATATGAACTATTGGAAATTTGGTGATTATATTGGCTGTGGTAACGGTGCTTCATCGAAAATAACCACGCATCATGGTATCACCCGCTATCAGCGCTATCGAAACCCAGGATTGTACCAGACAGCACCAACCCACCGCTGTGTTGAACACCAGGTTGAGCATTCGCAACAGTTATTTGAGTTTATGCTAAATCACCTCAGACTACATGAGCCAATAGAGCTAGCAAGCATATGTGATCGAACACAGCTGACAAAGGAAGAAATTCTCAATCGTTGTCATGCTGCGCTTGAGGAAGATATGCTCATAATCACAGATAGCATGATTGAAAAAACAAAGCGCGGCAATCGTTATCTAAATAATTTACAAACGCTTTTCCTTTAGGTGAGCCAGAAGATAAAAGTTCAGTACAGCGAATAACCAAATTTAACAGTGAATCGTTGACGGACAATAAACATCGATGTAGCGGTTTGTAATGATACTGGTATTCATATGGTAAGAATTAAACAGATAAATTAAATTTTGCAGTGTATCATTGACAGGCATGTAAGCTAAGGATACGGTTTGTGATAAGACTGGTATTCATATCATAAACACGTTACAAGGAGGAACACTATGGGTTCAATCATCCACCAAAGCAGCAGGCAAAATCAACAGTCAATAGATTCAAATCTAAACCATATAGCCCGCCGATCAAACCAAATCTTAGAGAGAAGAAACATAACCGCCAATGAACAAGCAATAATACAACGATTCAGTGCTGAACGAAATGAAAGCCTACCGCGAAGCCCCCTCTTCTTTGGGACAAGTCAAACAGGGCGTATCCAAGACTATGGCGGCACCATACAAGAACCCTCAACACCCCAAAGAAATAGTTAAGCACACATGAAACAGCGGCACATGTAATTTATCTCTAATTCAACATAATACCCGCTCGTGCATCGTAAATTGTTTGAAACAGCATGTGTTAATACACTAGAAATACATAAAATAGAGCGATTTTTTGAATTAGCGAGGTCAAAATGTAGAATACATGGAAGATGAACGAATCATTGTCAATTAAACAAACAAAATCTTTGACAAAAAACAATTTTCAGATCAGAGAGATACGTACAGATGAGCAAGAAATCGCCAAATCCACCATGAGCGATACCGACCAGAATGTAAGCTACATCACTAGGTACAAGAGCAATGATACGCTTATCAAAGAAGTGATCTGAGGGAGAAGGATAACAAGACAGAGTGGGACAATTAAGAGCTAAGAAAGAAGTCACTGAAGAAAATATACTATGCTAGACGTCACATAGAACATTTGACTGATTTGAAAAAAGAGTATTGGGCCATATGTACAGAAAATGACCCAAAACACTTAAACATGCACTAACTAGAAAGAAGAAGAAAGTGAAACTATTGTGCGTGGCCCACTAAAATCTGCGGAGCTATTCGTGTCAGAGAATTGTAGACCTGCAGTCATCTTCTTCATCGTATAATCCACGCCAAGCTTGTAGACTGTGTAGTCATTGGTGCCATAAACTGTGCTGTTATCTACCTCTTGGCGACCAACAGTGGCGTTAGCAGACAGGTTCTTCATCGATGTAGGCGAAACAAAATTGAGGCTGTAATACGTTGCGTTGCCAGAACCATCAAAGAAGTCGTCTGAATAATTCACACCTAATGTACTCGTTACACCGTATACAGGCATGGACAGCGATCCGTATATCTCATTGAAGTCATAGCCGCTGTTATTACCTGGGTATTGATAGGTAATGAGTCCAACGTCATATGACAACTTCTTAGCAAAGCTTGTGAAGCTACCAGCATATCCAGCGTAGACCTTAGCTTCGATAGTAGCAGGAGCAGTTGTCGGAAATATATCTACATTTGAGGACCATGTACCGAGATAAAAACCACCATAACCAAGGTCGAAACCACCCTGAACGGCCATGCCACCCGCTGTTTGTGATATACCCCTCCAGGCATAGTCACTGACGTAGTTTATATTGCCAGATTTTGTCAAGGCCGTTTGCGCCACAACCAGTGATGACATTGAGAGTATAGCAGCGTTTAAAAGTAAGTTCTTGGGATTCGTGAGCATAATGAATAATCTGATGTTAAATTGAAGTTAATTTTAAACTATCATCTAAAGATCTTGACAGCAAGCGTTAGTATCTCTTTTTTTTGTCGTGATACTTCGCCCCCAAGTGGTTCTCATAATCCAAAAGTGATTGTCATGACCCATAAAAGTATTGAACAGTATTTACCGCTAGTAAAGGGGAATATCAATATGCTTTGGATTAGAACGCAGAGTTTTGAGGTACCTAACATGTGAATTGGCATTACCAATGGACTATTCATAACGTTATAATGAGGGTAGTTAACATTAATGCGCGCCGAATCACTACGTAACTTAAGAACGATCATCAGACAGTGACTAAGGGAGTCCGTAAAAATATGGAGTGAGAGTAATGAATTTAGAATAGTGAACCATGAAAAAGATACAGAACAAATCCTCAATCTAATTCTCAATCTAAAGAAATAAGCAGGCCGCAGCCTGCTTATTTCTATTCGAGTTCAAATCGATGCAATCAACAAGTAAGAGCACTCAACGTTAACTGTAGTTATGAGTTGCTATTACAACACATCGATCGCAGTGTTCACATTATCTAGTGTAAGTAACACTTGCTCCTGAAGTATTGCCACTCTGTGTATTGGAGTCAGCAAATGTAACAAGCTTCACACGTGACATTAGAGGTATCCCGTAGTCAAGTGGCAGACCTTGAATCTGGTTAGCGCCAACTAACGCTTGAGTAGTACCATTAGGGAAGTTGGCAGTGTACCCAGAGATTGTCAACACAGACTTTGTCAGTGCGAGACCGCCGTTATCAAAGGCTGCTCTGAGGATGTTAGCACGACCTGTGTCATAAGTCTCTTTACCACGAGTAAATGAGCCGCTAAGTGCAAAAGAATTTGTAATCCGAGCACGAGCAGAAGTCGTTATTGTGATGTCATCTGTAAGCCCACCATCGTCAGAAAAATTGTAACTTGCAATAGTTTGCAAAACTATCCCGTCATCAATAGATCTTTTAATACCGAGATTAACGCCAAAAAGTCCATCCGAAGAAGTATTGGCATTGTCAATGGACAACGCGGATAGACCTGCTGACAGTATCCCCACTGCGTAGACTTCGATAAACGCAATCGCAGAGATGCACCTGGGCCATCTGACAATAAGACACCATCTTGAAGGTAGTTCGTAAAGAGTGTAGCACTGCCGCTGTATTTGATGGTTACGGATTGGTCTTGAGCTGTAGCGCAAATAACTGTGCAGATAAGAGCAGTAGTAAGAACTTTTTTCATAACAAAGATTAACAATAGATAGATATTTTGTTAAAAATAGAAGTAAGGAGAAAAGGTAGTCGCTTATATCTGATAATCTCGTATGAACATTGACAATAAACTGTAAGTATTTAATATTTACACATTGAAAATAAACACAATAACCATGTGGGGACCACTAACCAGATACTGAAACGATAAGTATCCGAGTGCTATGCATCGCTTCATGTCTGAAAAAGACATTAATCTAGATGCAAAAGATCTGAGTATATCAATTAACAACTGGCTAAAACTAAATTGAGCCCCATGACACAGAGAAAACCACGACAGGATACGGGTGTGGGTGATGACACTGGTAAATGATGCAGGTTAAATGGCATCTAACACAGAAAATGATGGCTCTGGAAGCAGATAAAGGAAGCAGCCCGTAGGCTGCTTCTTCAGGAGAAAAAGATCGGAATTAAAACCTGTAAGAAAACCAACAGAACCAGTTGCGGCATCAGACCTAACATACCCATCTTCAACGTCTCGAGTCTGAGCACTGGCAGAGACGGTGAGTCCAGGAGTAGCTTTGGCAGATAGTGATACAGCACCGTATGCACGTGTGTCGGTACTCGTTAATGAAGTTGTCATACCTCCACATTGAACACCAACATATTTGATTGAGTCTACTTACTTGAAACGGTAAGTGATGGAATGTGAAGCTGTTGGGTTGTTTGATATCAAGACACCCCGATCAGAGTTTTCGTAAGCATCTTAACTTGTACGCTTGGCGGCTCATACAGCTGAGTGAATCGTGACATATTCAACGAGATATTTGACAGCGCATAGGCACACAGTTAGGATTGCGAGTGTAGAAAACTAAAACCATAAAACAGCATGATGTCTTTCTTGCAGAAAAGTCGAAAACAATTAGAGAGTGCTCATGATGCTTACCTGAGTAGACGATCCAACCCCAAAACACATGACATGATCACCTCCATTGTCAGGTCTCATGATTGGAACGGCGATAACAACGCATGTAAGCTACTTGGTCAGATTCTTGCATTTGCCGCTGAGTGGCAAGATTATAAAATGATAGAGTTTTTACTGAACAGTGAGCATTGCCAGGTCGGTATTCAACTAGACAATCATACGCAAGACTATAATGTATTGTCCGGCCTCATTAAGAATATTGATCACAATACAATAAATCAAACATACCAATTAATAACCAGCGTTCTCTTTAATGCCTATACCTACAGAAAGAACATCGACTTCAATAAACCTATCCATGAATATGCTCAAGGTGTAACCTCCACGAGTGGGGGTACGCTGGCGCATCTGTGCTTACATGTCATCATCGCACGGCATTTAGACGCCACACTTTTGTCATTGTTAATCAATCATAAAATCTGTCGAGATGACATTGATATAAACAGACATGATACAAACGAGAATTCACCATTGATGATTGCCATCTATGCCGAAGATCTCAACTGTACCAAATGTATTATCAACCACATGCAATCTAATCTACGGCGACATAGATATCCTGATGACCAAACCCTAAGAGTCAAAAATATATTGCAGAAAGCAAAAAGAATGGCTGAAAGCACACAATCGCAATATGACTTGTCAGAACGATCAGGGGGCGAAAAAGCCAGCATCAGAAATGAGATTGAGGCCTTCATTAACTCCCAATTGATTGATCTATCATTTCATACTGACGTAGACGAGAGTAAGTCGATAAGTGACATATCATTTGAATCGAATAGCCAGTTTGGTGATATCGACATGACTGAAGATTATTTAGAGGGGTTTCAAAGCGATGAAAAATGTGTCTCGACAACAGCCAACGAAACACTGAGTGATGACGACACCAAAGAAGAGCAAATGTTTTATGGGAGAACATTTAAATAGCGTGAATTATTAGCCAGAAACAGGCAATAACGTCCAAAAACGGGAAAAGAAACTGATGGTGTCTATCATCGATGAATCTTCAGATCATTCGATTGGAACATGATGAAATCTACGGTATAATGTTCCCTTTTTTGGCCCACATGTTACATAAAAAATCAACAAGCTATCAGCGCCGTCCAGGCAGGTTGAGCAGTGCACAAAAACAAGCAATGCATGATAACAAATTTTTAATCAAAACTACTGACAGCAAAGCAATCGACTGTATTATTGGCAGATATGACCAGTGTACGGTAGAGATTGGATTTGGCATGGGCGATCATTTACTCAATGACGTTAAAAACAACCCACAGCATCTGCACATTGGCATCGATCTTTATCAAGCCGGAATCGCACGCGTATTGAGACAGATCGTGCAACGGGGTGATCAGAACTGTTATATCATTTGTGCTGATGCAAGCGACGCCATAGCAGAGTGGCCCGCTGAAAGTATTGATCGTATCAACATACACCATCCTGATCCGTGGCCAAAAAAAAGACATCACAAACGCAGACTCATTCAAACAGCGTTTATTCAACAATGCCTCAACACACTCAAAGAATCAGGTGTAATCGAGATTGTTACGGATGATTCTGATTACTTAACAGATATCAAGGTCCTATTATCAGACCGATATAATACCAAAGACATCCTGATAGAGAGCAACAGACAGGCAACCAGCAAATATGGCCATAAAGCTATCTCCGAGGGCCGAGAAATACAGGCCATTAAGCTTGTAAAGAACACACCCAGATAGCAAGCAAGAAGACACTAAAGTACGGCAGGATAATCAAGACCTACCGGCAGAAAATCAAGAAGCGAACTAACTACCCAGCCTGATAAGTAAATGCTTCTGAGCGCACCCACAGTACAGGTGCAGCGGAAAGGACTTCGACATTCGTGATAATTGGGAAATCTCCGGAGAGATTCAGTGGGACTAGATGGTAGTGGTCAACCTGATCAGATGGCATTAAGCGTCGGAACATAGGAGGGTGCGAGACTGCATGAATAATACAGTCGTGTCCAACCGCTTGCTGAATGTGGTCTTTGTAATAGCTAATACCAACCAGATGAGCCGATTGTGGATAAGCTGGCTGCATAGAACGATCATCCAGAGGCATATCAACAACATGGTCATAAAGGGTCCGCAAAAAATCAATATCGCCTGCCAAGCCCGACAGTGACGCTTTTGTTGGCACATCAGAGGCAGGGACAGACCGCAACTGGGATACAAGCTCTGGTCCAACCCCAACACCATGCATCAACCAGTCAAAGGAGCAGACAACACCCTCAGCGTGATACACCTTCAATATGCGCTGCGCGCCCTTACGCGTTAACCCACCAGCACGCGCGCTCTCCCAATTTTGGACAGTCGCTTTCGCAATACCATAGCGTTTATGCAGAAGATCGCGTGACAGACCAGCTAGACCACGAAGCGCAAGCAATCGGCGGGCGCGAGCACGTGGTTGGTCAGATGTACTCGTTTGGCTATTCAACATCAGTACCAGGAGTTTATTTCACAAAACTATCAGAGTGTGAATCTGCTTGCAAGCATAGCGACAGTTTCATGAATCGCATTACACTGAGTGATAACAGGAAACAAACGAAGAAAGCCCTTAAGCCTGACACGTTCAATATTAAGCTGCTTGATTAACCACCACAGTATTGAGATTCAACCTGAAGAGGGTATAATGACAACTTAGGAAATAAATAATGATGAACTCTATAATCAATCGTATAAACGAGGTAATAAGCACCGCCGCTCGCGGCTATAGCCTCATCATCGAACAAATCGCGAGACACTATAATAGCCACAACACGCATAAGAAAGATCAGCACATCGAAAAAAAACTAGATGCTGAACTCATTTGCCTGTACACAGATCACAGCCCAAAACAGACACCTGAACTATTTGCCAGCCATTTTAATAACAAACACTACTTAGCCTGGCTGTTAAAGAATCCGCTACATCCTATCTGGCAAGAGAAAAACACATCTCCACTTCATATAGCAGTTCGCTGCTGTAATAAGAAAGCAATAGAAACCCTAGTCAGACGAGGATACCCAATCGACTACAAAGAGAAATCTTCACAACTCAGTGCTATCGAATTACTGTTCAGCGCCGAGTCAAAGAACCAGAGTCGCGTATTAAGACAAGCACAAGACAGACGAATGCGCCACCCAATGCGCCAATCTATATTTGAAACGTTGTGCACGCTGGGAGCAACACTTACAATTGAATCATTGATACAAATCGCGACAAAACGCAACAACCACGTACTGCTTAACCGTGCTGCCAAACATTTCATCAAGCAGCATGCGCCCGAACGGCTAGCAGAAATACAGCAAATTTTGACGAATAATGCCCACCCCACTCACTTATTACATAATCATATAAAGTCACTGATGCGCTCGATCAGTACAGCGACGATACATGACAAACCAAAGTACTCCTCCGGGCAGCTCTCATTGCTCATTGATAGCGTCAGCCAACAAATTGCAAAAGCACTCACCCAAGCCCACAAGCCTCGCAGAGCAGCACAGACAGAGAATATATCCGCCATAGCTCAAACAAGTAGCGTCATGACAGGTTCATAGGAGACAATAGATGACAACCCTACACTGCCATTATCTAAAAGAACAAGGCACACAACTATCATCACCGCCCTACCCCGGGATTGTCGGTGATGTAATACATCATACAATCTGTCAAGCTGCCTGGTCTGCTTGGCTGGCATATCAAACACAACTCATCAATGAAAATCGTCTTAACCCACTTGAGAAAGCAGATCGACTAACATTAGAAAAAGCGATGATTGATTTCTTTGATTTGCAAGCGCTCATCGATGCGCGACAAACTGATTGAGCGAGACAACGCACAGAAAACAGCCTAGCCAATCAATACACTGCACGAAATACACAGTAAAAACGGATAGTTGTGAGAAATGACTTGCAATTTAGTGCACGAAACGGTTTAATATCAGCTCCTGGCCAGATAGCTCAGTCGGTAGAGCAGTGGA
>DBUY01000025.1:0-7821 GCA_002308435.1 Proteobacteria bacterium UBA1278 | reverse complement strand
GAGCAGTGGACTGAAAATCCTCGTGTCGGCAGTTCGAATCTGCCTCTGGCCAAGACACTATCATCGGTTATCCCGATCACTCCTGAAACCCGATTATCTACACAGACAGACGCGGTAACTACGCAGAAGACTGCACAGTCAATCCAGTAAATACGACAACATCGGTCAAGACCATCTAATCGAACAATAGCGCCGAAATCCAAGTTGCATTCATTAAGTCAGTATGAAAAGATGTTTAGTACAGACTGATCCCCACGAAACATGAAATCGTTAAGACCTTTTCTAATACTCATGTTGATGAGTTTTATATCTGCGTACGGTGAGAATATTAGCCACCTAAGCACAAATGTATTAAAACCAGGTAGCATTTATGCTCAGAACGGAGATAGCGGAGATGAACTAGTATCCGATAATACCAACAATACAACTCAATGCGCAGAGAATCAAACACCGCAAAATGGGTTTTGCCTAGATAGCAATGGCGCATGCCTATTACCAAAACAAGGAAGTATGCAACAAGGCTTCTACTATGAGGGTGCATGTAGCCCTTGCGGATATCTCAATACGATGGGGGGAGCGACTAACACAAATTGTTGCACAGCTTTCCAAGATGCAGTTCAAACACAAGATTCCGAACACCCTATTGTATGCATCACCAGACCCCCAGACCAGAAATGCCTCTCTGCGAGAGAGCCTAGTAACTCTGGTGTGCAAAGCTTGGTTACCCCAAACAGCGATAATTCTCCCTGTGGTAAAGGCTGGATGTGTAAATACAAGCAACGAAACGGACAGTGTCAGATGGGTGAATGCTCCGATTGTCGAGCCTGTAAACCAGGACAAGGTATAATATCCAACGGAAACACACTCGTAGGATGTCGCGGTAACGATAATAAATGCTTCAAGCCTTACTATACGCCGGACGGAGAAAACGCACGACAAGAGCCGTATACAGAGGGCGAATGTGATCCGTGCACAAAACAACAAAAAGCAAAATCAGTGAATGGAAAGCTCTTTTGCATCGACACAAATGCACACAACGCATGTTTGACGACCAAGAGCACAGGTAGCCAGCAGTCATTCAGAAACGAAAATATCTGCGGTTGTGGCATCGATCAAGATGGTTCACCCGTAAAACAGTATAGTTACCCACCTGTTGGTAAAATCGGAACAGTATGCCAACCCTGCGACCAGACGAAAAACCAGACCCCCGCGAGTAACCAAAACGGTAAATTTTGCAAACAGAACTTTATGGACGGAGAATTTCACTGCTACACGCAACTCAACCGGCAAACAGCACAAAAAATTGACTCAAACGCATGTCTGCCGTGCGGAAAAAGTAATTGCTGCCCAGAAAACATGATAAAAGCCACTCTTCCTTTTAGCTCTGGCGGTGATGGCTTTACTTCATCCAACGAAATATGTCTAAAAGAAGAGCCTCAGCTGCGCAATGGCCCGCATGGCACAATGTATCAATGTAAGAACTATTCTGACGAAGGGTCTAGCAACTCATTCGCAGGCCCATGCAGTAAATGCGGATATGTTGACAAGACTGGGCAGTTTCCTAATTGCCCAACATGCAAACAGTGGCAACATGAAAGAAAAGTGGAAGGCGACAGAACTATTTGTGTCGATCCGATTACAACGGAATGTTGGACCAAAGTTGAATACCCAGGTGGGCCCGACACTATGCAGACTAGGTACCAACCAACTGCAAGCGGCCCAGCATGGGCCGTGAAACCCCGGTGTAGTCTCTGCGGAATGTATGACATCAGTAAGTGTGAAACCACATGCCTGCAAGATCAAAAAAAGGTGCAAGTAGATGGTTATACATTCTGCGTAGATCAAATGACCGGAGAGTGTCACACGACACTAGGTAATGGCTCAGATGAACAGACCAAGTTTAGCGAGGCACCCTGCAAGGTGTGTGGCAAGTGGCCCAATGAAATATGCACAGACGATTGCCCACAGGGACAGACAGAACAGAACATTGGTAGTCGGTCAATCTGTGTCGTCGAGCAATCAGGTAGTGGTCAACATCCAGCCTATCAATGCTTAACGCTTATCAATACTGACGGTAAACAAAAACCATACAAGCCGAGCACAGGAAAATGTGCCAAGTGTGGTTTATTCAAAGATAGTTACTGTGGTGGCTGTGCGCCGGGACAACAAATAAAGCAGGACAATAAAACAGGAAAGCAGTACTGCGTCACTAGAGAACAGGCTTGCCTCACACCGAGACAGTTTGACAGCGACGTGCAAGAACCTTACAAAGAGGGGGAATGCTACAATTGCGGAAAGACAGCCTGCTGCCCGACAGGAACACCCAAACCAAGTAATAACCCACAATATTGCCTCAGCGGTGACCAATGCTATCATTTGATCAATAACAGAGAAAATTCTGACAAAGTCCCATTCACTGATCAGCCATGCGGCAGCTGTGGACGGTTCCCTACTACGCTATGCCATGCTTGTGCCGAGGGACAAACACTGAAGCATGATTATGCGATAGGCGTCAGCTATTGTGTCAGTAATACGAATGGAGCATGCTTCTCAAAAATTGATCCATTAACTCGTCAACAGACCGCATACAGACAATCAAGCAATCCAAGACAACCCTGTAATTTGTGTGGCAAAACCATATCAGCTTGTCCTGCTCAATGTACAGCTGAACAAACTCCACATTATCAAGCAGGCACCCTAACCTACTGCACGGATCTCAAAAATATGTGCTGGACACCAATTGGCAATGGTAATAGCACCCAGTCGGCCTATACTGGACCAGAGTGCACTGGCTGTGGGCAGTATCAACTCACTGCTTGTCCTAACGCCGTCTGCCTAGCTGGACAGACACAATATATTGCCAATACAACCCCATTCTGCGTCGATGACACGTCAAAACAGTGTTTAAATGCAGTCGGTGACGGCATCACAACGCAATCGCAGTTAATTGTTGATGACCCAAAGCACCCTTGTGCCCCGAACAGTATTTTTTGCCAAGATACGACCAGCGTGTTTTGTCAGAACATAACCCAGAACAGCATGACTGGTAGCTCCAGCACAAGTAGTGTCCCAAATAGTATGGGCAATGGCTTCTCAAGCGACATAAACAACAACAGTAGCCTCATTGACCAGGCAAACTAATTGGTGGAGATCTCAATGAAGCCGCAGATAGGAGCAAGTCGCTGACCTACTGAACCATAGCGGTCAACGCGGAATTAACGACAATCTTGACAGACACCCGAGCACTCAACCATATCAGCATCTGACTTAAAGCCAAGTGAACCGGTCATCTGTTTGATGATAGCAGTCAAAGAGTGGTTGGCATTCTCAATAACAGCACCACACAACTGACATGAAAACAAAATACTGACTCGCTCCTCTTGTTGTTTAGAACATTCAACATGTTGCTGGCAGTGCATAAAAGCATTCTGATTATTAACGCGATGCAGTACATGGTTAGTGACTAAATAATCTAAAGCCCGGTATACGGTCGGTGGCTTTGCATGTTTGATGACTTCTTGAAGCTTGCTCAGTATGTCATAAGCTTTCATCGGCCGACCAGCTGATTTAACAATATCTAACACAGCACGACGAGAGGGGGTTAAATTAAGACTAGTTGGGGCATGGGTGTTTTCAACAGTGACTGTCATTTCTTTAGCTCCGCATAAAATGCTATTGTATGTTATATTATATCTAAATGCAAGCAATTTAACATTTAAACAAGGAACAATGACCTGTTTTCGGCAACATTGATCATTTATTAACTCATCAAAAAATACACTCTACACATCGATGGACATAAATGTGCTCGGGTCTCACTGAATTACAAAATTTGTGTAGAGATAAAAAATGCGCTACGGCACCATCTAACCGATGCACACTGAGTGCATATCATGGAAAAATTTTTCCAACGCATGTGATTATCTTAGACTATAATGGAATCACCACAAGATCAAAGGATGAAAGATGGAAGACGTTGTGATTGTAGATATGAGAAGAAGTGGATTCACAAGAGGTGGGAAAGGACAGTTAGTCGCAACTCGTCTCGATGATTTATCGGTCAAAATTCTACATACCCTACTCAAACAGCACCCCCAACTCAAAATTGAGATGATTGACGAAATCGGTCTGGGTCAAGTAGGCCAGGCAGCAGAATTACTGAACATGGGGTCCGCACAGATCGCTCAATTA
This sequence comes from Proteobacteria bacterium UBA1278, assembly GCA_002308435.1. Classification (GTDB taxonomy): domain Bacteria; phylum Pseudomonadota; class Gammaproteobacteria; order Comchoanobacterales; family Comchoanobacteraceae; genus UBA7916. The sequence continues at coordinate 3,630 of DBUY01000025.1, read as the reverse complement.
GCAGGCATACCCTATGAAGCCAGTAAATTTGAAACCAATCGACAATGCGGTTCGAGCATGGAGGCTATTCATCGCATCACACATGCAATCAAACTAGGGGAATATGATATCGGCATCGCAATGGGCGTTGAACGCATGGAACGTAATCTTTCATGGCCAATGCAGAAAACAACCCGGATCACCAAAATCAACCCAGGCCTATTTCAACATCACAACACATTACAGTCACAACCCTCGTCAAGCGATAATGAATTCCTAAAAACAACTATCCCTGAGGCGATTTGCCAGTCACCACCACTATGCACGATGACTCAAACAGCACAAAACGTCGCAGACATGTATGACATTAGTCGTGAAGCCTGTGATCTATTCACATTGGATTCACACAAAAAGTACGGCAAAGCAAAAGACAACGGATTTTACGAACATGAAATTACACCCATTGACATCACTCTGCCTGTATTTGATAAAAATGGTCATTGTGATTACGGTCAGACTGGTGAAAATGCAGTATTATCCATTGATGAGGGCTACCGTGCTAATGCAAACATGGAGCAACTTGGTTCGCTCAAACCTCTATCTGGCGTGCAGAGCTACCTGAAAAATGAAATCATACTCACTGCTGGCAATTGCTGTCCAACTAACGATGGCGTATCGGCTTGCTTATTGATGAGTGCAAGTCGAGCCAAAGCGCTTGGAATTAAACCACTCGCAAAGATTGTGACCACTGCAGTAGCCGGCATCAAACCACAAATCATGGGGATAGGCCCAGTCATCGCAGTCAAGAAAGCACTCAGTCGAGCAGGTCTCACGAGCAAGGATATCGACCTGATTGAGTTCAACGAAGCCTTTGCTAGTCAGGTAATTGCAACGATGCATGAGCTTGAAATCCCACACAGTCGTTTGAACATTAATGGCGGCTCATTAGCAATTGGCCATCCATTGGGAGCAACGGGTGTCCGTTTAGTCGGGACATTGGCACGATCTTTACACGTCCATGATAAAAAGATCGGTGTTGCAACCCAATGCATTGGCGCTGGTATGGGCATTGCGACTATTATTGAAAAAGTATAATTAGCCGGTAAATATCACCTCATAGAAATAGTAGCACGCAATTCAGATTCCTCGGGGTTGTCATCACGACAAACGCGCTTTGCAGAGCTTGTCGATTGACTATCAGTAGACTTTGTTTCATCAGTTGTATCATCAATTTCTCCGTGTGCGCGCTTTGATGCATGTCTAGGATTGTTTGAGTGATCTATTGACTGAATCGCCTCACGGGTTAGTGGCGAAGACGATTCTGCAGGAACACACTGTTGTGAGAGATTAGACTCGGATAGAGAGCCAGAATCGTCCCCAAGTGCAACTAGCATATCTGCAGCATCGCCTGGTGACATGACTGATCGGCTTTGAGAAGTCGTACTATAGACAAGAGAATCATCCTCGCTGGGCTCTGACTGATCATAAGGATAGACAATCTGCTCTGAAGCAACAGTATCCTTCCGAGTCGAGGTGATTGGACTCAGAGGCAAGTTCAGTTGGCTAAAAAATGACGTGTTAGAAGCTAATGTAAAACTATCGTGCAAGATATCGTCAGATGACACAAACCCGGGCAGAGTAGAATTCAAAGAACAATTCAGAACATTATAGGAGCCACCATGATCAGATGAATTTAATTGGTTTGAAATATCCATATTTTCATCATTGAAATGTTGAATCTTTACAGAAGATAGACTATTAACGCTATCGAGCGACATATTTAAGTCGAAATCGGACAAATCATATCTCGTTTCATTGGATGGTTGTTTGTCTGGAGAGGCCATGGGTAATCCTTAAACTGTTTATTACAGCGACACTATTACCCAAACGATGAATAAATGTCTTATCTGGTTATTAAATACAAAAATCACGGGAGCAATCATTCATTACACAATGATAAATGACAAAATAATTTCCCAGATACAAATAACGATATCAATGGTTCACAAAAAAAGTGAAAAAAATCTGCAGAAATTATCAAACAACGCTATAAGGTCGCAATGTCTTTAAGAGATTGACAGGATGTCACGATATTTCATAACCCTAGCACTACTACTCATGTTCATAAGCCAATCCAATGCAGCAACGTATCGTTATAATGGATATAGCGACTTAATTGGAGAAATTCAGTACCACAGCATACAACGAAACGATAGCTGGGAGTCTATTGCCTACTATTATGATGTGGGATATCTGGAATTGAGACGAGCAAATCCACAGATCAAAAATATTAGACAATCACGTGGTAAAGTATTACTCATACCAACACAACATATACTACCCGAAAAATCTATCAGAAAAGGTATTGTGGTTAATTTGTCAGAAAAACGATTATACTATTTTGTCGATGACTATACCGTGGTGACCTATCCAATTGCTGTTGGTCGCTCTGGATGGAAATCACCAGAGTTCTCAGGGTACGTGACTCGGACAAAAGTGGGTCCAAGCTGGCACGTTCCAAAATCCATTGCACAATATCACTATAACAAATACGGCGAGCACCTACCTGCCGTCGTACCACCAGGTCCCAACAACCCACTTGGAAACTACGCAATATATACCAGTAAAGCCCGTATCCTAATTCATGGTACCAATCAGGAATCACTGATTGGTAAAGAAGTGAGCTCAGGCTGTATTCGGATGTATAATCGCAATATTGCAGAATTATATTCTCTGGTACAGGTGAAAGACCCTGTATATTTTGTGACGACTGATGAAAAGCTTGGCATCGACAGAGGATATCTCTACTACGAGAAAACACGACCTTATCATCGTGGTGATAAAATTGAAGTATACGATCTCATCAATAAGATGAATCGAGATGGCACACCCGTTCGCGTTGATCAAGCATTGGTTGATGAGGCACTGAAACAAAATACCGGGATCCCGCTCGCAATTGGTATTACTGGCTGAGGCCGAGAATAAGCCATCAGTCAACACAGAGACACGGATTGCCATCAGTGTAGTGATAATGATATCATTGCAGGATGGGTCCACTAATTACTCACTTACCGAACACAATATCAGCGCTGCGAATGGTGCTCGCGCCAGTATTTCTCTATGCTACTGCAATCGATATTCGACTGGGACTCATGATCTTCATCATCAGCGCACTCTCAGACTGGCTGGATGGCTATATTGCAAAAAGCCTGGACCTCAGTAGTCCACTCGGTGCACTGCTGGACCCACTCGGGGACAAAGCAATCAGCTGGGCAGCACTCTGTGTGATATGTCAGCAGTACCCACTCGCGAGTATATGGATTGCCAGTTCGTTGATTATCATTAGAGATGTTATCATTACGACCAAGCGCATCCGTCAATACAAAGCCAACAAATTCGACACACAATTTGCAGTGTCTACCCTCGCTAAGATAAAAACAGTCCTACTATTTAGTGCACAAATTACGCTGATGCTGAACATCGTCAATGAAAACGGCCTTGTTTATATCACAGGAAGTATGCTATTATACGCATCGTCTTTACTGACACTAATATCTTTTGGTCACTACCTGAAACGACCAGAAGTTGCTGAACGTAAGATTACGCGGGAATAGCTCAGTGGTAGAGCACAACCTTGCCAAGGTTGGGGTC
>DBUY01000057.1:21589-25655 GCA_002308435.1 Proteobacteria bacterium UBA1278 | reverse complement strand
ATCTGGTATGTGGAGAAACCCTTTGGAGTCAGATAGGGTGATCACTTTTGCGCCAAGCGTAAGCAGTTTTTCAGCGGCGTATAAAGCAACATTACCTGAGCCTGAGACAAGACATTGTTTTCCAGAAATATCATCTTTCTGTGCAGAGAGCATATGTTGAAGGAAGTATACGGCACCATAACCAGTTGCCTCAAGACGCACATTACTACCGCCAAAAACAACTGATTTTCCGGTCAGAGACCCTGGCGCAATTGTCGCGATTCGTTTCATTTGGCCAAACATATAACTGATTTCTCGACTGCCAACACCAATGTCACCCGCAGGAACATCTTTATCTTTTCCAATAAATGGTAAAAGAGAGGTGATAAAAGCCTGGCAGAATCGCTTAATTTCTGCTTCCGATTTACCCTTCGGGTCAAAGTCGCTACCCCCTTTTCCAGCACCAAGTGGCATACCAGTTAGGCTGTTTTTGAACGTCTGTTCAAAAGCGAGAAATTTCAGGATGCTTTCGTTAACAGATGGGTGAAAGCGAAGCCCGCCTTTGTATGGACCAATGGCATTGTTGCCTTGGACGCGATAACCGCGATTTACGAGTACATTACCGTGGTCATCATCCCAAGTTACCTTGAACTTGATGATGCGATCAGGTTCACAAATACGCTCGAGTAGACTATCCTGCGCGTATTCAGGGTTTTCCTGAATCCAAGGGATTACATCGGTAAGCACCTCATAGACGGCTTGGATGTACTCAGGCTGTCCAGGATTGCGTTGTTCAAGGCGATGCATAAAGCTAGAAAAGTCAATTGTCGTCGAAAGTTTCATAGTGTGGGGCTCCCAAAAAATAGTAATCAAGCAAAGACTAATTGATTTTCAGTACCATGTCTACGTTAGAAATCAATTTTGCTGCTGCATGCTGAGCTTTGAACAGGCCCAAATCGATCACGATGAGCTAGTTGCCTAATCGCAATTTTAGCATGATGAAAAATATTAAGTGTATTGGTATTGCCAGTTGGTTTAATGATCAGTCTGAACATGAATTAAAAAAGAGGATAAAATGGATACATTACTAGATACGTGTTGCTTTTTTTCAACTCCGCGCACGAACCAGCAAAAGAAATAGCAGATCAAACGCTACTCGGGCTTTAACGAATAATTCAAAATTCAACAAGAGCTCTTCTCGATCTCGAGGTCAGACACAGACCATCAATTGATTTCCAAAAAAAAATATTACAAACCAGAATGATATAAAACTACGAGCTCAAATCAGGGTTTGTAAAAAAGACCATCACTGAGCCAGTGTGATCAAAGAATACATCTAATTGCCTCAGATTCTACCAGCTGGTCGGGGTCAGACGCAGTTTGCTCTTCATCAGAAACGATATTGCTGAGACCATGTTGGTCATTGGTGATGTGCCGAGATGTGTGTGCTGCGCCATGTTCACTGATTAAATCATCGGCACGATGTGCGCCATCATCATGGGCCTCGACTCGATGTAAGTATTCTCGGTTACACATGTACATTACGCCGATTTCTAAAGCGCTTAAGGGAAGAAATAGTGTCCCACCACCAAGCCAGAGCGCAGCAATATGCTGCCAGATTGTCATCTCAACATTGTAACAGTATTTTAAAATCTGGTATCCCACGTTCGGAATCAGAAAACCCTGAGCAAGGTTGCTCAGAAATGCGGCATCTCGATATCTCAGTGGTGGACTTTCCATTTGCGCGTAATACCGTGTGCCATAAATGATAAACGGGCAGAGTATTGATGAACCAATCAAAACTACCCAAACAGCTTCCTGAACTTTGTAAGAATGAAACTGATTTTCAAGCATGGCAGCGCCTGCCCCAGAACACATAGATCCATTGGCTAAGCTAGCTAAATAAAAAATTAATAATATGGAAAGATCTGCATTGGCAAAGACTGTGCGATGCAAATTAATGAATTTTTCTTCAAAAATCCGATGTTGTCTTTCTCGAGCCTCAGATTGCTCAAACACCCGCCTCAATTGAAGACAGATATCACGAATCTCGCTGACTAATGGATCGGGAATCGCCTGGGCATTTTGTATTTCATCATCCCCTGTTGACTCATGGCTGTTCAGATATTCTGCATCATTGATTTGCGTGGCGAGTTCAACTGGACTGGCGTGAACTGCTTGTTGATCAGCCAAGGTCGATTCCTGAATGTGATTGACTTGGATGACCTCAGCATAGGGTGGGGTGGTCGTGTGTTCAAGCATTATAATTCCAGAATCTATCTGGAAAATAACAAGGGGAATCAATAAGAATCAAGTCATAAGTGGCTATACGCATGATGCTTAGATAAATATTTAAGATGATTTAATTGTGGTTTAATGTCATGACAGATACGTGATGTTTTGGGGAGAAGTTTAAACTGACCTCTTTGAAAGCCGACAATTGAACGATAACATAAAATAGAGTGTCAGCTGCCCTCAAGACGAGCGGCATGGACTGACGGTTGTTTTCTCAATCAAGAATGTAGTCATGTGTGCAAATCGCTGAGGAACTCGCAAGGCTGAGAGGCATTAAGTTTATCGGCCGGATAGATAGTCAATAGAAGCTGGATGGTGCATAAAAAATCTGGTAATTTTGGGCTGATTCAGAGATAATATCGAAACATAAAGCGTAATCTGTTATGAGTCTAATTCGGTTTGCCTCAAAAGTATCTGCCTTAACGCTGCTATCCAGGATGATGGGCTTTGTGCGTGATGCAATTTTTGCACATTCCTTCGGTGCCAGATCAGGTTTTGACCTATTTCTGCTTGCTTTTAAGATTCCTAACATGATGCGCCGAATATTTGCTGAGGGCGCTTTTAGTCAAGCGTTTATTCCTGTTCTTGCAGAATATGAGGAAAAGTCACCACAACAACGAAAAGCCTTCCTAAATGCAGTCTACAGCTGCTTAAGTTTAGTGACCATAGTATTGAGCATTGTTGTTTGCATTGGATGTGAGTTAGTCCTCCGTTTTGGAGCGGACTGGTTAGCAGATAACACCAGAATGCAGCTATTTATTCGATTACTACAACTCACTTTCCCGTATTTAGTGCTGATCACGGTGACAGGGTTTTACACGGCAGCTTTGCAAGCACAGAAGCAATTTTCGTTAGCGGCTTTTGCCCCTACTTTTTTCAATATAATTCTCTCGATAGGCGCCTATCTCTCAAGTATTTATTTGAATGTGCCGATTTACGGGGCTGCTGCTACCGTGATTATTGGTGGTCTGATGCAGGTTGCTTTGGTCGGCTATGGTTATATCAAGCACTATGGCATGCCAAGCTTGTCTCTGTTTCAGCTTGATACTGGCATATTCAAGCTGTTTCGCTTGATGTGTGCAGGGATGTACGGCGCTTCTGTTGCTCAGATCGGCATGGGTATTGATAGTGTCATATTATCGATGTTAACTGCGGGTAGTGTATCCTGGATTTATTACGCAGAGCGACTCAGCTACCTACCATTGGGTGTGTTTGGGGTCTCCATTGCGACGGTGCTATCTCCATCACTTGCCAAGAGCTGTCAAACAAACGAGGCTGCTCATTTCCAAAAGCAGGTCGCATGGGGTGTTGTCAGCGCGGGCATGATTGGTATCCCCTCGGCCATTGGCTTAGCCATATTAGCTAAGCCAATAGTAGTCACTCTTTTTCTGAGGGGTAAGTTCACTTTATATGACGTCAATCAAACTGCAGCAGCGTTACAAGTATTCGCAATTGGCATCCCTGCATATATGTGGATTAAGGTGTTTGCAGGCGCTTTTTATGCTCGGCAAGAAACCTGGATTCCGGTGCAGTGTGCAACGCTTGCACTGTGTGCCAATGTGCTCATCGGCGGTATTGGTGCTTTCTATCTTGGGCATGTTGGCATTGCTTACGCCGTTGTTGGTTCAGCATATACGAACGCTGGATTATTATATTGGCGGCTACAAACCAGTAAAGTGTTCATATTGACACCCACTGACTTCGGTAAGCTATACAAAGTATCACTAGCAAGTTTATTCACACTAGTAGGCGTTTGCTGGATACCCGCTTTAACCCTGTGGATGGATATGAC
>DBUY01000057.1:0-21214 GCA_002308435.1 Proteobacteria bacterium UBA1278 | reverse complement strand
TTGTGGGCATTTGCATTAGACTGGCGTAGTCCAGCGGCCTAAATACCAATACGCAATGAAAAATGATTGAGATTGAGTATTGCGCTAATAACAGATCCGCGCTATGTTGAAATAGTTAGCCTGTCTCCCGCCCATTGTGGCCCTCGAAGGGAGATTCTACGTCTGTAGCTACAATTTTGAGATTAATCGTGCCGAAATATCCCTCAAAGAGCGACTGTTTGAATTTGAAAGAGTTTCTTATACAATCGCGCCTTTCTATTTCTAATGACACATTAAGGCGCAGTAAGAGTACAAATGACGTCCAAGAAATTGTTGCCCAGAGAACATGGAGTGGTTACCTAAGTGAGGCATCCCGCAGTGTATGGCAGTATCTATTGTGTTTACAGCCCTTAATAGAGGCCACAAGCCATGTGATTGCAACAATGGCATACTTCAGTTTGACCTTATCAATCACGTATTCTGCTGTAATTAACCTCGCGTTACTACAGATGCCATTTTGGTTATATGCCAGTATGCTCGTGCTCATTGCGCTAACCGAGTTTGTTGCCAACATAGTAGACTGGTACATGAAGCATTATCACAAGTCAGAGCGTTTCTCTGACCAAAAAATTCTCAGTATAGAGAGGCGTTTTTTATTACACCCAGACTTGAAGAGTTATGCATCAACACAGGGTTCGCAGAAAGCCTTGGAGCAACTTGCTGCATACCTATTCCTCGAGCGGGCCGTTCGTGAAGAAATACAACACACAATATCACATACAAATCACAGCGAGAGCAGTGCAATACTTCAGCGTTATGATCAATATCCGATCGAGTTACAGTGTCGCCTCGCACTAGCAATGTGTCCAAATAAAGCACCTATGAAAACGAATGAAAGTGAATTATCTGATATTTATAAGAAACTAAAAAACATGACAGACAAGAGTATTCAGTACTTACGTAACAACGAAGGCAAAGACTTTGTCAGATTAAAAGCAGTAATTTGTCTGAAGAATGGGCTTCAAAATGTCAGTATTCAAGACCGCATTGCTTTAGAGACGACATCGCGCTTTGCGTCATTTGCAATGCAGTATATCGACGCATTAAACCCACACATGTCAGATACTCAAAAAAATAAAATCTTCAAATGGCAACTCAACAAATATTTAGATAAGAGAAGCAAGAAAGAGCTGAATTTACTGACTGTTTCACAATCACTTACTGGCTTCTTTGCGAAAGTCATTGTATGGGGTAGTACAATTTCTAGAGGGTTATTAGTGGTCGCAAACGCGCCGATAAAGCTCATCAGTCAACTCATGCATGCAAATATGAACCCACTCTCCTGCGTTTGGTTCTTTTTTTCTGGTTGGTTCACCGGGGTTTCATCTGAAAATACAAAAAAATGCTTGATCAAAATCAATCGCTCCAGTTGGTCCGGTTTTTGCATCAAGTTGAAGGCGCAGCTTTGTGATCCCCAGTCATATATCCGATTCATGATCATGGCTGCAGCTAGTATATCATCGTGTTATTTCAGTGCATTCAGTTTTAGGCGATTATTGGATGACCCTGAGAGTATCGGTGCAATCTACTTAATGAAACTACTAGCACAGATCATCGCGCCAATGATATTGCCTATGCTCTCGCACTTCTGGTGGGTTTTTACCGCATTGTCAACGATGATCAACTTGTATGTAGATTGTAAGTTTTATGCTTCCGATAATAACGCAGTAAAAGAAACTACTGGGCCAGGAAGAAATCAAGACATCGCCATGCAAAAAAAACAAAACAACTGGATACAGTCACTGTCAAATGGAATAATCAAGCATCTTCCAAAAACACTAATGGCAGGCTTTCGTATCATGAGTGCGGTTGCAGTTTCAGCACTGACTTATGTCTCGATCTCCGGAGTGGGGACCTCTCGGTTATGGGCAATGCTACTTTCAAGTGGGACTATACTAATGCGATATGCAAAGTTAAGTAATCTCCAAATCAAAATACAGGAAGTATACTCTCAACCTGAAAGCGCACTCAGTATGATTCAGCCCTTGAACTGGCACAGCGATGCAATCGATAGCACTACGAATTCAAGCACGGACCCGACAATTGATGAAACTAAAGAACAAAGAAGGGAGATGGGTCGTAGAGACAGCTGGCCATTCTAATAACAAATGATTAATAAAAATCAATTCTCAGCTTGATTCTACCAAAAGATCGGAGTAATAATGAATAATATGGTACCTAAAATCGATTGGTAGCCATACAAGTAGGAGATAATCCGAAATGGTCGCTAAAGTGCTCAACATCTGGCAAATATCAAAGCAGCTCAAGAGTTCGATCGACGTTGATTACAACAAAATTCAAAAAAGCATTTATCACGATGAGTGTGAAATTAGGCCATGGGTCAAGCGCCTCATTTCCTACCAACAAAACGGTTTTGATCAATTCACGAACACTAAGCTAGCACACAGAGTTATTTGTGCTACTCAAATAATGATTGCGATCTTTGCTGCAATTTCTATCAGTTGCTCAGCTGCAGTCAGCTTAACTCTATTCGGTCTCAGCGGTATACTGCACACAATAGCTGTGGGCGGTATCATCATAATGAGCACCTTCTCATGCTTGTTGACTGGCCTTGAAAATATTATTTACGGCCTCAAGGGTGTTGGGTCAATGCGCTTCCAGAAACTCCGAATGCTTGAGATTCAGCTTTTCCGATCTCCATTCATTCCAGATACGCTGTGTGCAAACAAAGACCCTGTATCAGGGAAGACGCAAGCCGTTATTAACTACTTAAACTATCACGAATATGAAAAGACAGCGCAAGCAGCAGTCTACAAAGCCATTGCGCATGGCGCCTGCATTGATCAAGAATTATTGTCTGAGGATGGCGAGATGCCAATCGAGCTGAGAGCACACATGGCAGCCATCATGGCGGCAAAGTTCACTCGACATTCATTTGTAAATCAAAAGCGTCTACAAAAGAGCCTGATCGATGAATTTACCAGATTGAGCAAGGCGCTGGATCCAAGCAATAAATACAATCAACCAGACGTAGAGTTCATACCAGAGTTTCTAACAACCCTGTACAAATATTCAGGATACAATACGATTTCAGACCAAGCTGTCATGGATATATGTGATCACAGAAAGCTTGCAGAAATACCCAGTAAGTCCTCGCAGAAGAATCAGTATGAGAACAACGCTATTGATCTAAGTATTGAAACCATTGCAGTCCATATGTTGCATAGAATTGCTTATTTCGCAAGACAGCACGTTGAAGCGCTTGATAAACAACTTCAGAAAGAGAATAACAAGGCTTGGTGTGAGCAGACAGATGAGGAGCGCGATCTTCAAGGAAAAAAAGCATTTCGATGGATAATAATTCGCTACTTGCAGCGAAAAACGCACAAAATATCAAGCAGCATCACCGGTCATTATCTATTCATGAAGATACTTGTGCCAGTATTTTGCTGGATGAGTGCACTCTTTCCAGGCGGATTTACAATATTGTCATCGTCACCAGTAACAAGAATAGTTGGACTAGTCGGTAAAGGGTGGGAATCGATCTTAAGTTTATGGTTTTGGTTCTCTGGCGTTCTAAATTACATGACTTCAACTAAAAAAGACATTACCAAGGTCTGTGCGAAAATCTGTAATCATATCGATCGTCATATTGTATACGTAAGGGGGTCACTCGAAAGCCTGTTACCACGTCGGTGGATGCCAACATATAACGAAGGGTTCCGACTCGTTTGTGCGTTATCAATGGCGCTAGCATCCTGTGTGTTTAGTTACATTGGCATCAAACAGCTTCTACAATCACCATCAGAGGTTGGTGCACAATATCTCATTAGTCTACTTTTTCATAATGTTGCTCCCTGGCTGGAAACGATGTTCATTCCCCTATGTGTCACATTATCTGCAGTGAGCGCAGTCTTATCTTACACAAACGTAGTTAAGTATTTCTCACTCGACCGCATGCCCGTCCCAAAATTCAATAAAAATCAATCAACCTGGCGTAGCTTATTATCATACATCGTGAATCATAATATCGATCTAAAAAGACACCCAAGCGGGAAAATAACTAAATTCATAGGAACGGTAATTGCAGTATTTCAAACAATGGTATTCTATGTCAGTGCATCGACCGTGATGAGCCACGCGCTAGTGATGTGCCTAATGCCCAGTGTCCTTGCAGTTTGTATCGCTAAAAACCGAAAAGATATCGAGAGCGGTTTCGACTTGTTTAATCAGTGGGAAAATCAACTCAAAAAAACAGATTTCAAAAAAGTCTTCAAGTCATGGTTTGTCCAATCGCCAGCTGAAAGAGCGCGAGATGAACTCGAATCACCATCGGACAACATGAGTAGCTTGACAGTAGAGGTTGAAAACCATGGTTTACGAACAATAACCAGCTCCCAGTCAGATGGACAATTGTACGCTTTAGGTAGCCCAATGCGACTGAGTCGGTGTCAGTCGCAGCTGTCAAATAGTTCTCATGGATACATAGGATCTCAGCCTGAAATAGCTAACCCAAGCGTTTCGCAGCTACCAGCCAGTGAAGGTAGAATTCGTCGGACAAAAAGATACAATCAGCATGCACCACAAAGCATCTCAACAAGTCTAGACAACGCACCAAAGCCACTAAACACCGATGAGATTGGTATAAACAAGGCTGAGGAGCAGATTCAAAAAACGCCTCGTAGAGGCGTGACGACAGGAAATTATTCGCCAGATTCAATCAGTACAGACATGGATAACTCGCCAGGTAGCACCGATGAAGAATTTTATTTCCCAACGAAACCAGTATCCTCTGATAGTTTAACTGCTGATGCAAGTGGGTCGACACAACAACCCACAACAAAAAATCCACGACGAAGACGAGCAGGCGCTCCTAACCCAGAAAGCACTAATACCAGCACGCCAGCATCCCTAACCGACAATGAACATGAAGAACACGAGGAAGATAAGGGCGGTAAAAAGGAGGTGCATCCCAGCCACGAACGCCCCCCAAAAGATTTAAAAAAGTATATGCAGGCAGCCGACCAGAGTCGCGATCCAGAGAAATTGTCACTACAACCAGTCGAACTCGAGCAAGGATTAGAACAAAGAAGACAGGCATTGCGACAACAATCAGCAGCATCGAACGATGTGCACCAGCACAGGCCTCCAATACGACAGTGGCTGGGTGATACTCTGGCGCAGCAAGAAAACGAGTTGGGTGATTTGGTGCAATCTACAGTGATTTCACCGACACTTATGGACAACTTAGCCCCTCTCGGTGATATTAGTAAAGAGTGTCCTATAGAGGAATACACTCCGAATCAGACTGGTAGCAGGTCGTTATTGCCATAGCCTAGTCCAGTCATTATACAAACACGTGCGAATTTCGAAAATGCCCATAATGACCTCGACAGTCACGACGGACTAGCTTCAAGTCACTGATGAATCGCTAACCAGCATAGGGCTGGTCTCAGCCACCAGACAATAATTTGCTTGATTGTCCCAGGTATCCAGCACGATCACCTCACCACATGCACCGGTATCAAATAGGCAATAATGGTTTGGCACATGCACATGCCCATAAATGAGAACATCTGGTTGGTAGCGTTGAAACCATGTGCGCACAGTCGCGTCGTCAGCTTGCATACGCTGCGGCGGCTTGCGTCGCTTTGACTGACGACATGCCGATTGTATTTTACGGGTGAGAAATGTAATTATTCGACTTGGAATAATGGCGTGTAATCCTTTGATCAGTGAATTTTGCAGTATACGGCGCATCAGCTGATAACTGCGATCACTGGTACACAGTAAATCACCATGTGTCAGGAGAATTCTCTTGTCGCCATGTTGTATCGTGTATGGATCGGGGATTTTCTTCATCCCAAACCGCCGACAAAGTGCAGGTGTCATGAAAAAATCGCGATTACCTGGCATAAAGTAAATTGGGCAGCGTCTCGTGATGTCCCGTAGCGAAGACAGGATTTTAGAATGCGTGTGCACACAACCTGCACTAATCCAAAAATCAAATAAGTCACCCAAAATATAAATGGCGTCTACCTTGTCAGCAAGGCGGTTCAGACACTCTGATAATCGGGCAACATTGGGGTCGAACTGGTCCCGTAAATGTACATCTGATACAAAAACAATCTTTTGATGAGTTGTATAATGATGCATCAAGTATTAGTCCATTTCCTGTTGCTCACGGTATAATAACCAGAGATTACGCACGAGACTGGCAACTGTAAGTGGTCCAACGCCACCCGGAACAGGAGTAACAAACGCGCCCTTATCGACGATAGCCCGAGCTGGCACATCGCCGATAATTTTACCATCTGCACATCGGTTAATTCCAACGTCAATAACGATTGTTTCTGGTTGGATCCACTCTGCCTGAATGACGTTAGGATTCCCGATTGCAACAATTACGATATCGGCGTCACGTATGCAAGCTGCTAGATCGCGGGTTTCAGAGTGACATATGGTGACTGTGGCATGATGATGTATCAATGCAAGCGCTGTGGGCTTTCCAACCAATGCAGACGCACCAATCATACAAATGGACTTGCCACACAGTTCTATTTGATTCAATGAGAGTAGCGCGAGAATTGCCGCGGTTGTGCAGGGTAAGAGATGAAATGAGCCAGTGACAAGAGCGCCAAGACGCGTAGGTGTCATCCCATCAACGTCTTTGCCTGAATCAATCTGCTTGATCAGCTCACTAGTATTGAGCGAAGGTGGTAAAGGAAGCTGTATTAAAATACCCGTCACGTCAGGATCATCATTGAGGGATTGAACATGATCAAGTAGAGTCACTTGTGAAACGTCTGTGGCAAAAACATGCCGTGATGCACGGAACCCGACTTTCTCACAGGCGCGTATTTTACGACGAATATAGACATTGGACGCATCATGATCACCAACCTGCACGATAGCAAGGTGTGGAGATGCAGGCGGCGAGCTCAGCGCGCGCCACTCACGAGTAGTTGCCGCTAGCAAGTGCTCCGCGAGCTGTCTGCCATCAAAATTGTATTGAGAAACGCTCATTCTATTTGAAAAAATATATCAATCTAATCACTAAATCATACCAGATTGTGGGCAATAAGTGTAGTGTCATGAGTGTCAGACGAGCAAGCGCTAAAGGCATTAATCATGACTTCAGTGCACACATCGTCGATGCCATAAATCGGTCGTTAATTGATTGTGAATTTGCCGGTTTCGCATGACGTAGCATCTTGATTTTATGCGTGACAACCTCTATGCTAGAAAGAGGCAACACTGGATGTAAAATGGGTGAAAAAAAGGGCGTAAGAGCATACATGGCTCGCACCTTCAACGTTTACCAATGGGCTGGCGCCGAGTCGCTCATAACCAGTGGCCGAAATATCCGACAACTCTACAACAGTATGGTGACAGTGAAGCGTTCCTCACGAGTAGAGACATTCTCAGAAGCAGTCGTCAGGCTTAACTTAACCGCTGCCGATATTACAAAAAAAGAACAGCAGTATCGACTTACAAGCGCTATATTCGGCGTTTTTGTCATATTTGGATTGATATACAGTGGTCTGCTCTATCGGAAAGGAGATGTCATCACTTGTATCATGGCACTGGCGTATACATTTCTGATGTTTGGATTATATTTTCGAGAGAGTTTTTGGTACATGCAAATTAAGCGAAGAACACTTGGTATGAAACTAAAAGACTGGGCCATGTTCGTCGTGGGCATGCGCTAATGCGTCATATTTTGGTCGCCAAGCAAACGAGAATGTAGGGAAGCAGACGTGCAAATACTTCAACAGCGGTTCATTAGGTTGATCACAAGTAGGCTTGGAATTCTCTTCTTCAGCACACTACCAATTCTAGCGCAAGATAGTGCCACCTACACAGATATTTTTAGTTTACAGAACGCAGATAGTGACCTCTCCATCAAAATGTTACAACTGTTATTTGGGCAGGTCGGTACAGCGCTTAATGTGACAACCACAGCCCCGACTGTAAACCCAGTGGTGAGCTCTCTATTCTATATTTACAGTTTAGGCGTCTTAACCATGGTCATGCTGTTGGTCTTGTATTCGATGGTATACCAGGCTATCAATGTCTCACAAGACGGCAGTCAAGGGATGTCCAAACAGTCATCCGCGTTTCTCGCATTCCGAATTGTACTGGGATCCAGCTTACTATTACCAGCTACCGGTGGCTACAATGGTATACAAGTCATTGTCATGAATATTGTTGTCTATGGCGTTGCTTTTGCAAACTATGCCTGGACGCAGGCATATCAGATCGCGATGGGAGAAATGTCATCAACCACTGCAGCCCAACAAAATACTGAAGCCGTTAAAAACAACATGTTGCCCTACGGTCTTACAAATACCTGGAATGGCATTGACCCAAATACAATCTCATGGGAGATGACAACCCCACGCTGTAGTCAACCAAGAGACAACGGCCCCTATGTGACAGCCACTGATTTGTGGGCAATGGCAGTCTGCACAGGAATCGCAGCAAAGACCGTGGCTGAAAATAATGCTAATACCGGTAACACGGAGATGACCGCAACTTATGGGGTGGCACGGCAAGTACCTGGTGGTGGAGCGAAGCCATGTGATAGCACGGACGACAGCAATTGGTTTATCTGTTTTGGAAATACCAACAGCAGTAACGGCCAATTGGCAACTGCATGTGGGTCTATTAAGTTTAATGAAGAGGTAAAGTACAATGCGATCAATAATGCAGTAATGACTGCGGAAAATAAGGGGAAATTTGCTGCAAATCTAGCATCAACTAATACGCAGTCACAAATTACTGATGAATCTGGTAATCTCACACCCACCGGTAAAGGCTTGTATGACTGCTCGAGTATTGAAGCTCTCGGGACTGCACCATCGTGGACAAGGGATTGGACAGGGTTCAGTGAACCACTATGCACTGTAGCCGCTGATATTAATGAAATTGCAGATGACTATGCTAATGGGCTGCTGCAGCAATTTCCGCTGGACACATCAAGCGGTGATGGCGACAGCACGGATGAAAACTATAAATCTGGTTGGGCGACTGCTGGGCAGTATTTTCAAGTGCTCAGTCGCAGTCTTGCTACTGGAGAGACGCTATCCGCAGGGGGAGGTAGTACGCCCGAGCAGCAAGCCCAAACGACATTGACTAAACGAGGCATCATGGCAACATATAATTATGTACCGGGAAATGGGACAAACCAGAATAGCAATACACAAGGCAATAATAGCGCTCCAAACACACCCTCCTGCACAAAACAAGTGTTGTGTTTTGATGTGGCGGGTGCAGCTTACCCCAAAAACTTAACCAATTTTTATAATGCAGTTTTGCCCAGTATCCAATCAACAGATCCTCAAACTGCTGCAACAGCGGCAGCCAAGACATGGAATTTCTATTCTGCCTCAGCAACTCAGCCTGTCGCATCAAGTGCCGCAGCAACCGCTGATGAGAACAATGATAGTACAACAAGCTCCGTTGACCAACAAACAGCAAGTGTTCAAAACACAGCTGCCTGCACACTAGCTCAGAATATTATTAATGCGTGCAACAGTCTTAACTCTGATATGCCAGCCTATCTACAGTCGTCTAATGTGATGAACCCCAGTAATCTAAACTCTATCACATCAGGCAACACCAACAGTGGAAGTGGTGACTTTACCGCACCGATCTCATATCAAAAGACCGATTTCGCGACCACAAATATGATGCTATCTGTGTATATGACAATAGAATCATTAACTGGGATGAAGCTGTTTAGCTCGCCAATCAAAACAACTTCAAGTTATCAATCTACATCGAATAATTCGGGTAGTGCAGCCGTCTGCACGCAAACATCTGCATTCAACTACGCGCAGAATTGCAATGAGAACCCAACATTCCTGCAAGATTTATTTCAAAATAATTTAATGGTGATGGGCAACAATCAAAGTAGTGCAGATACGACGCTGGCAGGTTTATTTGGCATGACATATATCCAAGAAGCTGGTTGGTCAAACTACGCTGATCCACTAGCCAATCTAACCAATCTTGGCGTGACGATGATCTCCGCTGCCGTCTTTTATTACACGGTTACCATGCAACAATTATTTGAAGCAATATTAAGAATCAGCACGCTTTACACCGTATACGTGTCAGTTGCAAAGGTCATCTTAGCTGGGTTAAATGCATTGTCTGGAGGAATGGCAGAGCCACTATTTGTCGGGACAGCGTCATTGGTAGAGGGCTTTTTCCAAATGTTGTTTGCGCTTGATAAATTCGCTCTTGAGCTTTTTGTACCACTGGGCTCGGCAATCGCCGGCATTCTATTCACACAGGGTGTTGTGCTGGGTGTGTTCCTACCCTTTCTGGCTACCATTATCTATATCTTCGGTGTGCTCGGGTGGCTATTCTCTGTTTTAGAGGCAATGGTCGCTGCGCCACTCGTCGCAATGGGCATGACACACCCTGAAGGCCATGATCTGCTTGGTCAAAGCGAGCAAGCCATGATGCTATTACTCGGCGTATTTGTGCGACCTGTTGCCATGATTTTGGGACTCTTTTCAGCAATGGCGATCGCAAAACCAACCATGGATTTAGTCAATACCGGGTTTTTGTTCGTGACCAGTGATTATTTTGGGACAACCATGGCAGGAGGGGGCGCTGGCAGCAATGTGGGCTCAGCCTATGGTAAAGTAGTCGCAGTCTCAACCCTCGGTCTTTTAATGGTGTATACCTATATTTGTTACTCCATACTCGAGATGTGTTATGGCTTAATTTCAGGTATACCAGATCGACTCTTACGCTGGATCGGAGGGCCTGAGCAGCAAAGTCAAGCAACACAAATGGCTGGGAAAATCAAACAAGATACGCAAGGTGCTGCACAACAAGGTGCGCAAGGTGCTGGTCAAACAACTCGTGCACCACAAGTACAACCTGCCTCATCCGGTGTGAGTGTTGCCGGGGCCGGTAAAGAAGAGGAAAAGAAGGGTAATATAGATGCCAAAGAGGACAAATAAACCTGATACACCATGATTAACAAACAACGCGCCACCAACGATCCAATTCTCCTACTGGAGATCCATGAAAAATTTCGCCGCCCCACGAGTGCACACATCATTTCGTCAGTGCTGATAAAATGTGATCGTGAAAACCAGGAGTAATTCCTATGATTGCCAGACCACGACAACAAGCCCTTTTTAGGGAGTGGTGGCAGTGTATCATTGTGTGCGTCAGTATATGTTGGTTAGATGGACTTGCAGATACAATCAACAGTGGTTCTTATACAATCCCGGGACTAGACTCAAGTATTATCGATAAATACCTGAAGCCAGGTGCTGACCAATCACTGGTGATGCTCAATTTTGTCACCGGTTCATTATCCAACATCTCTGAGCTTGCTGGTCGAACATCATCTTATGCAGAGGTCATGAAAAGTCTCGTCGACATGTTTACTCGTGGGATGTTTTCCATTGCGATCATACTGTTTAGCTACACAACGATTATGAGCACGATATATACAGCGGATGAAGGTGAGGTAATGGGGAGGAAATTCCAGACATTTTTCATTTTATTTCGAAGCCTTCTTGCGATGGGTCTTTATTTTCCAATGCAGAGCGGGTACTCAATCCTACAAACCATGATCTCAACAATCGTGATCACCTCGGTGATGGTCGCTAATGCGGCGTGGTATACGGTGATCACTCTGACGGTCACGCTATTCAATGGTCCGTTTAGCTTATCGTTACTCTCGACGGCTGGTGAGCAGTACTCGATTGAGCAGGCGCAACAAAATACGGCTGCTCAACTTGGTAATTTTGTCAACAGTGAAGCTGGAACCTTGTTGGTCACGGGTCAACCAAGCGGCCTGGCAAGTACAGCATTGTACATGGGACAGTTTGCACAGATGATCTGTGTCTATGATAATTATTATATGGCTGACGAAGCCAATGGTATCAACAATGCGTATAACGATATCAACAAGGCAATTTATTGTGCATCGGGAGATAATTGTCCATTTGCATCACCAAGCAACGAGATGACATTGACGCTACCAGCACCCAGTAACCCAAGACAAGACTGTGGTTCCGTTAAATTCTCAGTCAAAGATGATTACGTAAATGCCGCTAATGCGATCATTCAACCCCAATTAGCTGGGCTGAATAGTCTCGCACGAAGCTATTATCAGCGTTATAACGAAAGTGGTGCCGTCTCGGGTGACAGCGCTCAAGCAATTGCAACAAGCTTATATTCAATGACCTCAAGTAGCCTAGTCTCAATCATCACCTCATATGTGGTGCAAGCCAGCGGTGGCCAAATCTCAAATACAGAACAACAGTGGGTTGATAACTTGACCGCCGGCGGTTGGGCAATGGCAGCGAATAATTTCTTTTATTTTGCGTATACCATGTTCCAGTCCTACTCGGATAACAGCTCAAGCTCAAGCGCTGGTTACTCCGCTTATCTTTATATAAAACCACAACAAACGGCAGATTCAGGGTTCAGTTTTTGTGAGTCCACATCCAACGGTGGGTTGGGAAGCGACATGATTCGAGCAACCTGTTCTAACCTGACGACTTCACAAAGCAATGGTGTTGGACAAGCAGCGAACTGTATCGTATCTCCCAACAGTAATGGATGCGGAGCTGCAACGCCAGCACAAAATTACAGCACAAGCTCCATGACTGCCTGCGCAAAAGACATTAATCAATGCGAAAACATCAAACAGTACGTTATGGCAAATGAAGATCAAAATGGTGAGGTGGTCGTCACAGCAAAGGATTACGTCAAAGCTTTCTATAATGGTTGGACATCCCAAATCTCTAATATGGACGATGTCAAGTCATTTGCAGACATCGAGTCCATGAACAAACTGTGCAACATACCATTCGCATCAAGCACGATCAATGCCTGTACAGGTGACAGTTCGTTTATATCCCCCGATGACGCCGAGACTGTTATCATACCTGCCGGAATTGGAATTATAGTGGGGCTAGTCGTAATGCCTGTCAGACTATTCTGGCTGCCAGTAGTTGCCATATTCGCATCATATTATACTGGTATTGCCATGTATTCCAACTATGCAGATGTTTATGATTTGTGGACTGACCCAAATAAGTTTTATCCAGACACACTCGCTTTTAGTGTTCAGTCAGCGACCTATTTTACTGTCAAAGCATGGTTTGATACGTTTGCAAATAGCCAGGGTTTCTTATTTTTATTTCCTGTTCAGGCAATCAGTATGTTTGGCTTTCGCGTGTTACTCAACCAGGTGGCCTTTATCTTCAACGTCGGTACATCGACATTCGCAGCTAACATCACCATGACTGTAAAAATGTTCATGAGGAAAGTCATACTCGATGCGGGCATCTCGCTGATACAATGGTACGGTAACGTGTTGGTTGACTACGGCTATTACTGGTTTTATACACAGCTCTTCCAGTTTCAATCTGTGCTGTTCTCGCTCGAGGAAAATTCCCGTTTAGGGGTGCCACTTCCACCGCCATTTTTCTTTTTGATATGGATTATTTTTATTCCGTTATGGATTGGTATGATTATAGCAAGCATCACCATTGTGATTGGATTTCTCGTCAAAGTCTTATCGCTGGTGGCAACCATTGCGGCGATTTTTGATCCTTCAGAGATTGTGTTGCAGATGTCGTCATTTGTAATATCAAAATATAACCCGCTTTATTTTGCGATCGCAACGCCATTGATTGCCTTTGCCACTTTATTCGCATTTTTCTTGCCATTATACCCAGTCGTGATTTATACGTTGACTGTAATCACTTGGGTGACTCAATATATCGAGACGATACTTGCGATGCCCATCGTATTGCTTGGAATGGCTAATCCAGAAGGTCATTCACCGCTATTGGGAAAAGCTGAAAAAGCCATCATGCTACTAGCCATTTTGTTCATGCGGCCAATTACTATCGTGATGGGTTTTGTTTTTGGCAATCTCATGGCAAGCGTATCAACGTACATGTTTTACAATATCGTTGTGCCATTAATGGACATGCAGATTGGCTCATGGGCAAAAGGTTATGCCTTATTAATTCTTGGCAACAGTACTGGGATTACCCCTGTGATTGATACAGGTGAAGCCACCATACAGGCAGTGATGACCATGTTGATGTTGGTGATGTTTACCATGCTGTATTATTACATGATACTGAATGCATATAGTTTGATTTACAAGCTACCAAACAGTGTGACCAGTTGGATTGGTTTGAGTATGATGAATAATGCACAAGAGGAAGAAATATTACAACAGATCTCCGGTGAGATTAACAATATGACAGGCTCACTCACGAGTGCAAGTACTGAAATATCCGGAAAACAAGGGCAGCTATCTGCTGCAGGCGGTGAACTAGATGCCAGCGGTGCATACGACAAAGGCAAAAGTAGTGCGAAGGCAGACGTTGCCCAGGGACGATCGTCTGGCGGCTTAGGCAATATGGGTAAAAGACGAGATAAAGAAATTGCTGAAGAATGAGACCATGGGAATATAAACCAGGATGACAAGAGCTAAGATGTATGAAAAATTCAAGGCATGGCTTCGTTACTGTCTATGCATGATTGTGCTCTTGCTGGGTCCAATCCAACAACAAGCCTTTGCAATAGAGAGTGTCGAAAATTACAACCGTTTCAGTTTACCGACGGATTCCTATACAGGAAACTGCAATGGAAGTAGCCCTAACCAGGTGAATATTTATACAACCGCGAAGAATAAGGGTTGGATATACGCCGGATTTCTTTACGCCGCTTTTCTATCGACGCTTGATCAATATCAGGCAATGCACGGTAATTCCAGCGTGTACGGTTCAGAGGAAATCGGAACTTCTGGACTATTTACCCTGGCCGCCTGCGATATGAGTTATTGTATGCTGGAACGCATATTTGGATTCATGCCTGGTATATTTCTCGCGGAAGGGTCTCCGCATTGTGGAGAGATAAATCAAGTAGGCCCGCAAACATTCAATAATTTGATGCGGTTATTGAATATGGGGATTTTTGTCGTGGTCTGTGTAGTCATCGGTTATGGCATAATCGGTAAAGGGATTCTGATGGGTGGGTTTGAAGGTGACATCCTACAAAAAAATCTCACGATGATGACCTTTACTCGGATGGGAGTATCCATTTTTAGTATCATTCCCATACCCGGCGTCGGTTATTCTGCGCTACAGGTATTTATCATGTACATCGTTTTACTTGGTGTTGGGTTTGCAGATTCAACGTTTCGTGTCGCATTGAATGCGTTTGTTACCTACGGAACCATTTTCAGTTTTGCGGGTATTGATAGTTCATCAGATGATGACGATAGTGGCAGCAGTAGTTCAATAGATTTCACAACAATCAATGCACAATCTCTGTTTAATATCAACACACAACCCACATCAAATAAATACGCAGATATTATGCAAAGATTTGCCTGCGCGACCTATGTTAGCGTCAAAAATGATCTGGAAAATATGGATGATCCCTCACTAAATTCCGTATATAACAGTGCAAATTCGATTTCATTTAATCGAATCACGAAGATGACTGTGAACGATCTTGGTCTCATTAGCATTCAGTTTGATGATTATGGTGGGGTCTATGGCAATGATGGCAGTGGTAGCACAAACCCAGCTTGTGGCGAAATCACCTGGAATCCTAACCTAAATAACGATGGAACGACCATGACGGTTTCGGAGTTTCAGAGTCAGCCAGCTTATAGGATGCTGCAACAACTCTATAATTCAGCCGCAGAGGCGATGTACCAAGCCAAAGTCTTTTGGAGCACGGGAACACAAACTCAGACGCAAAAAAATTATTTAACCTGTTTGAGTGGCACAAATATCGGCGAAAGCGACTTAATGCTTCAATTCACAGATGCGACTGGCCAACATCTATGTCGAACTAACTATACCTTATGCGCGTACGACGCGTCGACAACCAATCGACAAACTGCGCTTGCTAATTATGTCAACCTCACATCACCCTATGCTTCTGCAAATCAGATTTATTGGCAAAGTGGCTGCTCTGGGAATTGTGTTGAACAGTTGAGTCGGACACTAATCGATAATATTGCGACAATAATTGACACTACAGAGGGCGTTGATGCGACTCAACAATTGAGCACACAGCAACTTGCAGTCTATAGCTTTCAGCAAGCGATCGCATCATCAGACCCAACGACATGGGTAATTAATACCACTGTGCCACCATTTAGCCAGCCCTATACCGAAGACTTATTAATCATGACACAAACCTATAACATCATGACATGGCTAACCAGCACAACGCGAGGGACGGATAATCTCTACAACACGATTCTCGGTTTGTCGTCACCAGATAACTCGACAACAAACCAAGCCCCCGCACTCTCAAGTAGTATGGACATGACAAGCATGAATGTCATGGTGCAAAGCATGCTTGCCCCATTTTTTGGCAGTAATCCAGTCAAATTTATTGATAGTAAAGGCAAAATCCTTACTTGGAAGAATATCGCCGTTTCGTCAAACTATTTCATTACATCATTGATGATGATCTTACAACGTATGATTGGGTTCCATTACTATGATCCAAGTCAGCCGATGACCTCAGATTGGTACACCGGCGAGGGAGGCGGGGATAATCCATCTGTGTACGGAAAGTGCCAATCCACATATTCCAGTCACTGTATGGGGTCAAATATTGATAACTGCTTTTCGGAGATGAATAGTGCCGGGTGCTTTATGAATCAAGACAATGTAGGTAGAGGGCTAATCGGAACACTGGGTTTGATGTACAGCGTCGGCGAAGCGCAGTTCGGGACAGTGATTACCTATAACCCAATTGCCGACTATATCGAGATCGGCTATACCATCATGACTTCAGCCTCATATTACCTATTTTTAAACAGTTACGCCATAATGGCAATGTATGCTGAGTTAGCTGGCGTAACAATGGGAGCAAACGCAGTAACCACGCTCGGTTTAGCAGGAATAATAACACTCTCTAATTATGCAACGGTGCCGTGGTGTAATCGACAGTGTAAGTATCTACTGATGGAAATGACTTCAGTGGTAAAATTGAGCGTGAACATATTCTCACAAATTGATTCAGATCGTATTGATTTCTACAGTACGATTGGAACAACGCTCATTACATTACTCGTTCCTTTTGGAGCCATGCTGACTATTCTATTACCATTGTACCCAACCATCATTTTTATCGTAGGCATTTTTGGCTGGCTTGCATCTGTTGTCGAGGCATTGATAGCTGGGCCAATTGTTGCTGTCGGCTTAGCGCATCCAGAAGGAAATGATTTTCTTGGCAAATCAGAGATGGGAATAGGGATTTTATTTCAAACCTTTCTGAGGCCCGTTCTCATTGTCATTGGTGTGGTGATGTCAGTCTGCGTGATCAATATTTCGTTCTATGCCTTTAGTATCGCGTTCTCTACAACCTACGCTAGTCTTGCAGGGACAACGAGTATTATGACAACAGGAGCGATCAAAAATTCACTCGGTGCAGTGGGGACAGCGCTGGCAACCTACGACAGCTGGGAAGTCATTTTAGCAATTACCATCGCCTTGATCATGGTGTATGCCTATACTTCATGGGAAATCATATCATTTTGTTGTGTGTCCATGATCAGCTTCAGTAACCAAGTACTTGCATGGGTTAGTTCAGGTAGTGATAGTCGATTCACCAGTACTGTTGATATCCTGGCTGCAACCAAAGGACAAGTTCAATCCGACGCGGGTGCAGTCGCAAAATCACTCAAAACCGATGATAAAGTTGCTGGTCTCGGCAGACAAATCTCACAAATTAGCCAATCCACCTTACAAGATCTAAGCCAAGGGCTGAGAAAAGTGAATCGGAAAAACGCTGAAAATATTTGGTCAACACTCAGCAAGGACTACAAGGGAGTGAAGTATGCGATGGGCTATGGAAATGAAAAAGTCAAAATGATCAAAGATATGAATTTGCTGATGAGGGATCAAGGAAAAAATGATGATAATGGTGAAAGTCGTGCGAAAGCGGATGAACGACGTGCGAAGATGGCTGACATTCATAAACGGTCTGTAGATCGTTTAGTTCAGAATTATAACAATGGTGATCCAGAAGCTAAGAAGGAGTTAATGAATCGGGTCGATACAAAAACAGCAATGCAAATGAGACTCGGGCTCAAGCCAGCCATTGACCCGGAAAGTCTCAAACGTGATGCAGGAGCACTTGGCGGAATGTACAACCGTTTTGCTAAATGGGCGGTACACAAAAAATGGGGTGTCGACCCGTTTAAAGACTTAAACGCAGCTGAGCTATATCAATCAGGATACCATGACGAGCAGTACCAACAAGAAATGAGGGATTTAATATACAAAAGAGACCAAGAGGGCTCTAGCAATAACGCAGAAAACCCAACGCCAACGCCTATCCCTGACAGTATCAGGGGTCAAGAAAATCCACCAACTAATCCGAGCGGTGAAAACTAAGAGCGAGTAAGTAGATTCATTACTGCTTTAAATCAGCATCCTGGCCTTTAGAGTAACGCTCAACCTGGGCTAGAACGTCATCTCCAATAATCCCAGCTTTATGTTTAGCAAGTGCATCATGGTACATCGTTTGACCGCGTTCCTTAACAAGACGTCGGGTCTCAATACTCACCTCATCAGGACTCATTACAGCGAGTTTGTTTCTGATTGCAGGGTCAAACACCAGGTACTCACGTAGCGGAGTCCGCTTCTTATCCACAGTAGGAACCAACCGTTGCCAAATAACAAGACGCATCGTCTCGACAAGGTCAAGAATTTTACTATTACGTTCTTCCTCAGGAAAACTATTCACTAAACGCCTAACCGTTTCTGCAACACCATTACTATGCACAGTCGTATAAACTGGGTGACCAGTTAGCGATGCTTCTAGGAGTGCATCAATGGTCTCACGATCACGGCACTCACCGACCAGAATCAGGCGCGGTTTACGGCGTAATGCATTTCGGATGCCCGCTTCAAATGAAGGTAGATGCTTTGGTATTTCACTTTGGCTGACCAAACAGGAGGTTTTTTCAATACTGTCATAGACAAACTCGATAGGCGCTTCATATGTTAATATTTTACGGTTACAGTCTGGATCTTCAGCAAAACTTCTGATAATTGAG
Organism: Proteobacteria bacterium UBA1278; assembly: GCA_002308435.1. Classification (GTDB taxonomy): domain Bacteria; phylum Pseudomonadota; class Gammaproteobacteria; order Comchoanobacterales; family Comchoanobacteraceae; genus UBA7916. The sequence goes on along the minus strand of DBUY01000057.1, from coordinate 2,115 downwards.
GCCAGTAACGTGCTTTTACCGGAACCAGTAGCACCAGTGACGTAAACAGCCCCTTCGAGTGGCGCAATATTCTCAACGATATTCTCAGGTAGTCCCATCTCAGAGAGCTCAGGCGGCGTTGTTGGAATACTACGCATGGTGATCTGAATACCTGTATAGCCCTCTACCAAGCAGGCCGTCGCATTGACCCGAAAACGGTAGCGCTCGACTCGACTCGGGCGAAACTCATAATAGGTGTCTAAATCTTCCCCAGAAGCAAGCTGTGTCGTGCCATTAGGTCCATAAATTGCATTCAGCAAAAAAGCGACTTCATTTTTTGACATTCTACGTTTTGTTGTTTGATACAACACCCCATAAATTTCGGCGTATATCTTTTCACCCGTCTGAATTGTAATGTCAGACGCATCATGTTGAACGAGAAAACCCAATAGACGGTCTAGGTCTTCCGGACCAATGCGATCTTTGGGCTCATCAGGCATTAAGTAGGATGTCTTCATAGGGATATCATCATGTCATTGGAGTACGTATAGACCATCTTATGACAATCTGCAGTATTTAAGACGGTAGAATTGCGGGTTTCCAGCTTTCAACGCGTTCAGGTGTTAGCATGGACTCAGAGGTAATCTTGACGATACGATCATTCAAATGCATCGTTTTACCATTACCGGTCACGCCCAAGTTAGCGGTAGCAGAGTAGGTCGGTGATATCATGCCTTGTGATAACAGCTTGTGATATAACACCATGCCAAGCATATCACGCTGCATGAGGCCGATGTTTGCGGCGAAGATACTACGTGCTTGCCAACGACCAATATTCCACCCTTCAATCAGTCCCTCATCCCAGACTTTACGCTCATCAGTAGACTGGGGCAGCATACGAGAGTCAGGTAGGTCAGGCTTTTTAAAGTCCATACGTAGGTAATTTCTCCAGGTAGGTATTGCAGAAGAAAATCTTGCTGGCTCAATGATTTCCAACATACGATCACTGGTTCGGATATTTCGGGGACCTTCCATTGTAATGTTACCGCTACTTTGTCTCAAAATCGGGGGAAGGACATCATTTTTGAGAAGCAAGCCTCTAAAATTGAAGGTGGTATCCAGCTGTCGTCCGGTTTGGTCAAGATGATTGTTTATGGAAACCGACTCCCAGTACAATGCATATTTTGTCGCGTAACTTACGGCAGTGCTGCGTACAACGGTCATACGCGCTTCCCGCTTGAATTCTGGGTTCACGCTACCGCCGCTACTGGAGGTGTTACAGCCAAACAATGTAAAACAGCACACAAAGAGAATGAAGATCTTACTTGCGCTGTAGATTAGTTTCATCATGACCTGAAGTATCGCAACTCTAGAACTTTGTCTTTAGACAAGCTGATTGCTGCCTGTGTCTGAATCTTATAAGCAACGTCACGGACAAGGTCAGATACCAACACGTCATTTGCGGTGACTGATACGATAATTGGTAGCGGTGGTTTGGTGCCGATTGTTCGGTAGTGGATGTCAGTCGACTGTGCGATTTTACCAAGCAGTGTTTCAACAGGCCCCGTCCAGTCAATACTGACGCGACCAGCTTGGATTCGCACAAGGTTAGGATCTGACTTGAACTGTTTTACCTCGTGTACCGAACGTTGGATCTGCGCAAGTTCAGCAAGTGATTCACTGACGGACGCTGCCGCTTGGGCAAGCTTGTTGTTACTATCAGTTTCATCATAGCGACTCGCTCGAGCCGTATTTGTCAAGGCGGTGTAGAGCTCACTCGTGTTTGCTGTTTGAGCTGTAGTAGAGTTTGGTTCCGTGGCGCAACCTGACACAAGTAAAAGTGACAAAATAATCAATACCTGTAGCATTGAGACAACCATATGCGTGTACTTACATCTAATCGTATCTCGCGGTTGATGTCAAGTTGTAGTACTCAAAATTAACGCAAGATTACAGCAATGATTCGCAGTGCGTGAGATACTCCTGACATGTTGAGCATTCCGGATTATCATACAATGCTTCCGTGAAGTAGTAAGCGGCAGAAGAGAAGTCTGACTGCAAGAAATATAAGCATCCTGATAAGCGCTTGAAGTGGAAGTCCTCACCATGCCAGTCAGCATAATGACCAAGTAGACA
>DBUY01000012.1 GCA_002308435.1 Proteobacteria bacterium UBA1278 | reverse complement strand
AATGGCAATGAATCTCTGGCGAAAATTGTCGGCGTCGACCCAGTTCTTGACCTCGCTGTGCTGCGCACGTCCATGCGCTCTGACGCGATTTTAACACTTGAGCATCCGGTTGAAGTCTCTGTTGGGGACTCTGTTTATGCAATTGGTAGTTCATTTGGATTACCGCAGTCTGTTACTTTCGGTATTGTCAGCGCAATGCACCGATCGATTAGTAGCCCGCTCCAGGATTTCATTCAAACAGATTCTGCAATAAACCAAGGGAACTCTGGTGGACCATTGATCAATCGAGATGGGCAGTTAATTGGCGTAAACACCATGATTATTGGTGTGCAAGGTGGAAACAATGGTGTTGGCTTTGCTATTCCGGTATCGCTAGCTCGAAACGTTGCTGAACAACTTCTCCAATATGGACAAACGAAGCCAGGGCGTCTTGGTGTGCATGTTCAGAATCTTTCCCGAGATATGGCGATCGCGCTCGGTGCTCAGTCTGTTCAGGCCGGTGTCGTCGTTTCTGATGTCGCACCTGGATCAACGGCAGATGCAATCGGCCTAAAACAGCGTGACATTATTACGAGAATCAATAATCAGCCTGTAGCGACGTCTGCACAACTCGCCGCAACTGTGTATAGTCTTCGTGAGGGAAGTAGTATCGCACTACGTGTCGTTAGAAATAATAAATCAATCACACTAACTGGTAGCTCCGCGAGCTCGCTTGATGTACCTCAAAATGCACCTGCCCATTTACTTGATGGTGTTAGTGTGGTGCGCTACGAGGCTGTAGATCGGGTTGGCACGACTGTACGTGGCTTATTGGTTCAAAATACGATGGCAGAGAGCCCTGGCTGGCTGGCAGGCCTACTGCCTGGCGATGTGATACAGCAGATAGGCACCGTAAAAGTACGAGAATTAAGTGACCTCGCCCGTGTCAAGCAAACTGATAAGCCTTTGCTGATCGAGCTGATTCGACAAAATAAATCAGTATTCCTGGTTCTAAACAGTCAATCAGGTGTTAGTCGGTCGGACTAGCACTGAGTGATAGGCACTACTTTTAGGCTATTGCAATCCACGAAGAATCCGCATAGTATTCAGTAAAAGGGCATAACAGTTTTTTCATGAAAGCACCGTCAAACTCGATCATTCTCCGTTTTACACTCTACGCTGCGATTTTATTATCACTGTGTATTTTTCTTCTCCATGCTGGTGTTGCTCTGTGGCATTCTGCAACGTTGGTCATTGCTTGTTGTATGTTGATTCTCTACACAGAGTATGGTGCTGGTATATTCTGGCCTTTTCCTAAGGCCTTCACTGACCAGCTAACGAATTATAATCTACTTTGTCAATTGCTGTTATTGGTGTGCATGGTAAGTGTCCTTTATTTCGTGACGCAGAGCAACCTGGTGCACTGGGGAAAGATGCTTTCAATCGCGGTGTTATCAATTAGCTATATTGTGGTAGCAAGATTTATTAGTCACACGTTTAGGTTACAACGTGTCACTCAGCCAACTCCACCAAGAATCACAGCGGGTGCTGCATCTCAAATCCCAGAAAACTATGATCTCATTCGAACCTATGATCAGCGATACCAGGCAACATACTATGAGCGACTTCGTGCGCCTGCCCTGGCTGGTTGTGAATATTCAAAGCTCTTGCTCGCACATTGTTATCGAGATGGCTGTGGCACCGAAAAACATCCACTTTATGCTATCATTCAATATGTTGAAATCATAAGAACTACCAAAGACCCATCACTGAGACGTCAAGCACTCCGTGCCTACCAAGCTCTAAAAGATACTTACGAACAAGATCTAGTGGAGCAAGCAAGAAACGATACTGTAAATTCTCTAGATTGCTACTATCGACTTGGTAAATTCCATCAGCTTCATGTTTTATTTCCTCAGGAATCAAAAGATGTAGCGGAGTCCTATTTTAGAAAAGCAGCAAATTGGGATCGCACTACAGCAGATAGATCGCCGCATGCAGATGCGGTGAATGAGCTCATGTGGCTTGATTTTCACAGGTTGAATATGACAACAGAACCAACTTCTACTCAACCCACAGATTACCAAATAAAAACATGTGTGACGATTCAGTCTCAAAGTAAATGGGTGATGCAGCATAATTCCATCTCACGTGATCATCGACATACCCCGACAAGGGATAAAGATGATGCGCTGCTACTGTATTGCTGGACGACGCAGAAGTTACTTAAGTCAGATAACAAAAGATCTGATTCTCAAACACTCCTCAACAATAGTGATGATCTGCATGAATATCATCAGATTATTGAGCGTGAGCATAACAATCGGAACATCCATGATGTTGCCTTATTCTCAAAGCTATTCATTCCTAAACCGCCGACCGGAAATCAGTCAGGCAAAACAAGTGTAGAGGATGTCTCGGACATTGATAATATAAGCTCGATACCAATGGACAGCCCTAGCACAGAATCAATGGATGAGAGTCAGTTGAAACAGTTGCACACTCGATTTTCAGATTTAATGGATGCATCCAAGCCGCAGTCGCCTGACTCTCCATCGACGATTACTACCCGATTGGGCCAGGGTATAACGCCCTACAGAAATAATCTTGTACCAATCCTTGAAGGTGAGACATCTGCAGTTGAGGCCACAGACTCTGATAACATGGGTTCTCAATCGGACGAGAATGAGGTCTCTAGATCACTTTCTTTTGATACCCCATCAAAGGAAAAACCCTCATTGTCGTCGCGTATATGATTATACACCGGTACTTGCAGTCGGGTTAGGAATACTTTAATCTAGTAATAACTTTAATCGATCACTCGCTCATGGCACAATCCATCTATAAATCACTCTCTGAACGGCTTACTCACTACGAAGTCGCTTTTCGATTCCTAGGCACCCTGATTATTGCCTATAGTGTTAATATTCTTTCGCCAGCACTCCAGACAGCTGCAATAGCAGGCTTGTTCTTTATTCATGGTGTCTACTGGTTGTTGGATTTGCAGAAATTTGGGATGAGTCTTTACAATCGTTGGTTATCTTCTGACCGGAAGATTCGTCAGGGCGTCATTGAGACGCCATATCTGACATTTCAGTTGGCGATATCATCACTGTTCTGTTATTCGTTTTTTTCGATGCTGCTCTTGAAATTTGGTGTGCTGTCAAGTAGCGTCACACAACACGTACAATCACTCTATTCATTCATCATCAATGATGTAGTCCGCTCTGGTGCATTACTCGGAAATATATGGTTTCGCGAAACAATCAAAGAGGAGCATCTGGACCATTATTGTGATCCAGTTTCAGATCCCAGAACGAGCCGCTGGATTGCCTTTTGTCTGTCTGGCTTATCGCTTATCATGCAATACCCAGTATGTCTCAGTGTGTGCTCTGCACCCTACGTCTTACTTTCTGCATTCTACTGCTTAGAGATTGTCAGTCGCTGGACGGGCAACCATCTGTCGAAGCAGGCTACGAGTGCTGTGGTAACGACGCACAATGATGAGGCAGATGAGTCCACAAATCTGGCCTCTGCAGCAAGCTTTGGGTCACATCTGTTGTCACTCACTGCTTGGGTTAGGGTGTTGCGACTGACTTTTAGCGCTACCCTACTCTCCTTACCTAAGGCCTATGCACACATTGTGCTCAGCCAAGTACCGAGCTTGTTAATTGTACCAGCTGTTACCAGCCGTGCATTCATGCAAGAGGCTGTCATTGCTTCGATGGCAGAACAAATACGTACATTTATTACTGATGAGTCTGAATCAACGCCGGTAAAATCAGTCTAGTGGTCAGGTTCATATGGTAACTGATCACCCATATATCGACTTTTCCCATGGTGCTAAGGTAATTGGTGATGAGCAGTCGGCTCGGCAATTATTTCTGACATTTATAGAGAAACTACCTTCCTATCAAGATGAACTCAATGCCTTGAGGAACAGTGATGACCTAGATGGCTTATCTGATTACCTACATAGCCTTAAAGGCGCCACATGCTACACCAGTACGCCGGCACTCCATTATCATACAAGCCGTGCAAATGATTGGATAACGCAACATCATGGACTTGACCATCTCACAGCAGCACAGAAAAATGAGTTTAACCAGCTTCTGGCAACGGTTAGCCGTGTTATGTCAGATTTACGTGGGCTGGATTTATCTTCTATCTAACTGCATACTCATGTTTCAGATGACAGGGTCTTCTTTCTTATTTGTGTGCCTAGAAGTTAGGCCGTCGTTATTTTTCTGTAACGTTGCTATGTCATTGCACGAACGAGCATTTACCTTTTTTTTAAGGGACTTATCTGACTTATGGAGGTCATAAATCTAGTTCTGATTAGGCGAGTGCGCCGACTGCTTCACGCTCAGGCTCAGTGCCTTCTATGCAGGCTAGAAATTGAAGACCATCGAGCATTTTTCGACGCATCTTTTGTTGATCTGCCCTAAACAGCAAGTGTACTACATACCCCATGCCCATTGTTAATAATGGCCCATCGTCATATATATCCCACCAATGTTTGACTTGCTGCAGAAGCTGTTTTGTTGCATCGCTTTGAAATGAAAAGCTAGGTTTGGAGGTGTGAAATAATTGCTGCAGTTCAATAAAGTCTTCCCAGACACAGTCAAACAGACCCTTCCAGTTTTTTGATTGCAGGCACTCGTGGGATATTAAGACGCGCTTACGAGCATTCTCTTCGTATTGCGCTGCGCGCGGATTTTTCTCAATGAGTGCGAGTATTTGCTCTATTGTAATGCGTTTTTGCTGATCACATACTTTGAGTGCAACATGGGTGAGCTGATCATAGTCAGAAAATGAGGCGCCAGTGATACTTGTATTTTCAGCAATAGACCACGGACTGTAGAACGAGTGCTGAGACGATTGCTTTCCATGTGCGCTGAGCATTGCGATGTCGGCGTTGGATATTTTTCTTGCGATGGTGTCCTCGCTTGCCTGAATTGCTTTCACAGCACAAGCAGTTAGTGCGCTGAAACTTGATGAGGAGCTCGATAGGCCTAACCCCATCGGAAATGAATTGTTAGATTGAACAAAGAAGCCACCCTCATAACCAAGTCGGGTTTTAACATGTTGTAAATGCTTTAGGTAATGGTCAATAGATTGGTATGAAAGGCGCTCGGTGTTTGTAATTTTCCAGGTGTCTTTTGTGCCTCGATGGGTACTTAGACTAACTGTTGTGTGTAGTTTTGGCAGTGAGAAAGCAAGACATGACTGGCCAAATAAGTGTCCAATCAAGGAAACATTAGCTGGCATTTGTGCTGTAAAAATCGCTTGTTTCTCGGGCGTCACAGTTGTCCTTATTGTGAGGAAAAATATTCACCCATCATAGCTTTTTTGCCCGATTAGTACAATATTATCGATATATTTTCGTTTGCGTTATTGGTAAGCGCATGATTGCAGTGAGTTTGTCTTAATTTATCCCCCGTTGTGCGTTGACAGATTAGCGGCTTGTCAGCGCTAAATAGTTCGTAGGGAGAATATCTACCGATATGTTTATTTTGTTTGATCCTCTCGCAATAACACCTGATACAATAAGTTTATCGACTCGCCATCGTGATTCACTCTGAATGATAATAGATGGTTCGAAATATCAGCGTTGACATCACTGAATTGATGAAACAAAGCGATCTAGCCATGATGGGCCGTAATTGGATGCTAGTGAGCGATTTCGATGTTCGGGTTACACCATTGATTGACTAGCGTGCATGGATGTTTGCTAACGCCATCCGAACTCTGTGACGGGAAATCTGCTGACTGGTTTCATAACCACGCTCATGAAAAGTGTCGCTGAGCTGTTGAATTTGGCCGCCTGTAATTGCCTCGATGTATAGGTTAGGGATAACACCCACTTTCGTAGTGTGTGATGCCAATGATTTATGATCAATCCAGCAGTTAATAATTCCCAAGCTCTGTACGTTGTTCGCTTGTGATATGACATCGGCCAGCTGGGCTGAGTGATCAGCGTCCAGAGTCTGATTCGATAATACACATGAGCGAAGTTGATTATCTGCAGAGTGAAGATAAGACAAAAGTACGGTTAATTCTGCGCTATCAAGCTGTGTGATCCCTGAGCTGAATATGCGAATGGATGAAGATGCTTGACAGATAGCTTGAACAAGTAGACGCTGGCCGTGCTGGCATAGGCGGGAGTCGCCTAGTGAAAATCGACTGAGTTGAGCAGTTCTTGTTAGTCCGCCCATCCAGACAAATGATTTTATGTCAGCAAATGACCACATGCTGCTACCAAGGTCTAGTCGCTCAATGCTGATTTTCTCATCTTGCAATACACAAACTAGGTCTTTAACTCGTGATAAATTTAGCCGAGTGTCTCCTAAGTTAATACTTTCGATCCGTTGAGGATGTTCGAATAACCAATCAAAAAATAGTCGCCACGCGCGGGAGCAGTTACCTAGGGAAGATAGATTGAGCTGTTTGATCGCCACGTTGGACTCTTTGATCCACTGCAGTAGCACGCTTAGGATGCCAGCGTCCACTACCTGCATATCGAAGTCAAGTAATGCGAGCTTATGGTCTAGTTGAATCAGATTGCTCTGTATGAGCTGGCTTAATTGAGTGACTGATATGGATTCATTGAACTCAATTGCTTCCACGGTCGCAGTATCTTCTTTATGATGAGTTGTTTTTACGTCAGATAAGTCTGGTAGTGCGCTAGTTCGCATGTAGCCGGTTTTGATTAACCCATTGTGCCAGGCATTGACTTTACGCTTAGCATGATCTTCTTTTTTTATTAAACACGGTTGCATCAAGACCCCATCACATTAACAACATATTAATTGTATCATTTCTTCACTGTATATTCAATAGCCTAACGCCAAACAAAATCATTTATCGTGTGAATTATACGTAATAAATGTGTTTCTATTTACATGCCGAAACACAATGATCAATAATCTTATCCGCGGTCGATTGCTGGCGAATTTGTTGGCAAACATGTTGCATTTTCTCAATATGCGCGGGGCTGCTGCGCAACGTATTGATCATATTTGCTAAATATCCAGGTCGAACGAGTCGATCCTGCGGTAATAGCCAGGCACTACCAAGTTGTTGATGGTAAAGTGCATTATAGAATTGATGATTATCAGCAGAATTCGGGAGCGGAACTAGGATTGCCGGCAATTTGAACTGTATGAGCTCTGTGATCGTCAACGCGCCCGATCGCGCGATAACGAGATGAGATCGTTGATAATATCTCGTAATTGGATCTAGATATGGGAGTACTTCAGCTTGAATATCATGCGCTAAATAAGCTTTCTCAATCTCTTGTATATTCGCTTGTGCCCCAGCTTGATGGATAATACGAATTCGTTGCTTCTCTTCGATGTCAGCCAGTAGTGATGGTATTTTCTCGTTAAATATATTGGCCCCTTGGCTTCCACCCATGATCAGAATTGTCAGCGCTTTATCTTTTTGAGAGCGCGCAGGTTCAACTTCATCGGAGGCTTTAATGACTTGCTCTCGCAACGGATTCCCAGTCATATGAATCTTTTTTTCCTTGAGCTGTGGAAACACATTTGGATAGGCCGTGAAGACTTTTGTTGCAAGATGGCATAATAGCCTGTTTGCAAGACCAGGGCGTGCATTCTGCTCGCAAATATAGACTTTAATACCTAGCACTTTTGCAGCCAGTGCAGTTGCAACAGAAACATAACCGCCCGTTGTAATCACATAGGCCGGGCGCTTTTTGATCATGATCCAGGCTGCCTTAGCTACGCCAAATGCAAGCACAAATGCGAGTTGGCATTTTCCCAACCAGCCTGCTTGACGATATGGTTTGGCGGCAATCTCTGTGACTGGCCATGCGTATGGTGATAATAACCGCTTTTCTAATTTTGCGCCTGAGCCAACCCACTGAACTTTTCTGGCTTGTTTTTCCAGTGTTTGCGCCAGTGCGACAGCGGGATAAATATGGCCACCTGTCCCACCAGCTGCAATTATAATATGTTGCTTGGCCATCAGTTGCTACCTCGGTTGATCATGTAGGCAGCGAAAGGCAATACCAAACGCAAATAAACTTGTCAGTACATGTGTGCCGCCATAACTAAGTAGTGGCATACTGATTCCTTTGGTTGGCAATAATCCCATATTGACCCCGGCTGATACGAGAAATTGAAAGCCAATCCATGCGGCAAGCCCACTCATGTAAAAGCTCTTAAAATAATCAGACTCAGTATAAAATCGATATGACCATTGCATCAGTCTAATGACGATTAAACAAAAAGCACCCATCACAAGAACGCCACCGATCGCCCCGATCTCCTCACAAAATACCGCAAAGATAAAGTCTGTGTGTGCCTCGGGTAAATAGAATATCTTTTGTAGGCTATTACCTAATCCGACACCCCACAGACCACCACGACCAATTGCCATCAGTGACTGCGTCAACTGATAACCAGCACTGTATGGGAATAACCAAGGATCAAGAAAACTGATGATTCGTATGAAGCGATAGGGTGTAAAAACCGCGAGTAATATCGCTTGCATGGATGCTGCGGCGATGATCATTAAAAATGACAATATAGGCATTCCAGCAATAAACAATATCTGCAATATGACGCCTGCAATAACGATGGCTGAGCCAAAATCTGGTTGTAGTAGTAAGAGTCCGGCAAATAGGCTAAGTAAACTGATGAGCGGAATCCACTTCTGTAAAAATGACAGCTTATTACCAAATTTCTCAGCGCAGTACGCTGAGGTAAACAAAATAAACAATAGTTTTGCTGGATCCGATGTTTGTATCGTCATGAGTGGTAATCTGATCCAGCGTCTTGAACCATTGATTACTGTGCCGATTCCCGGGACAAGGACAACCGCCAATAAGGCAAATGCCATGAACAGTAATAGAACTCGATAGCGCACCCAAGTACTTGGCCGGACCAGATACCCCATGCTAAAACTGATGCAGGCCAATACTAGGTGTAGGAGGTGCCGGTTAAAAAAATAAAATGGATTATGATAGGTCCGTTCTGCAATAAAGATTGTCACTGAACTGACAATGAGTGTACTAAGTAAAAGCAAAGAGACGAGGAGCAACCCCAGTAAGGGATCTTTTTTTTCAGTTTGATGACGATACATACACGTCTACCCAGGCATCACAGCTAGTAATTCTTCGCTAAAACACTGGCCACGATGTTGAAAATTTTCAAACTGATCGAAACTTGCTGCGGCTGGTGAAAAGACGACAACATCATCTTTCTTCATGGTGCTGTGTGCTAATGCAATGGCATCTTGTAAAGTTTTCACTGGAGATATGGCACATGTGCCATGCAGCGCTTCAATGAATTGCTGTTGATCTTGCCCGTAAATGACCGCTTGACTGACAAACTTTGACGACCACCGTTTGACTTGCGAGAAATCTTCATTTTTGGTGACACCACCAGCGATCCATATAACTTTTGCACCATGCTTTCGACTTACGCTTTCAATTGCATAGCGCGCTGCCGCGAGATTACTCGATTTTGCATCATTATACCAATTACCAGTATGCGTTTTTTCATGCTGACACCGGAAAGGCCAAGGTTGAAATTCTTCAAGTGCACGGATACAGCTTTGTTTATCAAGACCAATAATCTGAGCGATGGCCCAGGTTGCAATGGCACTTTTATGCAGTGCGTAAGGTAGGGAGTCGATGATACGATTATCTATGTCCAGCGCACTTTCATTTAAACATGAATAGGATGGAATCCAGCCAACCACTTTATCCTTGAAGTGATACTGGTCAGCCAAATCGGCAAGTGCATGCGGCATGACGACAGAATTTGAAGACTGCAACAAACGACACTTGCATTCTTGGTATGCATCAATACCCTCGTGCCAGTCCAAATGATTCGGGTAGATATTCAATAATACACCAATATCTGCGCGTATGTTCTGAGTCCAGTGCAGTTGAAAACTTGATATTTCTAAAATCACCCAATCGCACGGGGCTGACTTTTTCAGAAGATACGTCAGTGCAGCCTGTCCAATATTACCTATCATACAGGCACTTTGTCCTGACTGAGTGATAAAATCGTGTAGCATTTTTACTGTTGTGCTTTTACCATTAGAGCCGGTTACTGCAATTAGTCGGCCGGAGAATCGCTCAAGAAACAAGTCAATATCACTGATAATTTCTTTATTTTTATCATGAAGCCATTGAATGATTGGACAGCTTGGCGCAATCCCGGGACTAACTATTATCCGCTTACTATTCAGTAGCATGACTTGATCAAACGCGCCGGTGCTGACAGGTATGTCAGGGTGCTCACTAAGTAGACGATTTAATAATGGGGGTTGTGCTCTGTCGTCGGTCACAGCGACTGATAGCCCTTCTTGTTGGCAGTATTCAGCAGTGGTAAAACCGGTAATTCCTAGCCCGAGAATAGCGACATCAAACTGCGGCATAATTGGCTCAACGCTCCAGTTATAGTAAAACCCAGCATATACTGATTACCGAAAAAATCAAGCCAACCACCCAAAATCGAACAACAATTTTTGTTTCATGGAGGCCACAAAGCTCGTAGTGATGGTGTATTGGCGCCATTCTAAAATAGCGCTGCCCGCCTGTAATCTTGTAATAGAGCACTTGAACCATCACTGAAAGAGTCTCGATCACAAATACACCCGATATGAGCCCAAACAAGAGTTCTACTTTTGCCAGTATGGAGACACACGCCAACGTGGCACCTATACTGAGTGATCCTGAGTCCCCAAGAAAGACGCTGGCAGGATGTGAATTAAACCACAAGAATCCGATTAGACAACCAGCAATCACAGCCGGGAACATCGATAAAACTATAGGTACATCTATTGTTACCCCCTGCCCTATGACTGCAATGAGCCCAAGGCAGGCGATGCTGGTTAATCCCGCAAATAAACCATCTAGACCATCACTCAGGTTGTATGCATTCGATGCGCCGACGATGACGAAAAAACCAAATGGATAATACAACCAGCCTAAATCTAGCTTCCAGGCGACTGTCTGTCCTATTGGGATGTGAATCACCGTCATTGCTTCTCCCATGATCCATCGCAAACCGCCAAGTGCAAATAGCGCAAGCAACGCTTGTATCACAAGCTTAGTTTTCACGGTGAGACCAAGATTGTTATTTTTGTAGAGTAGTTTGGATAGATCGTCGCATGCACCCAGCAACATATGTCCGATCAGGATGGCACTCACTATACGGCCTGTATTTGATTTGAGGGCACCGAAAAAGAGTAACACGACAACCACCAATAGCACCAAAAAAATTCCAGCAGATGTCGGCGTCTGCGCCTTACTCGCGTGCTTTGGACCGTCGTCTTGAATATATTGACCTATGCGGGCTTGCTTCAATCGGTTGATGACTGTAGGCATACATAGCATTGTGATCCCGAATGAGACCAAAAATAAGAGCATCAATGTCATCATATTGGTAATTCCTCTGATAATTCAACATTTGGGTTGATGAGCGCGCTGACACAGTGGTCTAATTGACTTGCACGTGAGCCTTTAACTAGAATGGCGACGTCATCGCTCAGCTCAGATCTTACCGCCCTAACCAAATGATGCATATTGGTATATGCCGCCCCATCGCCCGTGAACGTACTCAGCATCTGCTGCGCACACTCACCATAAGCGAACATTTTCTGAATGCCTCGCTCTGATGCCCACACGCCTACTTGTGAATGCCAATACGCTGTCGAATCACCCAGTTCAGCCATATCACCACAGACGAGTATTTTATGCTGATGCCGCATTGAACTTAGACAGTGAATGGCTGCTTGCATGGCAATTGGGTTTGCATTATAGCAGTCGTCAATAATCGTGGCGTTTGTTTGTTGACATCGACGGATCTGCATACGCCCGGCGCTACCAGTATAGGTACTGAGTGTGGACACGATTGTTGCTCCTGGCACACCAATGTGAGATGCAATGGCTGCTGCTGCAAAGGCATTGCTCGCCATATGGGCCCCTGCGCATGGTAAGCTGATTTGATAATCTTCGCCATTCAATTGGAATTGAAAGGTTGGACAGCCCGCTTCATCGAGTGTGATTGATTGATGGTCTAGTGAGTTTCGCGCATTACACAGCGCTAGTTGTTGACAATGCGTGCTTGCTGCATAAAACGTTGCGGCATGATCATCCATATTGTTAATAATAGCCAAGCCATCTTCAGTCAATGCTCGGTATATCTCGGATTTTTCTTTCGCAATCGTTTCAACATTACCGAGCCCCTCAAGATGACAAGGATGTATATTAGTAACATAGGCGATGTCTGGTTGAGCAATATTTGCGAGAAGCGCCATTTCCCCTGGCTCACTGATACCAAGCTCGAGAATAATGATACGCGCAGGTTCAGGTGCATTCAGTATTGAAAGGCTCAGGCCCAAATAGTTATTGTAGTTTCCTGGTGTGGCGTAGCACGGTGCGATGTTCGAACATAGCTGCAATAGCATTTCTTTGTGCGTCGTTTTGCCGAGGCTACCTGTCAATCCAATAACCGTTTTGTCTTGCCATTGTGCACGCGTTGCGCGCGCCCACTCCTGCAGGAAAGTAATGGCATCTTTAACCAAGATCTGCGGTTTGTTGATTGGACTAATTCGTTCAACAATCGCACATACTGCCCCCGCATCGAAGGCTGCTGATAGAAAATCGTGACCGTCGACTCGTGCTCCGGGGATTGCGACGTAGACAAACCCGGATTGAACTTGCCGACTATCTTGCGTAACTCCAAGATAAGTTAAGTTCTCTAAGTGTCCGACGCTGTCTTCACCAAACGCTAAAGCGACCTGTTGAAGCGGGATCATACTTAGATCTCATCGCTGAGATTCAGCAAGAATTCAGCTTTTTCTTTATCGTTGAATATGACGCGCTGGTCGCCAATAATCTGATAGCTTTCATTGCCTTTACCGGCAATCAGGATCACGTCTCCAGGCATTGCATTGCTGATCGCAGTCATAATTGCATCTGTTCGATCATGCACGACCTCTACTGCCCACGGGCAGAGGAATCCTTTTAAGATGTCAGTCATAATATTGGTTGGGGACTCGCCTCGCGGATTATCATCAGTCAGGATAACGGTATCTGCATGCGTCTCTGCGACTTTCCCCATGATTCGTCGTTTCCCCTGATCGCGTTCTCCGCCACAACCAAATACGCAGATAAGCTTACGACGACAGGATTGCCGGAGGTTTTTCAGAACGGCTTCAAGTGCACTGGGACTATGTGCATAGTCAACAACGACCATTGGCTTTCGGCTTCCGCCATCAATGACTTGCATGCGGCCACCGACTGCATCTGAGTCTTGCAATGCGTCTACTGCTGCTTCAAACGGGAAGCCCATCGTCAGTAGACTGGCGACGACCGCTAACAAATTACTCACATTAAAATCACCCATCAGCTGCGTTTTAAGCGCTCGTTTTTGGCCGTTATAAACAACCACCATGGAGAGTTCGTTGTGTGTTGATCGAATTTGGCAGCCCCGCACGATTGGTACGCCGTCTATCTGCGCTCCCCGCATGCTGTAGGCAATGACACGACGCTTCGTGTGTAAACGCTGTGTCAGGTGATAGCCAATCTGATCATCCAGATTGAGTACGATATAACGCGCCTTGTACGACAAGAACAGTGCTTTTTTAATCTCAATGTACTCTTCGATATTCTTGTGATAATCCAGGTGATCGCGAGTCACATTTGTGAGCACAACAGTGTCAAAATTAACCCCAACGATTCGATGCTGAGCAATTGCATGTGAAGAAACCTCCATCATCACACTCTCACAGGCATCTGTTCGTAAGCCAGCCATGTATGCTTGCAGCTCAAATGGTCCTGGCGTTGTCATATTGGTTTTCTTTAAGTTATCGATATCACTACCAACCCCATGTGTCCCGATAAATCCTGACTTAACACCGAGCTTGTTGAGGCCTTTGGTCAGCAGCGTGGTAACAGTCGTCTTTCCATTCGTACCAGTGACGCCAATGGTCTGCATTTGTTGTGTTGGGTGTCCATGGTAGTGTGCTGCAATCTTGCCGACAAGCGCTCTCAGGTTTGGAATCTGTATGTGTGGGATCACGCTTTTTTTCTCACCCGGCGGCATGATAAGACTGGTTTTTATATCGTCGTTAGCAGCAATTTCTGAGACGACCGCGATTGCGCCTGCAACAATTGCGTCTTGAATGTAGTCTCGACCGTCAAATGTGCCGTATCCTGGCGTCGCGAAGAATACGTACCCTGGTTTGATACTTCGGCTGTTTGCACTCACCCCTCTGATGGGCCGATTCAGATGTCTAGGCAGCTCCACAACAGGTGATAGGAGCTCGACTAAATCGAGGTATGGGCTGACACTTTGGTCAAAACTGACGTCTTCTACAACTTTTTCCATAGAGGGAGCTGTTCTCTTATACTGCCTATTGTAGCAAAATTATGCATCTGCGCAATTAGATCATCTGCTAAGTTCTGTATCTTACTGATATGCCATCACTCTATTTTTTTGCCGGCCCACTACTCGAATGGAACCTTGCTGTGCACACTATCCTGTGCTTGGGATGCACACAATCAGAGCTGTGTACCATTTAATCTGAGTGATCATTTCTCAACTAATGAATGATGCCAAGGTTTCAAGTTAGCCATGCTTGTTT
>DBUY01000027.1:11719-12183 GCA_002308435.1 Proteobacteria bacterium UBA1278 | reverse complement strand
GTTTTTGGTGATGGTCAAAGATCTGTTGGAAGATCCTGATCGTCTGTTGCTACAAGTTTAAACTACGGGGTTCACATGAATTTGCACGAATACCAGTCACAAGAGTTACTCGCCCAGTTTGGATTACCAGTGCCTGTTGGTGAATTAGCCAGTACCGTTGATGAAGCGATTGCCATCTACTCACGTATGGATAGCCAACAAGTGGTTGTAAAGGCTCAAGTACACGCCGGCGGTCGTGGACAGGCAGGTGGTATTCGAATCGTTGAAGACAAACAGTCGTTAGTTGAAGTCGTGAAAAATTTATTGGGTACTCGGCTAGTGACGCATCAAACGGACCAAGCTGGTCAGCCAATTGATACAGTTTACCTGGTTAAGCCATGCTTGATTGATCGTGAACTCTATCTCAGTGCAATTGTGGACCGGGCCTCGCACAGTGTGACTTTCATGGCTTGTGCCGAGGGCGG
>DBUY01000027.1:10935-11434 GCA_002308435.1 Proteobacteria bacterium UBA1278 | reverse complement strand
TCATGGCTTGTGCCGAGGGCGGTGTTGATATCGAGTCTTTGGCGATTAGCCAACCGGATAAGATTTATCGATTCCAGGTTGATCTATGCGAAGGGGTGCTCCGTTATGAGTGTATTAACGCAGCGTTGTGCCTTGGCTTAAAAAAAGAACATCATGCCACTTTTGTGAATATTGTTCAGCAGCTGTATACGATGTTGATGCAGTACGATCTGATGCTTGTTGAGATTAACCCGTTGGTCATCACAAAATCTGGTGATCTCGTATGTTTAGATGCCAAAATCAACATTGATGATAATGCGCTGTATCGTCAGCCTAAGTTGAGACAGATGCGCGATCTGGCTCAGGAAGATGAGCGTGAGTCTCAGGCGAAAAAATGGGAACTGAATTATATTGCCTTATCGGGTAATATTGCCTGTATGGTTAATGGCGCGGGACTTGCGATGGCGACTATGGACCTGATTAAGGCTGAGGGCGGAGAGCCAGCTAATTTTTTGGATGT
>DBUY01000027.1:7387-10653 GCA_002308435.1 Proteobacteria bacterium UBA1278 | reverse complement strand
CTTTATGGAAAAGAGCCAGCTAATTTTTTGGATGTTGGCGGTGGTGTTACTCGCGAACGTGTCACAGAAGCATTTCGGATTATTTTATCTGATTCAGGTGTTAAGGCGATTCTCATCAATATTTTTGGGGGTATTGTTAGCTGTGATTTGATTGCAGACGGTGTGATTAAAGCTGTTGCGACGATGACGACCGCATTACCTGTTGTGATCCGGTTGGAGGGAAATCGTGCAAAAGAAGGTTTAGATAAGCTTGAAAACTCTGGCCTGAATATTATCGCTGTGCCAACTTTTCAAGAAGCAGCGCAGCGCGTTGTTGCGCTTGCGAAGTAGAATAAATTAGGAGTTTTGAATGGGTATTATTGTCGATGAGACCACCCGGGTGATATGCCAAGGCTTGACTGGTTCTCAGGGTAGCCTACACTGTGAGCAGATGCTAGCCTATGGTACGAAATTAGTGGGCGGTGTGACACCAGGTAAGGGTGGATCAAAACACCTTGGGGTTCCTGTATTTGATACGGTGAGTGATGCAGTTCAAGAGACGGCTGCAACATGCTCGGTGATTTTTGTTCCAGCGCCATTTTGTAAAGATGCGATTCTAGAGGCAGTTCATGCAGGAATCAAGGTTATTGTGTGTATCACTGAGGGTATTCCTGTTTTGGATATGCTTGTGGTGAAGTCAGTGGTTGACCGCTACAACGTGAGGTTGATCGGTCCAAATTGTCCGGGGATCATGACTCCAGGTGCTTGTAAGGTTGGGATTATGCCCGGCGAAATTCATCAACCTGGATCCATTGGTATTGTTTCTCGCTCTGGTACATTGACATATGAGGCCGTTCACCAGACAACACAGGTTGGTCTTGGTCAGAGTACGGTTGTTGGTATTGGTGGTGATCCAATTGTCGGCACGAGCTTTATTGACGTATTACAGTTATTTCAGGATGATGAACAAACAAAGGCAATCATTCTTGTCGGTGAGATTGGGGGATCAGCTGAAGAAACTGCTGCAGTCTGGGCAAAAGCGCATGTCACTAAGCCGATTGTTGCATATATAGCTGGCGTTGCAGCGCCCAAGGGAAAGCGTATGGGGCATGCTGGTGCTATCATATCTGGTAGCAGCGGAACAGCGACTGCGAAGTTCGATGCACTGAGCAAAGCCGGTATTCATACTGTTGACAAGCCGACGCTGATCGGGCAGAAAATTTCTGAACTGCTCTAGTATTTTACCGAGATAATATCATTGTTTACTGTGCTTTCAGTGGAGCACCCGATGGCGAGGTGTGATGGGATTGACATTCACCTCTTATCTTCTTATCGTAATGGGTAACAGGCTCAGTTATATCAAATATAAATTTTTCAGGAGAGTATACCGTGCGTAGTCCAAAGTCTATTAACTTTATTGAAGAACTGATTGATCAACACGATCAATCACTGGTGGAAGAACGAAATCACATGTATGAAAATAATCGCCTTTCAGGATTGAATGCTTTTAAGATGTTAAGCGATCATGCGACAGCGTACCGCAATAGTCTAGAAAAAGTGAGAGATGGCCTTACCTTATGTGATAGTGATCAAATTGAAACTATTTATGCTTATCTTGAACATAAAAAACGTGCGGTTGATTTGAAAAAAGATATAGACGTCACAAATGAGCGACTTCGTGAAATGGAATTGCCAATCATTTCAACTGATGTAAATGATGATGTTCTATCTGTGCTTGGTTCACTTCTTGGCTCAAGTAATAAATGGATTGAAGGAGACATTGATGCTGTATCTATTCATCAATCGTCAGATGATGGGCAGTTGACTCAGCTGACTTTGCACTGCGCTAGTAATAATCAATTGGCCGCTGCGTTTGTCAGACGTGTTCATGCATATGACGCAGATATACGCATCGCTCTGAATGGTTTTCTCAAATTTAGCAGCACTATTATGCATGATATTTTGAAACTCCGCATTCAGCTTCAGCAACGACAGCCACTAGAATCTGCATTGTCCGTTCCCTGTACGATGGATAGATGGATGGGTTTAGCACAACTAACACCACAGCAGCTTCATGATCTTGCGGCACTCTGTCTGATTAAAAAAGGGGTAAGGTTACGGCATGAGCATGTTCCTTTGTTCCTTCTTTCTAAGCATATGACATCACTCAAGCAATCTATTATTGACATGACGACAATGCGTCAGTCCGTTCTTGATAGTATGAAAAAAAGTCAATCTGCAGCTGATGATGCAACCACTTGTCCGCAACAATCTCTCCTGAGACTCATTGATCATCTTGATGACGTTGTTCAAAACTATGCTGATTACAAACGATTTTTAGATAGGATTGATCAGCAGAGCATGCTTTTACAACGTGAGCCGGTCTCATATCTTGATGGCGTTATGTTGGTGTTTGATGTGCGCCGTGCAATCTCTCGCCCCGCTATCGCAGTGGCGGTTTCTATTCTGTCAGCCCTTGTTGCCTATGTCATGCCAGTTGCACTGATCTCTGGGTTATTGTTCTCTTTTTCTGCTTCGGCAGCTGCTTTTTCTGTCGGACGCATGATTATATTAATCTTCACTGGCCGTCAACTAAACTTACCACTACATCATCTTATGCATACTGCATTATCCACTGATGGCGAATGGTATGAGGTCGTGGCTTCAGTGGCGCCATCGGCGCTTTATCTGTTGGCGCCACTGATATTGCCTTCGCAGTATGCCGCATCTATGCTTATTTATGTTAAGGATGTTGCGATGAGGGCTGCCTATAGCTCTGCTGCAAGTTGTGCTCGAGTGATTCAATACCTACGTGAGTTTGTGTTGCCCTTAATTGGTGAGAGAAAAAATCAATTTATGAGGAGTACTAAAAAATACCATGATGGTGATTTGAAACCCTTAGCTTCTGCTTATTCTCGTCCAGTAGGTGCGGTGGAGGTGATTAAAGGGGCTTTATCGATCACTAGTGGTGAATTGACAGAGGCCGAACGATCAATATGGAACACAATTCAGAATCATGGTACCTCAAAATGTGCAAGTTCTGATATGGACAGTTTGCAGCAATATGTTGAGAACGCCTCGCTTACTGGTGCTGGTAACCACAGCCTGATAGAGGCTGCAAAAAAGGTTTTAGATACTGTACGGGAGGTCACTGTTACACATGATGTTAATAAGACTCTCCTTACGGAGCTACTTCCTAGTTAGCTCGATTACGGTAGACTGTACGAGTACTTGTACACAACTTGTCAGTTTTGTCATTATTCTTTTCATGGATGTTTAGGACACGT
>DBUY01000027.1:0-7029 GCA_002308435.1 Proteobacteria bacterium UBA1278 | reverse complement strand
TTGTTTGGTTAACTGATTACTGAGATACTTGATATAGCTGTCTGGCAATTGCTTGAGTCTTTTTCCTTGAATAGCTACGCGATAGCTATCGTTGCCTTGTGCGTGACATAGTCTGATTTTGATCGCTTTCCCATGAATGAGTGGTGGTGGATGTTTAGCTGATATCTCGGCCACGCTACGGGTTAGGAATGCAGTTGATAGTACTGGCTTTTGCTGACAAACCTTTCGAATACATTCCATGAGTTTCTTGAATGAACGATCTTGTTTAGCGCTTAACATAACGACCGGTATGTAAGGGTGATTGCGCGTGATGTTCGCTATATTTTTCCGATATGTTGTTTTTAATTCACTCGAGAGCTTGTCCCACTTATTGATGATCATAATTTGCTTGTTACGTTTTCGTCTGACTAATTCGGTAATTCTCATGTCTTGATCACTAACGCCAATAGTGGCATCTATCATGTGGAGGATGACTGTACCACGCGTTGTGATCGAGTTCAGTGACTGTCCGACCGCTTCGATTTCAACGCCATCTTTGATCTGTGCTTTTTTTCGCAGACCTGCGGTATCTAAAACTTGGTAGGTTGATTCTCGGTATAGCCAATGATTTTTTACCGTGTCAACTGTTGTCCCAGCATCACGGGACACAATGCTGGTGCCTTCGCCACATAGCTTGTTCATCAGTGTGGATTTACCTGCATTCGGTTTGCCAACGATTGCGATAGAATGTATGTGCTCGTCATTTTCGACTGAACTACTCTCCATTGGTTTCGTGTCTTCTATCTGTGCTGATAACGTTGTAATATTGTCTCTCAGGGCTGTGATTCCCTCACCACTTTTTGCATTTGTGCTGATTGGTTCGTCATTGGCCATTTGATAGCAGCTTTCGTGTATGCAGGTTGCTTCGTCGCACCGGTTGGCGACAACGATTAGTGGTTTATCTAATTTGATGATCTGTTGATGCCAATCTTGATCGTCGTTATTCATGCCGTTGGCTGCACGCAAAACGTGGATAATAATATCTGAGTTTTTGATGGCTTTGAGAATCCGAGTATTGATTTGTGCTTGCAGTTTTCCGTCTGACGATTCGTGGCACTCATCAAAGCCTGGGGTGTCGATTAGCTCTACTTTGGTATCATTGATTTGTACTGATTCAGTTCTAATGTCTACTGTTACGCCAGTCCTATCATAGGTGATCGCATGATTATACTTGCAGAGTTTATTGAAAAGTGATGATTTTCCGATATTTGTGCATCCGATGATGCAACAGCGGATAGAATCAGGTTTGCTTTTGTTCATTGATGATTTGTCTTTTTTCTTGCGTTGCTAGCTCGATCACTAGCTTGCTATCAGACTCGTTATCAATTTCAATGTCGGACAGAAGGCTATTGATCTCGAGTAATGCTTTTGCTTGATCGTTATTTTTTCGGTATAACTCAGCACGTAGTAGCCCGCGAAGGTGACGCAAGCTCTTGGTGTGAATTTTTTCGGTCAATACAAGCGCCTTGTTCGGGTCAGTGTTTTTAATGAAGTTTGCCAGTCGATACGCAGCCAGTGACTGCATGTTGTTGCGTGTGGAAGTGGTGATTATTTTCTCCAGGTTTTCTATGACTAATGACTGATTATTTCCTAGATGATAATACATTACGGCGAGTTTTAGTCGACAGAGGTCACTGAAAATTGTTCCTTCGTGTTTTTTGGCAAAAATCGCTAAATGTTCTATGCTCGGTTGTGACCCTTTTCTTGTTAGTTCAAAGAAGGCATCTGCTACTTTATTCTGCTGTGTAAGCTGGTAGCTCTGATAGCTAAAGCTGATGATAATTGCGATCATCATTGTGCCAATTGTCATGTAGATGGTTTTGGCGTGTCGCTGGCACTGATTAATGGTATGTTGTACTAGTGAATACATGGCAATATCTCATTGATGGTGTCTGCTAATTCTGTGATAGCAACCGTGCGTTGCTCCTGTGTATCCAGCTGTTTCATCGTCACAACTGCTTCTTTCAGTTCCTCATCACCAAGTATTATGATTGCGTTGGCTTTCATTTTCACCGCTTTTTTGATCATGCTGCCGATTTTACCGCATTGAGTGTGTAGATAAAACTGGTGGGTTGGGAGGGTGTCTCGTAATGATTCTACAAGTGTCATGAGTTTTGGTAGTGTTGTATCAGTTGGTGTGATCAAGTGTATGCATGGTTGATCGAGTAGGGGGTTGAGTTCTCCTGTCAGTTCGATTAATCGCTCTATTCCAATCGAGAAACCACATGCCCCAGTACGCTGTGCGCCTAGTTGTTCAAATAGCTGATCATAGCGTCCACCGCCACACACAGTGCCCTGCGCGCCTAGACATTCGCTTTTCCATTCATAGATGAGCCCGCTATAGTAATCTAGTCCTCGCATTAGTCGACGATTGTGTGTGTAGTTGATATGATTTTCTTGACAAAGCAACTCGATTAATTTGACGATCTCTATTTCTTTTTCTGAGTAAAATTTATCAATTGTTGGTGCACTCTTATTCAATTCAACTAGCATGGATGCCTTAGAGTCTAACAGACGTAGTGTGTTATCCTGCCAGCGTATTTGATCAATATCGGACATTTGGTCTTTATGTGGTTTGTAGTACTCTTTCAGCGCAGCTGTATACGTTGTTCGCGTTGCTTGTGAGCCAATATAGTTTATTTCAAGTGTAATTTTATCTTCAATGCCCAATGTTCGCCATAAGCGTTGAATAATACACAGCTGTTCAACATCTGCATACGGCTCTTCGTGCCCTAGACATTCCAACCCGAACTGATGAAATTGTCGCAGTCGGCCTCTTTGAGGGCGCTCTCGTCTGAACATACTGCCTAAATAGTAATATTTTCTCGGTTGTGTGTAGAGTAGGTTGTTTTCAATACATGATCTTACTACCGCTGCGGTTCCCTCTGGTCTTAAGCTTACAGACTGTTCATTTTTATCATTAAAGGTGTACATTTCCTTGTGTACAATATCTGATGTTGCGCCAATACTTCGTTCAAATAGGCGGGAGTCCTCTAGCATTGGGGTTCGGATCTCGTTGTAGCCATATTGCGAGGCAAGGCTTTTCATTATCTGTTCCACCTGTTGCCAGGTAGTTATTGTCTCGTGAATGTCGTGAAATCCACGTATTGACTTAAGGGTGGTCATTGATTTTTCAGTCTGATCTTCTTGTTATTATACTGTTATTTGTACTGTTGTGTCTACTCGAGGCTGTGACATGACATCATATTGTTGCCATTATTGCCCTGTGCGCGTTGTCTAATCCTAATTGACTAGGAAATGTTAATGAT
Source organism: Proteobacteria bacterium UBA1278 (assembly GCA_002308435.1). Taxonomy (GTDB): domain Bacteria; phylum Pseudomonadota; class Gammaproteobacteria; order Comchoanobacterales; family Comchoanobacteraceae; genus UBA7916. The sequence goes on along the minus strand of DBUY01000027.1, from coordinate 3,721 downwards.
GGAGCCCATCTGTCCTTGCTCTTCAGTAATCTGAGATTGTGCTGGCTCTTGTGCTGACTGGGCGCGTTGATATTGTTGATAACCAGAGTAACCAAATATTGCACACAAGGCGACTAAGCTCAGTAACTTATTACGGCCGCTCCTGGGTGATGAGACTTTGTCTTCTTTTGGTTCGCCGGATCTTCTGACTTGAAATGTGTTTACAGGGCTATAGCTACTGACTGGTATTTCATACTTCTCTGCTGGCAATTGCTCTAGAATCTTGTTTGCATCCAATCCAAAAAACAGGCAATAACATTTCACGTATCCTCGATGATATGCATTGGGTACATGCGATAGTTCTTCGTTGTTTTCAATCGCGAGTATGTTTTCTTTACGAATTTTGGTGTGCTCAGCAAGTTTCTCTACAGAAAAGTTGCTTTGTGTTCTGATTTTTTTCAAGTAAGTGCCGATATCTGCAATCGGATCATCACCGTCTTGAGTCTCTGTTATGTAATCGCTTACGCTATTCATAGACAAGGCAGTTACATTACAAACTGTATGTTTGTCAGTAGTTGGTATCCCTGTGAGCTGAGAAATTTCCACTGACTAGCAATATAAAAAACGAGATGCCCTGTCACAATCTTGTGCAGTGCTATCTTGTAGGTATACGTAAGTACTTTACTTAGCAATGTTAGGTGCATGGCTATCTCCTGATACGTTATAATTTTAATTAGATCCGGTTATTCTTCCACTGTCAAGTGTTTGCGTCATTCTATGGCTAAATACTTGTTCTTTTCTAGATCGATTACGCTGATGCGATTTCTTTTACATATACTGGATGGAATGTTCTGCTGTGCATCATTAGTGTGCCTCGTATGGCAATCTCTCGACCTGATTTTAGATTGCTCGCATGCTTGTCGTATGTTTTTTTTGGGATCAATAGCGTTGTCATGCTGTTTTGATTGAGTCGTTCAGGCTGTGATACCGATAGGTCAGCATGTGATCCGAGTACAGCTTTTACTGTGTAATGACTATCCTTTCGATGTTGATCATATTTGACCAGTGCGTAGTTATTAGTGATGACGATAAATGTTGCGTTGATTTCGTATGACATGAGGTAAGCGTATATTGAATATAGATGTTAGAGTACATAGTGAGAACATGAATGTCAAGACGCTGTATTTGGACTCTTATTCACCTTGTGTTATCATCAGTAGGTTACTCTTTTTGTTCTGCATATGTCGTCATCTTATTCTCGAAAGCAGCGCATGCAACTTGTACTGCGTACGGTCATGTTCCTAGCAATTGCTAATGCGGTGATGAGTTTAGGGCAAATTGTTGTTGGGATTTATGGGTATAGTGATGCGTTGGTTGCAGATGGTTTGCACACCTTCCTTGATTTGTTAATGGATGGGGTCACGTATTTTGCTTGTCAGGCTGCAAGCCGACCACCTGACCAAGCGCATCCATATGGTTATCGTCGTATTGAGACGCTTGCTTGCTTACTACTCTCAGTTTTACTTGCTGTTGTCGGCTGCGGCATTGTGTATGAAGCGCTGGTATATCAGGTTACGCATGCTGTTCGTAGTGATTTGGTAATTTTGATTTCTACGATTACTATGGTTCTAAACGAATTACTCTATCGCTATGCTTCTGCCACCGCTGATACGGTTCAGTCAGATCTTTTAGCGGCTAGTGCTTCGCATCAGCGTAGCGATGCGTTCAGTAGTTTAATCGTTTTACTAAGCGCTGTTTTTGACTTATTGTTACCCAACTTCCATTTCGATGGTATTGCTGCTGTCATTATTGGGTTTTTAATTATTCGAATGGGTTATCGTATTGCTTACAAAGGCGTGCGAGAGCTGATTGATGGGGGTATTGAATCTGATCGCTTACAAGCCTTGGAGCGCTATATTTTGTCTTGTGCCGGTGTGGTTGGCGTTCATGAGTTGCGAACGCGTAAACAAGCTGGTGACGTGTATATCGATGCACATATTATCACAGAGCCCTTCATAAGCGTCTCCGAGGGTCATTTTATTGGCGATCAGATGCGTCGTTCGGTGATGAGGAAGTTTAAGGAGATCGTCGATGTGGTTGTACATATTGATGCGGAGGATGATACCTATCTGCATGATATAGGCTCTAAGCTTCCTTCCAGGAGAACTGTTCAAAGGATGATAACCCCGATACTCGAATCATTCGATTGTCAGTATGATGCGTTGATTCTACATTACCATGATGAGGTATTATTCGTTGAGCTACATCTTGCTGAAGCAATTGGTGTGCGTCAAGGTAAGCGTTTACTGACATCAATGTCTGCTGCATTCTCGGAATGTGCTTATCCAACACGTTTTAAGCTGTATTCTCGAGTTGTTTGAGTCTGATGCGTACAATAGCAATTATATGCTCTGTTCCAATCTGTTCTTTTTTTGACACAACACAACAATAATTGGAATTTCTTGCCAGGCCGATGATAAGTTTTTGATGCTTTATGAACAGTTGATATGTTCTAGTCGTGCAATATTTCCCATTATAAATCTCTGTTTATCTGAAATAATTCTTTATTTTTTATTATATGTGTGATAATATATCGGTACAATAACTCAAATAATTAGGATAATTCTATGTCAAATTATACAACAAATGCTGTCATCGCAAGACAAATTCTTGGTGCTGCCATCAAGCCAAGCATTGCTGTGGTTACCGATCAGGTTTCTTCGGGAATCTCTAGTGTTCAAATGCGTGCAGGGATTGCTATTGCTGGCGTTAGTGATGCAGTATCTACTGCTGGTGAGTATTTACAATCTGGTGCAGATGCTGTCGTAACAACTGTTTCAACAAAATCTGCTGCTGCGATTTCAGGCGCATCTGATTACATCGCGTCAGTTTCACTTCCGGAATTAGCGCCATCGCATTACTACACGATAGCTGCTGTCGCCGCTGCTGTGTCTGCTGCTGCTGTTGCTTATCAGGTCACTAAGCCTGTTGCCACAGTGACATTTGCCAGCGACATTGACTCTGAGGATTCTTGTAGCAATGATTCTGATTGCCAATCCGAGTTGTCTGAAGTGACTTATGAGGACACTGACATAGTAGTTGCTGCTGACCCTTCTTCTGTTTCTGGTTATGTTGATTATCTCGTGACACAGTTAAATCACGCGATGGTTGTAATATCAAACTATCTAGCTGACTTTGCAGTGGCTTTCGATAACATCATGACCAATATTAGTGAGGATCTAAGCTCGGTATGGAGCGGGATGACCTCATTGGTTGTTTCACAAGATGGACAGAAATCTGTAAATGCTGTTGCTCTAGAAGACAGAACAAGCAATGTAGATGTCGTGACTGAGTGTGGTGATTCAGATTGCAGTTGCGATCATAGTCATACACCATCTGTGTAACTACATTCTGTTACTTGATTTATTCAAGTGACAAATCGAAAAAAAGGCCCAATTAGGGCCTTTTTTTATGGCCGATCATTAACTTCTAACACTTCGATGTTTTTTTATATAGCCTATTATGATGTGGCTGATCATAGGCTGAACGTTTGCGTGACATGAGTCTTGTCATAGGTTTTATATAAAATAAGTGACTCCTATTTTCCTAAATCATGACGATGTTGCTAATTTTGGTCCTTTGTTTGAGTGCTTGTGCAAAAAGCCCTTGCTGAATACACTTTAATGTGATATTGTAACAATCATAATAATAACATAAAAAAGGTCATTACATGTCAAATTAT
>DBUY01000047.1 GCA_002308435.1 Proteobacteria bacterium UBA1278 | reverse complement strand
ATGACCGTTCTCTGCCCTTGTGGATCCTGATAGCGAAATCCAATCGAACTGGCGCGAACGCACAGTGGTCTCAACCGAGACTCTGCAGCGTCGAGCTCACGCTTCATGTCATTGTTGTTTTCTTGTATGCGTTGTTGATCGTGTCTTTCGACTCTCTTTACCATAACGACCCTTTCTTTTATTTCATGCCCTTAAGCATACTGATCCCTGACGATACCTCAAGTATTTGCCCAGTACACCTACTGATATTTACGGATTTGTACTTTGCATGGCTTACCTAGGGACATATCATGAGTGTTTTATCACCTGCTCGCCTATCAGATATCCTATATCTGGTAATTCTTATGTCTTGGGTGCGACTAATATAGCGCTCAATTGCTGAGATCTGGAAACTATTTTGGGCTGTAGGCTAATCGTGTCATTGGGTGATTAAGCGGTTAATTCAACTGTCTGGTTTATTTCTTGATGATTGGTGACCACGCACATAGCAGTAGATGCCAGCAAGCCATGGTTCGCGTTGACTATCGCCCCAAAACCTATGGACGCTCAGGCCCACTATAACGTGATGTCTGGCTTAATGTCTCACTATTTTGAGAGGCATTTGTAGTTAATTCTTTGCATCTCTGTTTTGAATTTTTCATAAAATCTTCGCACATTTTATGATATTTATCTAGTTTTTCAGCATGCAGCGGCTGCTTGCTCACATTATTTTGCTGGGAGTCATTTTGCTGGAGGTTAGATCGCTCTTGGCCATCTTGATTCTGAGATGCTTCTTTTGACCTATTGCTGGTGAGCGCATTACTCGCTGCATTCTCAAGAGCGTCAGTCGCGACACCTTTTCCAATATTTTTTCCTGTGGCTTCAGGATTCTCTGCTGCGTCTTTTGCTGCTTTTCCAGCAGCATTTGCAACATCTTTTCCACCTGACATCACTGAGCTAGCCGCTTGTTTTCCGGCAGCCAATGCTGCACTACCAGCTTGTGCTGCGAGAGCAGCTGCTCCACCTACAACTTTGGCGACACCAGCGATTGCAAGCCCTGCGACGGGTAATAATGGGAGGATCATTTTTTCACTTTGTTAACAACTTAATCAATATATAGTTAATTTTTTGGAATTTATCCGTTTTTTGTTGATATGACTGATGCGATCATGACTCGATCAGATCATAGAAAATCTTGTGCACCTAGCGTGGCTCGCTAGCGGCAATATTACCTAAACGGGAAGAAAAAACGACGATTTTAGGGATACAGCGCACTTCTCCCGGTAATTCTGCTTATAAAGCTCTGGCAAACCGCCTTACTTTCTGCATGTGATGCTCAAAATCTGCCTGCTTCATATTCGGTAATACGGAATAAAAACGCAAATAGCGCGTTGACATTCCGCCTAACTGGAACACGGATTTTTTTAAGCGACGGTATGGAATATTATCGAAGATAGACCCACTGAAATAGGTAATCATCGGCCCACCGTAACTGATTGATACGAGCCCTAGCTTTCCTTTCATAGCACCAGCAACTGGATAACCATAATTCTTAAAGTATTCACTATGTGGTAAAATCGATCGGTATGTGAAAAACCAGGTAGGGTGTAAGACCCAATCAATCCAGTTTTCAGTGATTGCATTAAGCCTTAGATTATGACAGGGACTGATTAAAAACATTGCATCAGCTTGCTCTAGTCGCTTCCGATAATCCAGCACAGCCTTTGGAGGCGGGTTGATGGTAGATTCATAAAACGGTAACTGCGTTTTTTCTTCGAATAAATTGATGAGATCAATTTCATGGCCGCATTGATGTGCCTCGTCAATAAAGGTGTCTCTAACATGCGCATTAAAAGAAGTTTTCGTGTCATGATGACCAAAAATGATACAGATTTTCATAGCAAGACGACTGTGAGCTCAATTCATACTAGCACGGCCACACAGACACTGCCAAGTCATCCTCATGCACGCTGGGCGTGCCCTTCGCTATATCTTGTTGTGCTACTCATGTTCCTGCGTTTGACGCATCAATGGGAAGAGGATGACGTCACGTATTGACGCCGCATCGGTCAATAGCATTACCAACCGGTCAATACCAATCCCGACCCCACCTGTTGGTGGCATTCCGTATTCTAAGGCATTGATATAATCATGATCATAGTCCATGGCTTCATCATCACCCGTTTGCTTGGCTTCTGCTTGTGCTTGAAAACGACTTGCTTGATCATCTGGATCGTTTAACTCAGAAAACGCATTCGCAATTTCTTTACCCGCAATAAAGAGCTCAAAACGATCTGTCACCTCGGGATCATCATCGCTGCGTCTGGCCAACGGTGAGACCACGGTCGGGTAATGGGTGATAAAACTGGGTTGAATGATGAGATGCTCCACCATTTCCTCGAAGATAATGAGTTGCACTTCGCCTAGACAACGATCACTGACATCATGCCCTGCCTTTTTGGCAAAGTTACTAAGTGCTGTATGATCTCGCACTATGTCACTATCAATGCCTTCGACGTGATGACAAATGGCATCGGTCATGGTCATCCTGGCAAAGTGATTGAAGTCGAGCTGTACTCCTTGATTCTCAACCACACCACTTGGGTGTACGGATTTGACAACATGCTTCAATAATTCTTCGGTGAGATCCATCATGTCTTGGTAATCCGCATAGGCTTGATAAAACTCCACCATGGTGAACTCAGGATTATGTCGAGTAGACATGCCTTCATTGCGGAAATTTCGATTAATTTCAAAAACGCGATCAAAGCCCCCGACGACCAGTCGTTTCAGATGTAACTCTGGCGCAACACGCAAAAACAAATCACATCCTAGGGTATTGTGATGCGTCTGAAATGGCCGGGCATTAGCCCCGCTGGTGAGTGCATGCATCATAGGGGTTTCGACTTCTAAAAAGTCTTGATCTTGCAGATAACCACGTAGCGATTGAATGATACGACTGCGCGTTTGAAAGCGATTGCGTGACTTTTCATTTACCATGATGTCGATATAACGCTTGCGATAACAGGCTTCGACGTCAGTTAACCCGTGAAATTTATCAGGTAATGGATGCAATGATTTACTGAGCAAGCGAATTTCAGTTGCATAAATGCTGATCTCGCCCATTTTTGTCTTGAACACGTGTCCTGAGATAAACAATACATCACCGAGATCACAGTCCAGAAAGTTAGCGTATACGCCTTCTGGTAGATCATTGGAGCGCGCGTAAATTTGAATTTGTCCGCTCCGATCTTGGATGTTAAAAAAACTGGCTTTGCCCATAAGTCGTCGGGTCATCATGCGCCCGGCAACGGTGACTGCAATTTTCTGCGCGAGTAAATCCTCTTGCGTTGCGTCAGCATAAGCGGGTTCATTAGTCATCGTTGCTGCAAGATGCGTTGGCTTTGCATCATTCGGGTAGTTAAAACCGTTCTCTCTGAGTTTATCCAGTTTTTCACGACGCTGTTTTACTTGATCACGCTTCTGTCCGTCACTGATTTGATCGCTCGTTGCCTCATGGTCTTGTTTGCTCATACGCTTGCCTGCTGACTAATTGTTTGATTGTATCACGAATTGGCATTATCGCTAGATGTAGCGCTGACTACAAGCCCTGGTTCTCATTTTTATAGATTATACGCGTTGTACAGAGTGTAGCAGTCATATGAATCCATAAGGTTTGTTGTAGGTATATAATGCGATTTTCCGATCTAGCAAGATGGGGGCAATGCATCTTGGCTGAGCACGTTGTATGAATTTACACGCCTTGCTTCAGGCTTTGTTCGATAAACTGATCTAGGTCGCCATCCAGTACTCCCTGGGGATTACCAGTTTCAACACCGGTTCGCAAATCCTTGACCCGCGATTGATCTAGCACATATGAGCGTATCTGTCGTCCCCAAGTGATTTCATCTTTGTTCTTAGCGAGTGCTTCTTGATCCTGCATTTTCTCCATGAGCTGTTTTTCGTACAGCTTTGACCGCAGTTGCGCCATGGCACGCGCTTTGTTTTGATGTTGAGAGCGCTCAGATTGGCACTGAACGACCGTATTGGTGGGCATATGGGTAATTCGTACTGCAGAGTCAGTCGTGTTGACATGTTGCCCGCCTGCCCCACTGGATCGGTATGTATCAATACGTAAGTCGCCAGTATTGATATCGACTTCAATATCATCATCAATTTCAGCCGTGACAAAGACCGCCGCGAAAGAGGTGTGACGGCGATTACCACTATCAAATGGTGATTTTCGCACCAACCGATGTATGCCAGTTTCTGTTCTAGCCCAACCATAGGCGAACTCGCCTGAGAGCTTAAGGGTTGCGCCTTTTATGCCGGCAACCTCACCTGGCGAATAATCCAGCACCTCGATGCGAAAGCCACGCTTTTCAGCCCAGCGACTGTACATGCGAAACAGCATGTCTGCCCAGTCTTGCGCCTCGGTGCCTCCAGAGCCAGACTGGATCTCAAGAAATGCATTACTGCTGTCGTGTTTTCCAGAAAACATCCGACAAAACTCGGCTGCGTTGACATCGCGTTGACACTCACTCAGCGAGGCAACGACATCTTGCTGCATTTCAAGATCATCGGAGGACTTGGCAAGCCCCCATAACTCATCGAGATCACTGAGCTTTTCAGTAAGCCCTTGAATGTTATTGACTGTGCCTTCTAGGGATTTAATCTGCTTCTGTAGTTCTGCTGCGCCTTTGGGATCATTCCAGATATCTGGATTTTCGAGCTGTGCTTTTAAGCCGATGAGTTTTTCTTGCTTGCTCGCAACATCAAAGATACCCCCGGAGATCCTCAACGCGCTGCTTGAGGTCACTCAGTGTGGTTTCAATTTGTTGCTTAGATTCAATTGGTTCAGTGCTCATGGCGCCACTGGCTAATAGTGGCCCTATGTTACGGTAAAACAACCCTAGTTTCAAGCTTCA
>DBUY01000068.1:23227-43405 GCA_002308435.1 Proteobacteria bacterium UBA1278 | reverse complement strand
GACAGATCGAGGTTCTCGTCTGGTTTATGCAGTATTTTCAGCGATGCTATTATTTCGGATTGCAAAACTCTTTGCAGATAAACATATTTCTTTGTGCGATCAACAGGGTAAGTTCATCGCGCAGTGGCGCTACTACGATGAGCCTATGACAGCGAGTGCGCGTCATTTTAGGATGCGCTCGGGGCAGTGTATGTCTCCACAGGTTGTTTCGGACATGACGATTGTTATTGCAAAGCAGATTATGCCTTCCCTTGGGTTTTCATGGCTAGCCGAGGACACAGTTTTACTGGGACATTGGTTTAAGGCGCTGAATATATATGACGAGCTATTTGGTGTTCATGATATCAACCTGGACGTTGAAGCGCTGATGCAGGCCAGCCAGTTAGATATTAAAGTCGAGTCGGACTACGAAGTTGCAGATGGTGTTGTATTGGGAGAGGCGTTTTGGGAGTGGTTAGCTGATTATATTGCTAATCAGCGTGATGTCGGGAATCTGACTGAAAGTGGCTATGGCTTAGTCGATGGTGAGCTGTTGTTTGATGTTGACAAAATGGCTGATCGCTTTGCAAAAGAGAAGCAGGCATCTGCCTCACAGGTTATTGAACAGTTTTCGCAGCTTGGTATTATTCAAGTTAAAGATGGGGAAATTATATGCCGGCATCTCAGTGCCTTGAAATCTCAGTCTGGTGTTGGTGCCTCTGGACTCTATGCACAACGCCCCCATTATGATCAAATGGACGCCAAGCGCTTTGTTGGTATTGACTCGGTGCTAGCAAGTGCTTGTATCAAAGGTTACAATGGATTAACTGAGCAAGAGTATTTAAAAATTGAAAAGTCACATGATGGCATCATTGGCAGATTGCTTGGTAAGTTTATGACGGGCTTGTTGGGAGGTGCCAACATCGATTTAACCAGTGGGAGGCAATAATGCTCTGGGTAGACAAGAAGTGGCCAGTGCCAGGGCATCGGGTTAAAATACAGCCAATGCAAGCAGATCAACAATCGTTCATAAACTGCAGAGCCTGTGATGCTTCAATTCAGCGAGCGGACTTTTTGGCTGCTCATAGCGTCTGCCCCGTGTGCGGTCATCATCACATGTTGACAGGCTATGAGCGGTTGGATTTACTCACAGGTGGTGCTGATTGTGAGTTGATTGGTGAATCCCTTGTGGCAAGTGATGTGCTTAACTTTGCCGATCAGATGACATACCAAGAGCGGCTTGAAAAAGCACGCAAAAAGTCTGACATGACAGAGTCGGTTATTTCAGCGGTGTCTGCTGTTGACGGCGTTGCTGCTGTATTGAGTATTTTTGATTTTGGCTTTATTGGCGGCTCGCTCGGTGAGGTAGCTGGTTCGCGTATCGCATTGGCTATTCAAACGGCCATGAGTCGAAAATTACCGTTTATTTGTGTGACGGCAAGTGGTGGCGCACGCATGCAGGAAGGTGTTCTTTCTCTATTTCAGATGGCAAAAATGAGTGCGGCTGTTCAGCAGCTTAGACAAACCCGGCTGCCTTTTTTCAATGTGTTGACGCATCCCACGTTTGGTGGTGTTACAGCGAGTATTGCGATGCAGGCTGATGTGATTATCGCTGAGAAAGGGGCGCATATTGGGTTTACTGGTGCGCGAGTTATCGCTAATTCAGCTCAACAGAAGTTGCCTGATGGTTTTCAAACCGCTGAGTTTTTGGTGCAGCATGGTGCAATCGATGATGTGGTTGGACGTGATCAACTCGTCTCTTATTTAGGACGAAATTTAAGAAAAGCCCTCGCTAATCAGTCATGATTAGGCTTGGATCGTCCTTTAAGATTTTGTTGTGTTTAAGTCTCTGTGTTGGCGTTGTCTCAGTTTGGTCACAGTCCACCTTGGTTGTTGAAGAGCAAACATGGGACGGGGCATCGGTATATGTGGTCAAAGCTGACCCGGCTCAATATCGTCTGGTGCTGTTGCTTCCAAAAGATAACTATGTCCAGTATATGCGGGATTTTTCTGTCGATTACCCACAAGCTCAAGCGATCATCAATGCTGGATTTTATAAAAAAGACGGAAGGCCTACAGGCTTCTTAAAAGCTGATGAGTGGCGCTCGACAACTTACAAAACACGTGGTGTGATTGGATTTAATCAGAGTTCGCCACAAAGCGTGATTTTTGATCGCTTGACGGCTGCAAATGGGAATTTACAATCCATGTATCGAGGTGGTCGTTGGTGGCAGGACATGAATAACATTGTTGGCGGTGCGCCCTTGTTGTTGGCAGACGGTAAGGCGTTATCGCTTGATCCTGAGCAGATGTTGCCTACATTTGTCACTGGAAGGCATGCTCGCTCTGCAATATGTCGAACAACTTCAGATCAATTATTATTTGTTCTTGTGCAAGGGGGTGACCAGTATGCAACCTATATTGGGGTCTCGAGTGGCCTCACTTTATTCTCGCTGCGCCGATTATTACAATCACTTGATTGTCGGGATGCGTTAAATTTGGATGGAGGATACTCGTCTTCAATGCTGGTAAATGGTCAATTAGTCGTGGGGCACTGGCTGCAGCATGTTGCATCGCGTCCTATTGCAAACGCACTGGCATTTATACCCTGTTCTCACTGATATCATGATGAGACGTCGCTATGGTTGACTGATCTTATGTGGATATAGAGATAAGATTTTTTGCTAATGCTTTTTTAATGTTTGCAAATTATGCTACTGTCATAAGGCATGCACTAGGTTGTCACGCCAAATCAATTGAGGAACGTTGTGCCGTTATTGAGTTCGATTTCTAACTTGTTCAGTCACTTCAATACATTAGACTACGCTTTTATTGGTGTTCTTGTGATTACAATGTTGATTGGTGGTTTCAAGGGTTTTTGTCGCCAGATCGTGAGTTGGTTTTTCTGGATTATGGCGGGTTATATCGCTTATCATTACTCTACCCATCTTGCAGATCACTTTTTATCTGGCCGCTTGTCATCACCTATTTTACGTATAGTGATTGTGAATTTCTGTTTAGTAGCGGGTGCATTTGTGCTCAGCTTTTTGTTTAACCGAATTATACAGTCGTTATTATCAGTCACTGGATTATCTGTGTTTGATCGGTTTTTGGGTGTGTATTTTGGAATGGTGCAAGGGGTTTTGATGATTGCGATCGTCGTGACTGGTTTCTCTGCAACGAGTCTAAAGAACGAACCGTGGTGGCGCCACTCGCGTGTTGTGGTGATGACATCAGCGCTAATGCCTATCTATGCTGAGGATATGGTCAAGGTGATAGATTCGACTTTGTCGGGATTACATGTATTTTGGATGAAGACAGCGGGTAAGCAATTTACATGGCAGTTTGAAACCACGCAATAGGTTGACCTTAGCAATATCGCGCTACCTGATTAGTCAGGCTATTTCAGCTAAGCGCCTGACAAAGTTTGAGGAGCCGTGCTATCGCATTCCTCTCGAAATTCAGATGAGATTGCCCTTTTAAGAGGTATTCGAGATCACAAAGCTCCGTAAAGTGCTGTTGTAATTTGGATTGTGGCTGTTGTAGTGCTTTTTTAAACATTGGTTGCATTTGGGGCCAAATACGCTCATTTTGTAGCAATACGTGTAGACTTGTTTTATCGGCTATGTATTTTTCTTGTAGTCTGACCATTTGTCGTAATCTTTTTAGGCTCATCCAGTATATTTTTTGAAGTACATCAGCTTGGTGATGTGTTCGGAAGAACGCAACACAAGTGTCATATTTACCATTGAAAAGTGCGTCAATGGTGGAGAATATTGGCGCTTGCTGGGTGGTTAAGATATATGGCGTGAGGTGGTCAATGGTCTTAATCTCTCTAACTTTCTGCAGTATGAGTTGTGTCACAAGTTGGTCGAGACTTGATAAATCGCCATCAAGTCGTTGGCAAATAGTATGGATGAGGTGATCTGAAATCTGTATTTGATGAAATGCGCACAATGTTTTCATCCATGTCAGCGTTTTTTTCTCCGACAATGCCTTAGTGCTGATCATGGTTGTTTGTTTTGCTAGGGCGAGGAAGTTTTTTGTTCTCTTTTGTGCTGGTTGTATTTTCTCAATCAAGTAGATTAAAATCACATCATTTTCGTTGTGGATTAGTTGCTCAAGGGGTTCGTGTTTTAGATCGGTGCCTTTGACCTGAATGATGTGTGCATGGTTATCACTGAACATGTCTCGGCTGGACAGGCTAGTCTGTATACTGGCATGAGTTTTTGGAGAGTAAATGTGCCGAGTGAATGGTGTGTTGTGTATGGCTTTGATTGATTTTTCTGCGAAGTGAGACAGAAAGGGGTCCTCAACAAGAATCGTTGTGCGTTGTGGCTTGGTCCGCTTCAGGATGCTTAGTAATGTTTCACAGGTGATGCTGCTTGGCATATTAATGTTTTCGGTTTCACATTTTACAGCTAAATATTAACACAGGTTGCATAATTCGTCTATTCTGGACCTGTCGTTGATGTGCGATGTTTTCGCGTGTAGACGAGGTGCAATCAGCCTCGGAGATGTTGATAATGTCAGCTGGGTGGGTTACAATCGGCTCTGAATGAGGAATTAGAATGGCGCAAAAATTCTTAGTGATCGCAAATTGCAAACAAGGCGGAAGAACCGCCTTTTTTGATCAGCTGTTATCTGAGCTTGCGAGTTGTTCTGTTTTCGATGATATCAGCTTGGTTGTGATGCCGCCTGTGCCTTATCTTGGGCAGTTGGTTAGCGCGTCGCCTCAAGTCTTTCAGTGGGGCGTGCAGATGGTTAGCGGGCGGTCAGGTACTGCTTGGACTGGATCTTATGATGCGTCGATGGTGGCTGAGATCGGTGCACAGTATGTCTGTATCGGGCATAGTGAGCGACGACAGCATGACCGTGAGGATAGCTTGGTTACGATTTCTCAGTATCAGCAAGTCGTTGAGGCGGGGCTGACTCCTATTTTTTGTGTTGGTGAGACTGCGAAACAGCGTGCCCAAGGTCAATCGATTACTATTTTGGAATCGCAGTTATCTGCTGTTTTCAATAGTGATTGCTTTGCGAAGCTGCCAAAGCATGATATAATCGTCGCTTATGAACCTGTGTGGGCAATCGGTGCCGATAAACCAGCGGATGCACAGTCGGTATCGACTGAGTTCAGTTGGCTGACGAGTTATTTGACTGCGCAGTTTTCACACGGTCAGTATACCCTGTGTTATGGCGGTAGTGTCGGGCCCGGCAATTGTCAGCAATTTGCGAAGTTGCCTGAAGTGAATGGTTTATTAGTAGGTCGAGCAAGTCTCGACATTGATGCAATTAAGGGAGTTTTGCTCGAATGCAGTGGTTATTAATCATGCTTTATGTCACCGTCTGTTTAGCACTCATCGGTGTTGTGCTGTTACAGCGTGGCAAAGAGTCTAGTGGTGATTTATTTGGTTCTGGTGCTAGCTCAGTATTATCTAGCCAAGGTACCACCTCATTTTTGGTCAAATTGACCGGAACGTTGTCAATGCTATTTTTTGTGCTCAGTTTTTTTCTGGGTGTAGTGATCAACCAGAATGCTGATCGCGTGCGACTGACGGAGGTCCTCAAAGCAAAAGACTCCGTTATAGTAGAGTCGCAAGCTGAGCCTGCAGCTAATCGCGCTGTGAAAAAACCATAATGTCCGTATTCTTAGATCTAGCCGAAGTGGTGGAACTGGTAGACACGCTGTCTTGAGGGGGCAGTGGCTATTTGGCTGTGTCGGTTCGAGTCCGACCTTCGGCAATTATTTGGCATATTTATCTGGGCCACTAAGCCAATAGTAGTGGCTTTTCTAGCCAAAACCCGTTACGATCTTAATATTACATTACGTGCTGTTTGGTAGCGTGCTTGATTATTTATCAATATTGATCTTCCTGATTTTTTCGCTCTGTTTTGTGCTTGTGCTATTCCTTTTGGGTATGGTGGCTTCACCATTTCGCCCAAATGATGCGAAGACGGCTCCATATGAGTGTGGTTTCCCAGCAGTAGAGACTACTCGCAAACCATTCGATATTCGGTTTTATTTGATAGCTATTTTGTTTATCGTTTTCGATGTGGAAACTGCGCTACTATTTCCCTGGGCTATGTCCTTTCGTCAATTAACCCTCTGGGGGGTTGCATCAATGTGGCTATTTCTGGCTCTACTAACTATTGGATATCTCTACGAATGGTTCTCAGGGGCGTTAAATTGGGAGTAATTCTTATGTTAGTGGTAACGGAGTATTGATGCGGGATTTACGACAGCAAATTCACGATTATAAACATTCAGGCACCCCGATTGTGCGCAATGGGTTTGTCGTGATGCAATACAAACAATTGGTTGACTGGGCTAGGGGAAACTCTGTTTGGCCACTCAGCTTCGGCTTGGCATGTTGTGGGGTGGAGCTGATGCATTTTATTGCTTCACGCTATGATTTTGATCGTTTCGGATTTGCGCTTCGTGCCAGTCCACGCCAGGCAGATGTTATGATTGTCGCTGGTACACTGTGCAACAAGATGGCGCCAGCATTGCGCGCTGTTTACGATATGATGGCAGAGCCGAAATATGTCGTTTCTATGGGGTCTTGTGCAAATGGTGGTGGCTATTATCACTATTCATATTCGGTTGTCCGTGGTTGTGATCGCATTGTGCCAGTTGATTTATATATTCCTGGCTGTCCCCCGAACGCTGAGGCTTTGATGTATGGTATGATTCAGCTGCAAAACAAAATTCAAGGTGTTAAGTCTTTTTATATGCCAGACTACACTAGGGAGTTGGAGCAGAATGATGCATAAACGTCAACAAGCGTTGTCAGTTCGGTTGAAGTCACTCTGTCCTGATAACCGAGTGGATTACCTTACAAATATGCCCATTTTGTATGGCGAGATCGATTCACTTGAATCCATCATGCAGCATTTGCAAACACATGATGATCTTCAAATGAACATGCTACTAGATCTATGTGTGGTGGACCGACTGCATTACGGTGTAGACGAGTGGGTTGGTGTTCAAGGGACATCTCAAGGTTATGATCGAGCCAGGACACCACTTGATCAGCAATCGTTGATTCAAGAAAAAGGTCGCTTTGAGGTCGTCTATCATTTGTTGTCGACGACACATAATCATCGTGCGCGGGTGAAAGTATCATTAAACCATGCGTCTACTCTAGTTCCGAGCATGACTGGTATTTGGCCAAATGCGAACTGGTATGAAAGGGAGGCATTTGATTTGTTTGGCATTCGCTTTATCAATCATCCTGATTTGCGCAGAATTTTAACAGATTATGGCTTTGTGGGTTACCCAATGCGTAAGGACTTTCCTCTACAAGGGCGTGTTGAGTTAAGATATGATGCGTCACTTGCTCGTTGTCTTTATGAGCCAGTCACTTTAGAAAATCGTGTCAGTACACCAAAGGTGATACGGCGTGATGATGATCGACTTAGTATCACGGAGTAATGCTTTGGGCGAGTTGAAGAATTTTACATTCAATTTTGGTCCGCAACACCCGGCCGCTCATGGTGTCTTACGACTAGTTGTTGAAGTTGAAGGCGAAACGGTCGTGCAAATTGATCCACATATTGGCTTGCTGCATCGCGCAACTGAAAAGTTAATGGAGTCAAAGCCATTTAATCACTCGATTGGCTATATGGACCGTTTGGATTATGTCTCGATTCTGCCGAATGAGCATGTCTATGTGATGGCTATTGAGCAACTACTCGGTCTCAAAGTGCCAAAGCGGGCTCAGTATATTCGGGTGATGTTCGACGAGATTTCCAGAATATTAAACCATTTGCTTGTTTTGGGTTCCACGGCTCTGGATATGGGCGCTTTAACTCCATGGTTTTATACCTTCAGAGAGCGTGAAATATTGATGGACTGCTATGAAGCCGTATCTGGCGCCCGTATGCACGCGAATTATTACTGTCCTGGCGGTGTTTTACGAGATTTGCCAAATCGCATGGCGCAATTTGAGGAGAGTCCGTGGCGTTTTTCGAGTGAGATTAAAGACTTGAATGCACCGCGTAGCGGTTCTTTATTAGATTATATTCAGTACTTTACAGATATTTTTCCTGCTCGTTGTGATGAGTACGAGGCGTTGCTCACCGACAACAGAATATGGAAACAGCGTACAGTGGGTATCAGCCCAATCGATGCTGATCGCGCTTTGGCTCTTGGTTTTACAGGTCCGATGCTACGTAGTACTGGCTATATGCGTGATTTACGCGTGGATCAGCCTTACGCCGTTTATGATGCGCTTGATTTTAATATTGCGCTTGGAAAGACGGGTGATTGCTACGATCGCTATCTTGTTCGCGTGGCTGAGATGAGAGAGTCCAATCGAATCATACAACAATGTGTTGACTGGTTGCGTCGTCACAAAGGCCCAGTGGTTTCTGATCATCCTAAGGTTGTCCCTCCGACACGTGAACGTTCAAAAATGTATATGGAAGAAATGATTCATCAATTTAAACATTTCAGTGAGGGATACTCCGTTCCTGAAGGTGAAACATACGCTGCTGTTGAGCATCCAAAAGGGGAGATGGGTGTTTATATGGTCTCAGATGGTGCCAACAAGCCATATCGAGTCAAAATAAGAGCAGCAGGATTTCCGCATTTGCAAGCATTGAATGAGTTATGTCGAGGCCATATGCTTTCAGATGTTGTTGTTATTCTTGCTTCTATGGATATTGTATTTGGGGAGATTGACCGGTGAGCTCAGTTGATTATTGCCTACCACCATCAATTAAACGGGCGATTGCAGCATGGGTTGCGAAGTTCCCAAAAGGTCGCCAATCATCGGCTGTGATCATGGCGCTGCGATTATTGCAGCAGGCTGAAGGGCCTTTGCAAGACCATCATCTTAGTGCTGTAGCAGCTCATCTTGATATGCCGATGATACAGGTGGAATCTGTTTTTCGTTTTTATTCTATGTTTTATCAGCAGTCTGTGGGCAAGCATGTCTTTAAAGTCTGCAATAGCGTTTCCTGTTATCTGAGAGATAGTGAGGCGATATTATCACATCTAGAAAAGCGGCTAGGTGTTGCGCGTAATGGGATCACTGATGATGGATTGTTTACCATTCAAGAAACTGAGTGTTTAGGGGCGTGTTGTCAAGCACCGTGTATGGTTGTTAATGATTCTACCTATCACTATGACTTGACTCCAGAGAAAATGGACGCACTGATTGATCAATTCAAGCAAGAGGCGGGTTGATGGTGGGGGCACAGTCTATGCAAATGAATGCGGTTTGTCTGAGAACGATGAATAAAAAAGCGCCTGCAGCGCTGGAAACCTATCTTGATTTGGGTGGGTACCAGGTTTGGCAGCGTATCATCAAGGAACGGCCTACCCCGAGTGATTTAATTGAGACTATTCGCAACGCAGTCTTGAAGGGCCGGGGTGGTGCAGGATTTTTGTCGGGGCTAAAAATGCGTTTTATTGCAGATGATGCTCCATATCCGCGATATTTGGTGTGTAACTCTGATGAGGGCGAACCTGGAACGTGTAAAGATACATTGATCATGCAGTACAACCCTCATCAACTTCTAGAAGGCATGCTGATTGCCTGCTATGCACAAGGTATGTCAGCGTGCTACCACTACATTCGAGGTGAGTATCAAGTACAATATGATGCATGCGAAACTGCGATCCAAGAGGCGGTTGCTCATGGTTTTGTGGGAGAGAATATTCTAGGCTCTTCTATTGGGATTCAGATACATAATATACTTGGTGCTGGGTCCTATATTGTGGGTGAAGAATCTGCCATGCTGGAGTCGCTAGAAGGACGACCTGCCTTACCGCGCTCGAAGCCACCATTTCCTGCTGTGTATGGGTTATATGGTAAACCGACCACTGTTAACAATACGGAGACAATTGCCTCGATTCCTATGATTATTGAGAAGGGTGCTGATTGGTTTCTGCGGCTTGGTTGCGAGAATAGTGGTGGTGCAAAAATATTTTGTCTGAGTGGACATGTCAAAAATCCTGGTGTTTTTGAAGTGCCATTAGGGACCCCATTTAGTACGCTGTTATCTTTAGCGGGCGGTATGCGCTCCAAAGCGCCCCTAAAAGCAATTATTCCAGGTGGTAGCTCAATGCGTGTATTGCCGGCGAAGGCAACACAGTCATTGACAATGGACTATGATGCCTTGGTTAATGCAGGGTCTAGTCTAGGAACGGGTGGTATCATTGTGATGGACAAGAATACTTGTATGGTGGAAACATTGGCTTGTATCTCGCGATTCTACAAGCATGAATCTTGCGGGCAGTGTACGCCCTGTCGAGAGGGGACAGGCTGGGTTGTACGGTTATTGGATCGAATTTTATCAGGTGATGCGAGCAAGTCTGATCTTAGTATGTTGCACGATATCGCACACAGTGCTGAAGGTCGAACTATTTGTGCATTCGGTGAGGCATTCACTTGGCCTGTGCAAAGTTTTTTGACGCATTTCTATGATGAATTTGAATACTATATTCAGCATAAACAATCTAAGGTGACTGGGCGTGAACTTAAAGGTAACCGTGATGTCTGAAGTAGTGGCCACCAAACAATCTGTTTCATTTATTTTGGATGGTAAAGAAGTTACAGGCTATCGTGGCGAGACAATCATTCAGGTTGCTGATCGAGAAGGTGTCTATATCCCAAGATTTTGCTATCACGAGCGCTTATCTGTTGCGGCAAATTGTCGGATGTGCCTTGTTCAAGTCAACGATGGCAAGAAAACGTTACCTGCTTGTCATGCACAGATTAGCCAGGATATGGTTGTGAATACGCAATCATCAACGACCCGCCAATCTCAACAATCCGTCATGGAGTTTCTGCTAATTAACCACCCGTTGGATTGTCCAATTTGCGATCAAGGGGGACAGTGTGACTTACAAGATCTTGCGATGGGATTTGGTAAGGGGGTATCACGTTATGAAGATACCAAGCGCGTGGTGAAAGATGAGGATCTTGGTCCTTTGGTATCGGCGGATATGACACGATGTATACATTGCACGCGTTGTGTGCGTTTTGGTACTGAAATATCTGGAATCCCAGATCTTGGCGCTCTGGGTCGTGGTGAGGACATGCGCATACTCAGCTATCTTAAAACCGGTTTGAACTCTGAGGTATCGGGTAATGTGATTGATCTATGTCCAGTTGGTGCATTGACCTCAAAGCCTCATCGTTATCGCGGGCGCTCATGGTCGTTCACGAACCATGCATATTACTCAGCACATGATTGTTTGCAATCACATGTCTATGTCCATACCTATAAAAATGGAATTGATGGCCAGGATGCGGTAATGCGTGTTGTTCCTCGTCAATGTGATTCAATCAACCAGATTTGGTTGAGTGATCGAGACCGTTTCAGCTACTTAGGGTTACAACACCGTGATAGGCTAACGCATCCCATGATTCGCGATGGAAAATCATGGCGTGTCGTTGACTGGGAGACTGCTCTAACTTTGGTTTCTGAGAAAATACAATCTGTCATCAAGGATCATGGGCCTGAACAAATAGGGGCATTGATAAGCCCTAGCACCTCGCTTGAGGAGGGTTTTATTGGTCAAAAACTACTCCACACGCTTGGTTGTAGAAATATGGACTATCGCTTGCATCAGAGAGATACTGATTATATGGATAGTGCTGTTCATACTTTACCACAAGAGTTTTTGAGTTTTGAGCAACTGGATAATAGCCAATGTGTGGTTTTGGTGGGTAGTTATATTCGACATGAACAGCCAATTGCTGGATTGCGTCTTCGTGCGGCGAGTTTGAAAGGAACTCGTGTACTGAGTATTAATCCGATTGCCCATGCGTGGAATTTTCATTGTGAGGAGGAGGTGGTTGTTGCTGGCCAAGATTTTGTTCAGTTTTTGGGAGCCTGTGTTGTATCATTGGCGAATTTTGGTGCTATTGAGTTATCTGATCGGTGGCGTGAGCGCTTGATTCACATTGATTCTTCGACACAAAGTGATCGCTTTGCAAAATACCTGATGCAGTCGGACGGTTATTTATTATTGGGGCAATATGCACAGTCGCATCCGCACGCATCGGCGATATATAAATTGTGTTCGTTGATCAGTTCAGTGACTCAGATGCGCTTAGTGATGATGACACCTGGGACCAATTCAACTGGATTACATGCAATTGGCTATGGTCCGTGTCATCGAGTCGATTCAGTGAATATGTCAACTGGTGAATCAAGCTACCAGATGATTGACCGACCGAAGCAGTTGTATCTTTTGCAGCAAGTCGAGCCAGAAATTGATCATTATGACCCTGCACTTGCACGTGCCGCACTGACTCGCGCGCAGACAGTTGTTGCAATAACAAGCTTCACATCACCTGAAATGCTTGAATATGCTGATATACTGTTGCCTGCAGCTGCATGGACAGAGTTCTCTGGATCGTGGGTAAACATTACCGGTGAGATCAACACCTTCCAGGCAATAAAGCCATTACATGGACAGAGTAAATCGGCTTGGAAAATCTACCGTGTTCTTGCCAACCTCCTCAAATGTGAAGGTTTTACATATCACGATATTTCAGAATTGCGTGCTGATATTCCCCTGTTATCTTCGGGCTGTCTGGATGAATCAATTGATGGCGAGGTGGATTTAAGCCCTCCATTGCCAAGGCAACTCGCGGATCAAGTTGTTGGTTCTGAATTGACTCGAATTGGTGAGCTTGGGCATTACCAAATGGATACACTTGTGCGACGATGTGACCCTTTGCAGCGTCCTGCCGATAAAGTTATTGCAAAGATTCATCCTGATACAGTAAGGCGATTAGGCTTTGATGATCCAGGTAACGATGTGGTGGTTTCGCTCAAGCAGGGGCAGAACGTGATTTCTTGCCCATTATTAACCGATAAAACGATTGCAAAAGGTGCAGTATATTGTCCCGTTATTTGTCATGGAGATAGCCAACTTTCCGGTCGAAATGACGCCATCGAAATTCTGTTTAGCGAGGATGATCAATGACCTTGTTTACATTAATGATGGTTGTACTGCAAATTGGGTTAACCCTAGGCCTAGTACTCTTCATGGTCTTATACTTGATTCTTGCAGAGCGAAAAATAATGGGTTACATGCAAGGCCGTGTTGGCCCGAATCGAGTCGGTCCCCTGGGTATTTTGCAGACCCTAGCGGATGGAATTAAGTTTTTACATAAGGAAATTATTCTGCCGGCCCAGTCAGACTATGCTTTATTTATGATTGCACCAATGATTAGTTTAGTCTGTGCGTTCGTAGTCTGGTCGGTTGTTCCAATAGCACCCGGGTGGGTGTTGGCAGACATTGATGCTGGAGTGGTGTTTGTGTTGGCGATAACTTCGCTTGGTTCTTACGGTATTCTGCTCGGCGGCTGGTCCTCTAATTCGAAATATGCTTTCTTTGGTGCGATACGTTCTATGGCTCAAATGATCTCTTATGAAATCGCGATGGGTTTCTCATTAGTTCCAGTACTGATGGTTTCTGGTTCAATGAATTTGACTCAAATTGTTTTGCGTCAGTCTGGTGGGTTGTTACATTGGTATTTTTTGCCAATGTTTCCAATTTTTGCTGTGTTTTTGATTAGTGCAGTCGCTGAGACTAACCGTGCGCCATTTGATATTACCGAGGGGGAAACTGAGATTGTCGCCGGTTATCAAGTGGAGTACTCGGGTTTTATATTTGCGATGTATTTTATTGCGGAATATACCAATATGATTTTTGTATCGACGATGGCTAGTTTGTTTTTTCTAGGTGGCTGGTTATCCCCGTTTCAAGGTACTCCCTATTTTTCTCTACTATTTTCATGGGTGCCTGGGGTGATTTGGTTATTATTGAAAGTTTTATTATTTCTCTATTTGTTTATTTGGATACGCGCAACCTTTCCTCGCTATCGTTATGATCAGCTGATGATGATTGGCTGGAAGGTCTGCATACCTGTTTCTATCCTGTGGATTTTTGTGGTATCTTTGATGATTCTTGGTGGCATCCTATGACTTTCATTATTTCACTGGTCATTATTCTTTTCAGTGTCTCTTGGTTTATCTATGCCAAATCTAACTTCAAAACTGTTTTTTTTACTGAGTTATTTCGTGGCATGTTACTGACTCAGAAAGTGGCTCATCGACGCAAGGATACTATCCAGTACCCAGAGGAGAAGTTACCTCGATCCAACCGTTTTCGAGGCCTGTTAGCACTTCGTCGATATCCTAACGGTGAGGAGCGTTGTATCGGTTGTAAATTATGTGAGGTGACGTGTCCAGCACTCGCGATTACGATTGAGACGCAACCCAGAGATGATGGGACGCGCCGAACGACACGATTCGATATCGACATGTTTAAATGTATTAACTGTGGACTTTGCGAGCAGGCGTGTCCAGTTGACTCGATTGTGTCGACCCCTGAAGAGCATTATGTTGTGACCCAGCGTGGTCAAAATATCATGACGAAGGATAAGCTGTTGGCATTAGGTGAAGCGATTGAGCCAAGGCTCGCTCATGATAGAAAACTCATTCATGAGGGAGATGGTTGATCAAATGACAAAATCTGTTGGAGTGGCGAAATGATTTTGACCTGGTTTCTACCACTATTGTTGCTGTTGCTAGCTTTTTTCGCAAATATGATGATATTAGCAAGCCATCCAGTCAGGAGTGTACTCGCGCTGATGGGTTGTTTTTTGGGAACTAGCATTTTGTGGTTGATGATGGGAGCTGACTTTCTAGCTTTTGTACTGATTTTTGTTTATGTGGGTGCGGTCATGACTTTGTTTCTGTTTATGGTGATGATGTTGAATGTTTCTCGTTATGCTGACGATGCATTGATTTCGCGCTTTTATCGCTGCCTAATTGTGTTGGTCACTTTCGTAGTGCCAGTGACCGGTTATTTGTGTCTGCGTCTATATGGTATGCAACCGGTTTCTCTGATTTCGGTCATGCGTACGGAGTGGGGTCTAAGTACGGCGCATTTGGTTGAATTCTCCAGACTTTTATATCAGACATATTGGATGCCATTGCAGCTATTGGCCTTTATTTTGATGGTTCCTATGGTGGTCGCGACCGGAATTGTTCGACGAGGGGTGCCGGTGGACGCTAAATTACAGAGTCGATCTAAACAGGTTGGGACACATGCTAAAGATCGATTAACGCTTGTCAATGCAAAAAAAACGGGTAGCCGCTAGGATGGATTGGATTTTAATCATTGTAGTAAGTGTTTTGTTTGTCATCACTGCTTGTGTTGGGATGATAATCAATCAACGTAACTTAATTGTCATGCTGTTGTGTGCGGAGTTATTGTTTTTGGCGGCAAATCTCAACTTTATTGTTTTTTCACGTTTACATCAGGACTTTCATGGACAAGTTATGGTGATATTCGTTTTAGCAGCTGCGGCTGCTGAATCCGCGATTGCATTGGCTTTATTTGTCTTGATGTACCGACAGTACCATAGTGTCGATACAAAACTATTGTCAAATATTAGGGGGTAATGGAGATGCAAGCTTTTTTACCTTACACAGTTTTGCTGAGTCTTCTGTTGCCATTATTCAGTGGTGTCTCTATTGGATTATTTTGTCAGCGTGAGATAACCGCGGTACGTATTAGCGTTGGAGTGATGTTGCTATCTACAGTTGCGGCGCTCGTGTCTTTAGTTCTATTTTATCTGGGAAATGCTGCTTTTTATGATGTGTTTTTGTTTTCATGGATTACAATCGGTGATTTTAGCTGTGATATGGGATTATGGATTGATGGCTTGAGTGTGGTGATGCTATTCATGGTGTCCTTAATATCTGTCTTAGTCCACTGGTATAGCATTGCTTACATGCAAGATGATAGCGGTTTTATCCGGTTCTTTAGCCTAATCTCATTGTTTACATTTGCGATGATGCAGCTGGTAATGACCAATAATTTATTGGGTCTGTTTTTTGGCTGGGAGGGGGTTTCACTATTTTCCTACCTGCTGATTGGGTTTCACTTTGCCAAGGACTCTGCTTCGGCTGCAAATTTAAAAGCTTTTTTGATGAACCGATTTGGCGATATGGCATTTTGTCTTGGAATTGCCTTACTTATTGTCTCTGTTGGCAGCCCCCAATACCGTGAACTATTCTCTCGAATGCCCGATCTTGTACCAGAGACACTGTTGATACCAGGGTTAGGCGTTGTCTCGACTGTGTTCTTGACGGGGCTGTTACTATTTATCGGTGCGATGACAAAATCTGCACAAATGCCCCTACATATGTGGTTGCCTGACTCGATGGAGGGGCCTACGCCTGTTTCTGCTTTAATTCATGCTGCCACAATGGTGACAGCAGGTGTGTTTTTGTTATGTCGATTTGCTGATTTGATTGTGTTGAGTCCTATTCTGATGAATTGTATCGCTTTTGTCGGTGCAAGTGGAGCGCTCTGGCTTGGTATTTTGGCGTTGTTTGAGTTTGATATTAAGCGTATTATTGCGTATTCTACGCTGTCACAGTTGGGTTATATGACTTTGGCTGTAGGTGTCGGTGCCTTTAATCTTGCGATTTTCCATCTCCTCTTACACGCTATTTATAAAGCCTTATTATTTCTGGCTGCTGGCTCTGTCATTCATGCACTTGCCCACCAACAAGATATACGGCAGATGGGTGGATTATGGTCCAAAATGCCGATAACTGCCATATGCTTTCTGTTTGGTGCACTGAGTCTATCTGGTATTCCCCCATTTTCAGGTTTTTACTCAAAAGATCTCATATTATTTGTCGCTGCAAAACAAGCGGTCAGCCTCCAGGCAGGGTGGTATATTTATGGCTGTGCGCTTTTGGGATTTTTGATCACGCCATTATATATCTTTCGGGTTTTTTGGGTCGTTTTTCTGGGTCGACCCCGCTATGTAACGCGAACACCTGTCTATGAGTCTCCTATGCAAATAGTTGGTCCATTGATGATTCTTGGCGTGCTTTGTCTATTATCAGGTTATGTCCTGTTGCCATTTTTTGCTGGAGCGTCACCTTTCTTCCAATTTCCACTGTTATCCCCAGCGCTACAGCCATTACAACAAAAAGTCATTGATGTGGTTGCCCATGGTTTATTTCTGCACGCAATTTTTGGTTTAGGTCTTTATTTTGCATTATTTGGTATTATCGTCAGTTGGTTGCGATATAGTACACCGCACTATGCCTCACAGTGGATGACTACGCATGTGTGGTGGTTGAGTTGGCCTTTTGTTAACCGCTATGGATTTGATTGGTGTCTTGAAAATATTATTGTGCCATTTTTCCGTGTTAGTGCTTCAGTGTGTTCTCAATACGGGGAGCAGGTTATGATTGATCAAACTATAGAGAGTCGTGTTGCCGGGAGAATTCAGGGTATATCACACTGGTTTAGCCGAATACAAACGAGTTATTTGAACCGATACTTTGCAGTTATGAGTCTTGCAATTATGATTATGATTGCAGGCTCATTGATGGGTTACAATATCGTATAGGGAGTGTATGAGTCAGTATTTATTATCGTCTATTGTCCTACACGGCGTAGTTGGATGTGTGCTCATGCAGGCTGTCTCAACGCAACGTGTTGGTATCCAAAGATTGACTGCAGTTCTCATGGCATTGATAGGTATCGCCCTCAGTAGCTATTTGTGGTTTGCTTATGTCCCATCAACTGAATTTCAATTTATTGAAAATCGAGAATGGATACCTAGTATGGGTGCTCGGTATCAATTAGGTGTCGATGGTATCTCAGTTCATCTCGTCGTTTTGACTTATTGGGTTGTGTTAGCGAGTGTTATGACGGCATGTTTGGAGTCTTCGGCTGTTGCGTCGTCTTGTGCGCTTATTTATTTTACGCAGGCAATGGCCGTCGGCGCTTTTTGCGCCCTGGATGGCTTGCTTTTTTACTTATTCTGGGAATCTAGTCTTTTACCGATGTTTCTTTATATTGGGGCGTTTGGTGCTGCGAAACGTCGCCATGCGGCAAAGAAATATTTCTTGTACACGCTTCTGGGCTCGTTGTTGTTTTTGCTTGCAACGCTTTATTTGGGTTTTCAGGCTGGTCAATTCAGTTTCTCGGCGTTTTATCAGTTGCCACTTACATTGTTGGAGCAACAACTGCTGTTTATTGCGTTTACTGCTGCATTTGCGATCAAGTTGCCGATGTTCCCTTTGCACAGTTGGTTACCAGATGCACATACCCAGGCGCCTACAGCAGGGTCGATGTTGCTGGCTGCAATATTACTTAAACTGGGTGGTTATGGATTTTTGCGGTATAACTTACCAATTACACCCGATGCATCATTGTTCTTCTCCCCATGGATGGTTATCTTATCGCTGATTGCTATTGTTTATATTGGTTGTGTTGCTTATCAACAGACTGATGTGAAGCGACTGATTGCCTATGCGTCTATCTCTCATATGGGGATGGTAACATTAGGATGTTTCTCACTGTATTTGCTGCCAGACGCCGTCATTACGCAGATTGGTTTGTTGGGCTTGAGCGGTGTATTATTTCATATGATTAGCCATGGCTTCAGTTCAGCTGGTTTATTTTGTGCGTTCGGAATGCTCTATCAGCGTGTGGGTAGTCGCTCTGTGAATGACTTCGGTGGTTTAATGCGTGTTGTCCCCATCTTGAGTGGATTTTTTTTCCTGTTTGTGCTGAGTAATATTGGTTTTCCCGGGACTGGAGGATTTGTCGGTGAATTTTTGATCATTGTTGCTTCAATGTCGGCGCAATTTTGGATTGCTTTGCTGGCGGCGTCAACGATGTTACTTTCGGCAATTTATAGTTTGGTTTTAGTGAGACGGGTTTTTTATGGCAAGATTTCGACAAGTCATATGTTGGCTTTATTCGATCTGAGTGTATCTGAGCGAACGATACTCGTTTTACTCTCTGTCCTGATTATTGTGTTGGGGTGTTATCCAGCACTGATTATGGATAAGTCGGAGCATTCTTTGCGGGCATTAACCATGTTGTCAACTTATAGTAAAATAGGAGTATGATAATGACTACTGAGCTGATGATGTTTGTTCCTGAGCTGATTGTCGGCGTCGGTGTCTTGTTACTGATGATGGTTAAATCACTACGTTCTTTTCAGTCCACGGTTGCAAGCGGTATTTCTCTGTGTGCGCACCTTTTTGCATTGGTGAGCTTACGTTTAATCGATGTATACCAGCTGCCAACCGCGTTTGAAGGCCAGTTTCTTCTCGATGCGCCAGCCGTATTTTCACAGACGATCATTTTAGTTGTTGGTATTTTTATGCTCTTGGCATTATCTGATCTCATAGAGAAAGATGGATTGCCATTGATTGAGACCTATGCGCTATATCTTCTCCACACTCTTGGCATGCTATTTACGGTAATGAGTGTGAATTGGGTTAGCCTATTTCTTGGTTTGGAGTGTATGTATCTTCCCTTATATGCCGCAGTGGCATTACGTGCACAAGATCGTATCGCCCAAGAGGCCGCCTGTAAATATATAATTATGGGCGCGTTCTCAACGGGTATCTTGTTAGTTGGGGTGAGCTTTTTTTATGCTGTAGTTGGTCAGCTTGGGTTGTCTGATCTGGGTAACATTAGTAATATTCTGGATGGAACAAGGACATTGCCTGCTTGGCTCACGCTGAATCAATTTCAGGTACTGCTTTCTCTTGGAGGTGTCCTGATAACAGTGGCCTTTTGTTTTAAGATTGGTCTTGCCCCCTTTCATTTTTGGGTCAGAGATGTCTACGAGGGTGGGGCATACCCGGTTGTAGCAATGGTTGCTGCTTTGCCAAAACTGGTCATGATTATTGTTTGGATGCGTCTATTTACCCCCATGATTGTTATGCATCTGCCACACTGGTCTATCCTAGTGACAATATTGGGGTTATTGTCCATGTTTGGCGGTAATTTGCTCGCGCTGGCACAAGAGCGAGTACGGTCGTTACTGGCTTATTCTTCCATTGGACATATGGGGTTTGTTTTGCTGGCGCTGACGTTGGTTAATTACTCGGGTAATCATGCTGCTCTGATGTATACCCTGGGGTATCTACTCACGGTTGGTGTTGTGCTTCTTGTGATGGCACGTTTATCACGTGCACAGACTTCACTGCTACTCATAGATGATCTCAAGGGATTGTCGCGGGTGCAGCCGCTATTAGCATCATTATTGGCGGTGAGTTTTTTGTCTCTTCTTGGTATGCCGCCTTTTGCCGGATTTATGTTTAAAATGAATTTACTTTATGTGCTCATGCAAGCCGATCAGGCTTGGCTTGCCTTGTCAGTGGTGGGGG
>DBUY01000068.1:3838-22939 GCA_002308435.1 Proteobacteria bacterium UBA1278 | reverse complement strand
AGCTTGCCTTGTCAGTGGTGGCTGCGACAATTATCGGAGCCTACTACTATATCAATATGATCGGTCTAATGTTTTTTTACGATGTCGAGCTTAGCTCTGATCAATTATTGATGCGGTCTAGCTGGTTATTACATGCAGGAATGGTGACATTTATTATCCTCTTAATTGTGGTTGGTCTATATCCTGAATACGTATTTAATCGTGTGCACCAAGCACTGCTTGGCTGATCGATGAATTAATACTTGCATTGTCTTAATGATTCATTAATAATAAAAGAATGGTATTTTCTAAACTTTCATCGTCGTATCGCGCGTTCCGATCTGATTTCACTCTTGGCGGTTTTGAGCGATATTATCGCACTGTGCGTTATGTCGGTATGGGCGCTGTTGTGCTCACACTTGGCGCATATTTCTTTGGCACATCTCACCAATCTTATCTGAGCACTGATCACATTGCGCGTGTCAATGTTGGTCATGTTGCTAATCCCCAAGCCGGCTGGCTAGCTGCTCTAGACTCTGCTTTGTCAAATGCGCGTGCACGTGCAATAGTTTTGGTCATTGATCAGGCTGTCTCTTCAGGATCTGACTTATATGAGATTGAGCAAGCGATTTCACATATCCGACGGGTGAAGAGTGCGTCTGGTGCACCTGGTACAGAGCAAGCAAAGCCAGTTGTTAGTTTTGTCTACGGTTACGCACTAGGGGGAAGCTACGTATTGGCATCTCAAACTGACTATATTGTTGCTCAACGAACGGCAACACTTGGCGGCCTATCTATCTCTGTATCAACTTTTGATCCCAAGCCGCTGTTAACTCGACTCGGAGTTGACATTATCACAAAGGGCTTTGGTGACCTGAAAGTGATGCCTGATAAGAAAGATCCAAACTATACTGCATACATGCAACACCGTAACGGCGTCTACCAAAGCTTATACCGCTGGATGGTAGCTACTGTGAAAGAGAACCGCTCATTATCAGATGAAAATTTAAAGCGTGTATCTCAAGGCGAATGGTATCTCGGTGAGCGTGCTCAACAATATGGGCTCTGTGACGATACAGGCGATCTTACATTGGCGGTTGATAAAATGGTCAAGGCGTACCCATCATTAGATGGCCTGTCAATCGTCGATTATGGCCAGGTTGTAGCGGGTGAAGACGTCATTTTTTATCCTGTGCCGGCGCTTTCTGAATATATTCGTGTACTCAACCGATGGATCTTTAGGGGTCTGGCAGCAAATATTGGTGAGTACTTACGTGCTGAGTTTCTCAGACTGAATCGTTATGTCATGATCATGTAAGGATTTAGGGGATTATACGTGCCAAGAGCTAATTCTAAACTCAAAAATAATGACCAAGACGTTTGTTGTCAGGTTATGCGCTCTATGGCTCTGAAAAAGTTCGCTCGTCGTTGGTGGTTTGTCATTCTTTTTTGTGTTGTCTATTTATTGATGCCTAAAAGTGTGCCGAATAGGTTACCTGGTTCTGATATGGGTCAGCATGTTGCCACTGTTACTGTTCAGGGGGCCGTTGAGGGAATGACGGATTCATGGTATCGCCAGTTAGAGCTTGTTGCAAATAGCCCTAAAGTGACTGGGTTAATACTAATTATTGATAGTCCAGGTGGTGTTGTCTCAATCGCCGACGCAGGCTATTCTCTACTTAAGCGTATCCATGCCAAAGTGCCTGTGGTTACTGTTATCGGAAATACTGCTGCATCTGCAGGCTACTTGCTAGCGTCCACCGGTGATATCATATTTGCTCGAGAGACAAGCATTGTGGGAAGTATTGGTGTATTACTTGAAATTCCTGTTTTTAAGCAACTGCTTGAGAATATCGGTGTGGAGTATCGAAATGTCGGTGTAGGTCACAATTTAGATGCAGTGCCATTTCAGGGTCTCAATGAGTTCACTAACAAATATCTCGAGTTAGCTGGGAACGATAGCTACCGTTGGTTTCGCAATGTTGTGCAATACGAGCGAAGATTGTCGGATCAAGCGCTGAAGAAGGTGATTGGTGGTAAGATCTTTCTTGGACACGAGGCGCTTTCTCTGGGTCTAGTCGATGCGATTGGGGATACGTCTGCTGCGTTTAGTTGGCTAATCAAACAAGACTCTACAATCAATCAATCAACTAACGTGGTTGATTACGCCAAGTTTGTTTCCTAGTCACTGGTGCTTTCGATAGGTTTTGCATCAAGCGCCTCCGCAAAGGCTTTCATTCTTTTGCTTGTTGTATTTGCAGGGGTATCTCTGTTTATCTTGTCCTCTGTTTGTCTGGCTTGTGGTTTTTCATTGTCAACAACTGGTTTTGGAATCAGCGATACACTGATTGTTCTACTTAATACTTTCAGACAAAGGGCTGAGATTTTATCTTCAAATGCTTTTGTCGCTAAGTTATTCAGTTTCGTATCGCATAGCTGGATATCCCAGTGGTTTGTCGTTAAATCGCTAGGCGGGATTGATTTGTCAATAATTTGAGCAATCATGCCTCGACATTGAGTGGATTGGCTAATTCGGTGCCAATCGTTTGTACTATCCTGCCTATTTGTCTGAACTGAGTGTTCTCTCTTTGTTGCCAGTTTGTTTGGGGTGTTCGTCGCTTGTGATGATTTTAGCGCTTGCGATTCGCTATCTGTCCTTGATGGGCTATTGGAATTCAGTACTGTAGACGGGTTTTTTGTAGGGCTTGTAGCTGTCTTTGGTGGTTTTTCTTCAGTATTTATAATGCTGACTTGTTGTTGGCTGATGAGCTCAGTTAGATTATTCTGGTCAAGCTTGAATGTCATCATTCTTAAGATAGTTAGATTAAACCCTATTGTTTGATCAGGGTAGAGATCAAGCTCACTTTTTGCTCGAACGAGTATTTGTATGTAAAGTTGTATTTGGTCCGCTGTTAATGTTGTTTGATCCAAACTTGCAGATCTTGTACCGAGCACTTGATCACTTGTGATTTCATATAATTGACTGATTAGCTGGTCAAGTACTGTGTGATAGTCCAACTGGTTGTGCTCAAACTTTTCTAGTTGTGTGGTTATCTCTATCTTGTCATTGCTTGCTATGGCTTGAATTAACTTGACGATATCTGCTTTTGGGGCTCGACCAAGCATATCATGAACTAGCTGATTGTCTATATGGCTCTGATTAAGTGCCAATGCTTGTTCTAGGAGGCTGAGTGCATCTCTCATACTGCCACATGCTGCTTCAGCCAGAGCTAGCAAAGCCTCCTCGCTGAATGGTACCTGGCTATCGGCTAGAATTTTAGCGAGATGTTTACTGATATCATGCTGAGACAGCTGTTGTAGGTGCAGCTGAATACAGCGTGATTGTATGGTGACTGGTAGTTTTTGTGGATCCGTCGTTGCAAGGATAAACTTGATGTGTTCTGGTGGCTCTTCGAGCGTCTTTAGTAGTGCGTTAAAGCTGTTTGCTGATAAACTGTGAACCTCATCAATCAGGTAGATTTTAAACCGTCCCTGAACAGGTGGGTAGTGCACTTGGCTCAGTAATTCTTTCGTGTCTTCGACTTTTGTTCTTGATGCTGCGTCGATTTCAATAAGATCAATATAATTGCCAGCTTCAATTGCTTTACAGTGTTCACACTGTTCACAGGGTGTTGCTGTTATCCCGGTCATGCAGCTGAGGCCTTTTGCAAGTACACGAGCAAGCGATGTTTTTCCAACACCACGCGTTCCAGTCAGCAGGTGCGCGTGATGTACCTGTTGTCTCTCAAGGGATTGTTGTAGTGCTGTGATTGCATGCTGTTGGCCGACAAAATAGTGAAATGATTGTGGTCTCCAGCGTCGAGCCAGCGCTTTATAGTCGCTCATTATTGTCTCCAGCATAGTGATGAAAGCGGCTACACAGGTACCCGAATCAGCTGTTGCCGCTGCTTCCTTCCAGACCTGACGGGGTTGGCAGCTTATCGCTACATGCTGCCACTTTCATCGCTGTGAGTTTAACATACCGCTTGGTTCGATTCAATATCGATGCGCTTTCTCCTCGGCATGTACTTGTCTTGTCCACCATGAATGCGTATAATAAGCACTCACAGGCGCGTAGCTCAGTGGTAGAGCATCACCTTGACATGGTGGTGGTCGGTGGTTCAATTCCACTCGCGCCTATACTTTGTACCTGCGCCCAGTACTTTCTCAATATGCTACTTTGGCGAAACATGTTTTTTCATGGTGATGTACTATTTCTTGAGGTCAGCAACTGCTCTCTGCAACCAATTTTCGAATAAAGTCTCTTGGTTGAATTGCGCGCGTCTCTGCCAACGCTTGTTGAAATAACACGGTTGATGGAGTAAGTGCCGGTAGGGTATTCACTTCGATGAGCTGTAATCGATTAGATTGCGTATTATAGAAAACATCGAGGCGTGCATATTGGTGAATACCAACTTGCTCTGCTATCTGGGCTACGATCGTCTGTATGTGTAAACATTGTTTCGCAGATACGATCGACGTGGGTGGTGGCGTTAGATTTATGCCAGTACCTCCTTGGAACTTCTCTTCAACGCTCAATACCGCATTGCTACTGATTGTGATACTTGGATACAGTGCTTGGTATTTTCCACCCTTCTCTGTGACAACAATTGTGAGCTCAAGCCAACCATGTTTGGGTGTATGTTTAAGTTGTGAGTCTTCTACAATAATATCGTCTGTCTCGATATAGGTTTCGATTAAAAAATGCGCACTTGTAGTTGGAAGTTCAATTGGCGTTGGTTGATTATGAAATGTGTTAGCAGGCGCGTTTCCTTGTTGATTGGTAATCAGTTGTGCATATCGTTGAAGATCTTGCGCATGACGAAGGCAGACTATTCCTGATGAGCATCCATCGCTTTGTGGTTTGATGATCATTATTTCTGCTTGTTCATTACACTCGGACCATAAATTTTGTGCGAACGTGTTATCGTGGACACAGGTGTGTAGTGACTGTTGATTCAGTGTTTTCTGCTGTTGTACTTGAATATCCGGGTGATTCATGCCTGCTACAATGGAAATCGTTGTGTTTTTATTCATGCAAGTCTCTGATGCTTGTTCTCGACTGCCGTTGTAGGGAACGCCGTTCTGAGTCAATGCTTTTTGGAGTGTGCCATTTTCACCAATTCCTCCGTGAAGTGCCAACAGTACAGATGCTTTCTCCTGCTTTGCTTGACGAATCCAATCCGGTAAGGACTGATCACAGGGTTGCATGACTTCATCTTTTTGAATACCAAGCCGCTGGTGAATTTCTTTACGTATCGGTTGTATTTTTTCGACCTTTTCGGAAAATATCTTGATGTCTTCTATGATTTCTTCAACGGTATGATGCAGGAAAAGACTGTTTGGTAATTGCCATACACGCTCTGATTTATCAAGAAAAAACGGTTTTGGTTGGTAGTCGGTGGTGCCAATGAGTTTAAACCAGACATTTCTTCCAGACATCAGTGACACTTGACGCTCTGTACTGGCACCACCGAAAATCACATAGACTGGTTTTGGTGCGTTGGTATGCGCTGCTCTCTCTTCTATTGGTCTTAATTCTTGCCGTCGACAGGCGTTATCTAGAACGTGATACACGGTTTCCTCATGATCAAGTCCACATAAGCTGGTCTGCTTGAATAGGAAGCTCATCTCTTCGAACCCACTGATAATATTGATATCTGTGCAAATGAATCCTCGCACAGGGCATGCCCAGCCATCAAGTCGAGCAAAATCACTGAGTTTGAATTCGGTAAATATAGCTTCAGCAGTCTTTCGACAGCGTTGAATAAGGGCGTTTGGTAATCGAGCAGGCGTATGTTGTCGACATGCAGTCGTTGGTAGGTATTTTGCACGGTAGTCAAAAATATCAGTTCGGTTGGTTAATATCTCCACTTCAGTAGGGAGGAGTGCAACGGGTTGTTGATTTTGGTCGCAGATTACGTTCATCGTGATTTCAGGTAGTTGGCAAAACTCTTGACACTGAACTGATTGATGCACCCGCAACAGTCTCTCCGTCGTTTTGAAAAGCTCCTCTACTGTATTTATTTTAAACACATCAATTGAAGACCCTGCGTTGGTAGGCTTCACGATTAGACTGTTTGGTCGCGTTTTCTTCCAAAACTCGGCTAAAAGTTCTTGTGAGGTGTTCGTATCTACATTGAGATAAGGTAAGGTGGCGTATCCATTTTCTTGGAGTTTATCTTGTGCGCGATCCTTGAGGTATGCGTTTTTGCAAGCTTGATGTTGCGAGCCAACAAAGGGGATATCCATAGATTCAAGTAGTGCTTGAAGCTCGCCATCTTCCCCAAATTTTCCATGAATCACAGGAAAACAAATATTGCATTTGCTGAGGAATTCTCTTAGTTGGCTGCGAGGTATATGTGTGCTGATTTCTGACATTTTGAAATCAAAATCGCTGGGCGTATTTGAGTAGAGGTGCCGATTTTCAATATGGTAAAATTCGCACCGCTGGTCTACAAATATGATCTGTGTGCGTAATTGTGTTGTGTTGAGATGGTCTTGAAGTGTGCGTGCGGAGTTCAGTGATATGCCGCGTTCGCTGCTTGGTCCGCCACAAATGATGCCTACGGTAAACATGGACTATCCAAATGAAACAACAGTACCATGTTCGTGTTCGTATGTAAATCCGAGGTTAGTCGTTCTCGATGCTGCTGACGATAAATTGTAGAGGCATGTTTTGTAGGATGCTTTCGATAATATCATACGCTTGTTCTAAGTCTTCTATCGTGAGGCATAAGGGCGGAGAAATACAGATGCTTTTGACATGATGTTGTATGAGTAGTTTAGATTCAGTACTATTTTCGTAGAACCAGTCAATTAATTGTGCTTGTTTTGATCGGTCCTCACAGATAATATCAAATGCACCAATTGAGCCAAGATAACGAATGTTCTTCACGATGGGTTGTTTGTTTAATCTTCGCAGCCGTCGTGCATGAATATCTTGGAGTTTACGAATGTGCGACTCATTAAGGCGGTTTTCAAGAATATCGATGGTCCGATTGGCGGTAATACAGGCAAGGTAGTTGACTGCTGCTATTTCGTGTGTCTGTGGTTCGAGCTGATCAATTATTTTTTGATCGATGATCACTGTGCCAAGTGGGATTATATTATTGGTAAGATTGTTGCCAATAACGAGGATGTCAGGTGTTATGGATAGATGCTGGCTGGCTAAAAAACGCCCTGACCGCATCGGTGCAAGATATCGCTCGTCAGCGATGACAAGTATTCTATAGTCTTTTAGTATGCTAATGACTTGATTCATGAAGCTAGGCCGGCACGCTTGCATCCCATCATGTGTTTGTAGTAAAGGTTCCATGATGAAGCCTGCACATTTGGTGTGATTTTCATGAAGAAACTCGGTCAGTCGTTTTAAAGCAAGATCCTCTTTTAATTCAATTTTTTGGTCAAGATGCCATGTGTCTGGATAAGGTATGTGCTCAACCGGCACTATGAAATCTTGATAGGGATTGTGATTGTTGAAGCTGGCATTAAGATTGATGCAGCTTGTCGAAGTTCCATGGTTTGCGTGTGCAAACGTTAGAAATATACGGCGCTGTGTATCATTTTTAGCATGCCAGTAGTCGTATGCTTTTCTTATGGAAAAATCGATCGCCTCAGCATCTGATTGCGTAAATTGAATATGCCACTGATTTTGACTAGGTAATTGCGCAGTCAGTTTTTTGCAGAGTTCAACCACTCTAGGGTGTTGGTAGGGTAAATTCCCCAGTTCTTGGCAATGACTAATGGCGTCAGCTAGTATTGTCTGTAGATCTTTAATATTATGGCCGATCAGTTGGTACGCACTCTGCGATGAGAGATCAATATAGTCATCGCCGTCTGCTGAGTACAGGCGAGACCCAGCTGCTTTATCAATACGAATCTGGTCATTAAAGATGTCATTCTTCGCATCTTTTTTTCGCATCTCGTTTTGGATAGCTTGACTCACAGCGGTTCCGTTTTGTTGATATTTACAGTCTAGATTACCTGCGTTTTGATAACAAGTCTGACCCGAGCATTTTATTCCAATATAGTGATGTTAATCAGCTAGTTTGCTTGTTGTTGATCGCTCCTTACGACCTGCTTACCATCATAAGTTCTGTTTGATACGTTCTTTTTTTAGTTGGACAATCACGGCTTCGTTTTTCAAGATGTGCTCGTCGTTCTTCATGATTTTTTCTCGTATCTCTCCTATGTGGCTGATGGATACTTGTACATTATCTTTGTGTCGCTGTTCCCGTATCGCGAAGGCATGCTGCAGAAATAATTCGTACACAATCCATGGTTTTGCTTTGTTTTGATACTGGTTTGAGAGACCTGCAAACGGTAATTTATTTCGATGCTCAATCTCAGCTACTTGGTCTGTAAGTAGTGCTTTCCACTCGATCAGTAAAATCGCTGCAGATGATGTCCCTTTTTTATCGGGGTGAAGGCTGCAAAGGTGCCGCTTAATCATATTTTGCTCTAGTCGTAGTACCTCCACATCCATATGATTGATGATACGATTGTAAGATTGGGTGATGATCTGCATTGCTCTGTCGTCAAGTGGTCCTTTTCTCGCCGTTTTGATGTGTTCTTCATACCACTCAGTCAAATTGTGATGCGTCTTCACTTCCAATGTTTCCTCATGTTCTTGAATTGTTCCATACAGCTCTTCCCACCATTTTTTTGCATGCAACCAGGATGTTCTTTTATGGGCTGTTGATGGTTGGTTCTGTATGGCAAGAAAAAAAATACCACTTAGACAACTGCCATGGGTTTGATCTTTGAATGCAGAGAGGTGCGAATAGGCATACTGTCTTGTGTTTATCGTTGGTCTTAATGTCAACGATTTCGTTGGCATTTTTTGTTGGTGCTTAATTTGTGGGGGTGGGCGATTAAAAAAATTGAAAATGAGCATACGATTCTCCTGGATAATAATTAAAATGATGACTATTATGGCCAGTATTAGCATCAGTAAATGCATCATACTGGTGATCTCAGTGTTGGGTGATGGCCGTTTATTTCGGACTGTAAGATGCGAATTTTTGCCTCTTGGTTTTTGATGATTCTCTCTTGATCTGAGAGTGTTTGTTGATGAACTTTTTCGCGCTCGGTGATCACTCGTCGCTCGGTTTCAATTCTGTACATCGTCTGAGCGTGTTTACTCATCGTAGATAATAATTCTGATTTTCGTACTTCGTCATCATGTGCAGATTGATCAGACTCAGAAATTACTTTTTTTGCGGTCTTCAGCTGTCTTTTTACTGGGTTGAAATGTCCTCGTCTTGTCAGTAACTGATATGGAATTGTCAATG
Organism: Proteobacteria bacterium UBA1278; assembly: GCA_002308435.1. GTDB lineage: Bacteria > Pseudomonadota > Gammaproteobacteria > Comchoanobacterales > Comchoanobacteraceae > UBA7916. The sequence goes on along the minus strand of DBUY01000068.1, from coordinate 13,664 downwards.
GTTGTAGTAGTCTCTGCATTTGTTTTACTGCTGTTTGAAGCCATGATAGTTGTGGATGAATGATGATTTCATGGGGCAACTCATCGATAATAATTCTTGCCAATCGACGCATGCATTCGCGCACATAACGAATAATACTCACTTCAACATGCGTTGCGAGATAGTCATTTTTACTCTCGGTTGAAAAACCAGACTTCTCTGGTGTCATATACGTGCTTGGTATTGCAGCATCTATGCATTCTGGACTGAGTGAATTCTGGTATTCGCCGAAGGCAAGCGCTATCTTTGCACCTGTGATATCCTTAGAGAGTCGTCCATCCAGATTTAACGACTGTGTGTTCAATGGTAATAATCCTGCCAACGACTCTGCGAAATTTATCATGAGTAGTGGGTAGGATAATGCTTGCTCACTCGTTGAGAGATTATGATTTCCTGATTTTTCCTGACTTGATGACTTTGATAGCTGAGATAGGGTTCTACGTATCGCTAATTTTGTGGCCAGTGCAGGCGTGCTGAAATAGTATGCGAGTACCGGTCCCAGACCAAAGTTTGTGACCGCGAGAAAGTTTAGTGCGATTTCCAGTGAAATCATTCCAGCCATTGATAGTCTATTAATCAGTTTTTGTGTCAATGTATGTTGTTTGGGTTTTAACTCTGCCTGGATCGCTCTTAATTCGTTGTTGAATTCGCGTGGCAATGCTAACTGGCGTCTATGCATGCCAACGTCAGTAACGATCTCTTTTACGAGTTGCTCAGGGGCGTGCAATGCTGTGGTATCGTCGAAAAGTTCAATCTCTGTAAACTCCATAATGAGTGCTCAAAAAAAAGGAGTTTACTGGAATAATGAATGACTACAATACCGGTTTGGGACGTATCGTAGTTAGTGGATGGATGCTTTTCTCAGACAGATAAATACAATACTTACCGCAAGAATAATGGTGGTGAGGTTCCGTAGCAAGAAATACCAGGTCGGGTAATGTCTTCTAAAGAAAATCCAGTCGATGACGAGGATGGCAGACATTTCTGCAGCCATAATTCCCCACAAGAACTCTTCATTATATCGTCGTCTGGCAAGAATCATGAACCATGGTATGATCGCAAGCGCGAGGCTGGTGATGTGGACAAATAGTTTTTTATGCGTGATGGCGTTATTCCATTGAGCACCCGCGAAGAAAGCAATCAGGATCATTGTATACATGATGCCGGCTAATTGTCCTTGCAATACAAGCGCGTCATCGCCAAATATTAACAGCTGTAGCGGGAGCAAACTAGAAACGGCTAGTAATGAAACCAGCACGGGTTGAATTCTTTGCGTAAGCTGCATTTGCTTTACCCTCCGAAATCATTGTGTCATATTTTTGTGTGAGGAGTCCAGCGCGCGATCAGATTCTTATCAGAGTTTATGAAATTTTACCGTTACTGGTTGAATGATTTTGGCTTATATCGGTAATTAAAGTAATTTTGTTGTAGGTAAGTTAATAAGTCGTGTTTGTGTATGCGCGCTTGTTTTAGTGTATCACGATCTCGCAGTGTTACCGTATTTATCAAATTAGCATCGGAAGTGGTCGTTTCTAGTGAGTCGAAGTCAACCGTGATACAAACTGGTGTACCAACTTCATCATGTCTACGGTAATTTTTTCCAATATTTCCGCTGTTTTCTATGACAACTGGGCCGTCAATATCTGCCTGTAATTCATGCTGTATAGACTCTGCAAGGGTGATCAGTTCAGGTTTGTTTTTGGCAAGTGGAATGATCGCAACTTTGATTGGAGCAAGGTGTGGAGCAAGTTTGAGAACTGTGCGTTTATTGCCATTATCGAGGGTCTCTTCATGATAAGCTTCAGTCAACAGCGCTAATATGCCACGCTCTACTCCAGCAGATGGTTCGATGACAAAGGGAATCTGCCAGTTCTTGGTTTCTGTATGTTGAATAGCTAGCCGCGTTGTAGAGTCAGGGTTCTCACTGACTTTGCTCTGTGGAGATAGCGTATCCTGCGATTTGCTATGGACAGCTAGATCATAGTCTGTGCGATTTGCGATGCCCTCGAGTTCTTCAAAACCGTGAGGAAACTTATAGAGGATGTCAGTTGTCGCTCGCGCATAGTGAGCAAGCTCGTCTCCAGTTTGTGCCTCACATTGGATATTTTCTGCTGACAATCCTTGGGCTACCCACCACTGTAGGCGTTCTTCAACCCAATATTTGTGCCACTGATCACTCTCTTCAGGGTCAACGAAAAATTCGATTTCCATTTGTTCGAACTCTCGCACTCGAAAGATAAAGTGTCTCGGTGTAATCTCGTTGCGAAACGCTTTACCGACCTGGGCGACACCAAAGGGGAGCTTTGCGGGTTGCGTATCGGTAATAAACTTAAAATTAGTGAAAATACCTTGTGCAGTTTCTGGTCTCAAATAGGCCGATGATGCCTCACTAGTAACGGCACCAAGGTTTGTCTTAAACATCAGATTAAATGGCTTTGGTTCGGTTAGATCGTCACTGCCACAGTTTTCACAACGTGGGTTATCCGGGTCTAAATGATCGACACGCCAGCGGCTCTTGCATTGCCGGCAATCTGTCATCAGGTCACAGAAAGTCTCAGCATGTCCAGAATATTTCAGTGTTTTCTGATGAGTGAGAATGCTACTATCAAGGCCAAACATGCGGGTTCTTCTGTAGACAACATCGCGCCACCAGGTACTGATGAGATTACGTTTAAGCTCAACGCCCATCGGGCCGAAGTCATACGCTCCTTGTAATCCACCATATAGTTGGCTATTAGGAAATATGAATCCACGCCGTTTACAGAGCGATACAATATGTTCTAGCGCTGTGTCAGTTTTTGATTGTGTCATAGAATAATGTCTGATAGAAGATCAGGAATGGCCGGTGGTTGCCGATAGTAAAACATATATTTACGGTTGTGGCAATCACACCTCATTGTCTAATCTTGTTCTGTTTTTAAGTCGTTGGTGTAGCCATCCGTAATAGACCGGTAAACCAGATAATACGAATAGCGCTGCGTACCCTAGCGTTTTAATTTCTTCTGATGCCATCATACCAAGGCAAAATAGCAGCGCTAATACAGCAACAATATACTCAAAATGATACCATACTTGGTGCTCTCGGCGTAGTAAGACAATATAACTGGCGATGCAGGCTAAGTAGATCATGATTGAAGCTTGAACCGACATTGAGATGATCGAAAATATTTGACGTGATATATTGTCATCAATGGTCAGGATGATAAATGGCACCATGATTGCAGAGCTGATAATAAGCCCCCAGTAGGGTGCGCCGTGGCGATTCTTTTTCTTGAAAAGGGGAGGCATTAGGTTGTCATCAGCAATGCCGAGTGCGACTTGTCCGCTTGTTAGTATCCATGCGTTTAGGTTAGAGAGGCAAACCAGTGCCGCGAAACCCGCAATCATCAGGTGCCAATTTCCACCGAATATGACTTGTGTTGCCAACACATAGGGTGTTTGTGTGTTGGTTAAGTCAACTCGATCGATCAGTCCCATGATAGAGATTGAGTTGAGAAGATAAAGAATGATGACGCAACCAGTCCCTCCTATGATAGCAACCGGTATAGTCCAGGTCGGGTTGTGTACTGATCCTGCAGGAGCGGTTGCTGCTTCGACGCCTAAAAATGCCCAAAGTGTCAGTGCAGATGCTTTTCCGATGAGTTGCCAGCTGGGTGTGTCTACCATTATGGGTGCAATCGAGATGTGTTCGACGTTGAATAGCATTAATCCGGCAACGGGTATGGCAAACAGGGTGATGAGCTTAATTGCCCCAAGCAATATCTCAACGAAGCTTGCTGAGCCCACGCCTCGTAGGTTGAGGCAGGTAATCATAAACAATAAAAAAAGCTCATAGCTTACGAATGTGATGGGTGATTGAATACCAATAATTGGGGTTAAATACGTAATGGTCGCTGCAATAACGGTTGCAGAGCTTAATGAAGATACAACCCAATATGTCCATCCAGTGAAGAATGCGGCTGTGTCGCCAAAAGCCTGCTGAACATAAGCATGAGGGCCGCCTGTTTTTGGATATCGCTTTACAAGCCCAACAAAAACCATGGCTAGACACAATGCGCCAAGTCCAGACAAAACCCATCCTGCAATGGCAAAAGCGCCAAATGGTGCTAATAATTGCGGTAGCATAAACACCCCTGAGCCGACTTGGCTGCCGATAACGATTGAGGTTAGCGCGAATAGGCCAATTTTTTGTTGCATTCTTGGTCTTAACAAACGGACGTGTATCATACCTTACTGGCTTGAATTTATCAATAAACGGTTGTTTTTGCTGTCGTGTTATTTTCCTAATTGATGTGTAATTGATTTGACGAACTTCTATCTGGCGTTGGTTTATCATATCGACGTGTCAGACAATAAAAGTCGTGTGTAAAGATATGGAGTACAGTAACTCTGTGGTGATTGGGAAATAGGGTTGTGTGATTCTTTTGCTTGAGATCTGTAAAGTTCGGTTTATAATAGGCTCAAAATAGTGGCTATCGAGCAATGCATTCATTCAAAAGAATAACAACAATACTGCTCACATCAGTCGTGCTGTCTGCGAGTGATCTGTTTGCGTGGGGTTTAACTGGCCACCGCATCGTCGGTGCGATTGCTGAGAAACACCTTGATCCGATCGCTGCAAAGCACGTGTCAGAGCGACTAGGGGGGTACCACCTTCAGGATGTTAGTAATTGGGCTGATGAGATCAAGAGTGAGCGGACGCCGTTTGTACAGTCGCTGCGAAATTGGCACTATATCGACGTCAAGCGATCGGGTTTTGGTCAAGCAGCTGCGAAAAAATGGCCAACAAATCTTTATCAAGCACTCAATTTCATCATCAAGCGATTAGAGAAACGTCAGTTTGATGCGCCTTTGACTGAGGATGTACTATTACGATTGTTGGTGCATTTGGTGGCTGATGCGCATCAGCCACTACATGTCGGTAATGGTCAAGATTTGGGTGGAAATATTTGTCGGATTCGATGGTTTGGCTCCCGATGGACAACTTCATTGCATAGTATTTGGGATACAAAGCTGATCGACTCTTATAAATTGACTTACACGGAGTATGCTGATTATTTGGATCATGCATCAACTGAATTGATCAAAAACTGGCAGTCCATGCCTGTTAAGTCGTGGTTGAAGGAGTCATTGGATTTGCATCGTTCTATTTACCCGGCAGATCGGGGCTACTCCCCAAAAGATTATTGTGTAAAGGATCGTGCGAGTTTGCAGGACAATAAAATACCCAGTCTTGGGTTTGCCTATCAGCATGCAGTTCGTCCGATTCTTCATCAGAGGCTACTGCAAGCAGGAATTCGCTTAGCTGGAATCTTGAATCGTATCTATGGTGATGATCTTGCTCAGATAAGCGTTCAGCGTAACTGACTTTGTTGACAGTGTTCGCTATAATCATCCTTGTGCTCTCTGCATAACGATGAGTGGCCCAAGACTAGATAGCCCATGATGATTAGTGTTCCCGAACCATTGACCCAATTAACTGCTTTTATCAAGCCATACCAGCGCGCCTGTTATTGGGCCTTGTTTTCTCTGGTCGTGGCATCAACCAATATACTTTTCTTGCCGATCAGCCTGCGCTACTTAATTGATTATGGATTATCGAGCTCGAAGCATCAGATATTCCATTTTGCTGTGGTTGGCGGCATCACTGTGTTATCAGCATGCAGTATTGCTTGGCGGCACTATCTATTTTCATGGATTAGTGAGCGAGTGGTGACTGATATGCGTAAAAAAATTTTTTCGCGGGTGATACGTCTTGATATGGTTCAATTTGAATCAATACAATTGGGAGAGATACTATCCCGGCTGCATGCGGATACTGCAGTTCTTCAGCAGATACTTGGTACTAGTATTTCAATGTCGCTTCGTAACTTAATTCAGCTGACTGGTGCGTTTTCTATGCTCCTCGTCACGAGTTTTCATTTGACGATGATATTTCTTGCCACAGCGCCTATTTTGTTATTTCCAGGGTATCGTTTACTAAGAAAGCTGCGCACGCTTTCCCGAGATGGACAAGATAAAATAGCGCGGGCGTCTGTGTTTGCAACTGAATCTTTGCAGTCAGTCCAGGTTGTCCAGGCTTTTGCACATGAGGCGCAGGATATCTCCGATTATCATAACTTGGTCGAGAGCGCTTTTGACGCACAGCAGCGACGCATTCAATCTCGTAGTTTGATGACGGCCCTCATTGTGTTAGGGGTTGCCTTCAGCTTCTTGTGTGTTGCTTGGTATGCAATTGGATTAGAGCAAACGAATACGGGCATGGTTACGCAGGGAGTATTGTTTCAATTCGTGGCCTATGCAATCGTTTTTTCTGGTTCTGTGGTTGGTGTCTCTGACTTAGTTGGCGATGTTCAGCGCGTGCTGGGAGCAAGTGAGCGATTGTCGGTATTGCTGCGTTTGACAGCTTCAATACGTTCTCCGATCAACCCATTTAGAATAGCTCGCCCAATATCTGGGCTGGTTGAGTTTCGAGATGTGTGCTTTACCTATCCAAACAGGGCGTCTCATATTGCAATTTCTCAGGTATCTATGCGCGTTCTCCCTGGACAAACGGTGGCGATTGTTGGTGCTTCTGGTGCTGGTAAAACCACTATATTACAGTTGTTACTGCGTTTTTATGAGATAGATACAGGCCAGATATCGATAGATGGTGTTTCTATTAATCAATTTTCACTTAATGACTTGCGTCAAATGGTGAGTCTTGTCCCTCAAGAGGTAACGATCTTTTCGGGTACGATTGCTGATAATATCCGTTATGGATGTCCAAATGCGTCCAAACAGCAAATCCTAGCAGCATCAAAGTCTGCGCTTGTAGATCCTTTCGTAAGGCAGCTACCAGAGGGATACAATACTGAGGTTGGTGAGCGGGGTGTGAGGTTATCTGGAGGACAAAAACAGCGCATCGCTATTGCTCGAGCATTCCTGCGAGATTCGCCTATTTTGTTACTTGACGAAGCCACAAGTCATTTGGATTCTGAAAATGAGTATCATTTACATCAAGCCTTGTCTCGTTTGATTCATGGAAGAACTACTATCATTGTTGCGCATCGATTATCGACGATACTAAAAGCTGATCAAATTATTGTATTACATCAAGGTCAGATTATTGATCAAGGCTCTCATCTGCATTTGATGGAGTCGTGTGCATACTATGCTCAGTTATCACATTTACAGAACTTGGGCGCGTAGAATGGGGGCGTATGGTGGTTAGAAAAAAAATGATATTTATGTTTTTTGCGTTATTAACTCTGCCTATTTTTCCTCTGGTAAGAACGGGTCAATTCCTTCATGTTGGGTCAATGACCTATCGATATTTACCACCAGCAACTCAGTCGGGAGATTTTTCTCAACAGTCAAGTGGTATGATGACTTTAAATATAGATAACTACAGTACATATCTTGGGTTTGAGCGTTTGACGTTGGCTACACATATTGAGCTTGATTGGTATTCACTGCAGCAAATTGATCATTTAGACCGAACAATTTTAAAAAATGATGTTTTGTGGCAATGGAGTCCTCAATTATCAGTTGGAGTGGCTGCTCAAAGCATGTGGGCAGACGCATCTTGCGTTGCGGATAACTCAGGTGATGGCGGGCAATATGGCATTGTCGCACGTTGGCGGTGGTAGTTTTCCTGTCTATTGGTGCGTGAATATTAATTAAAAAAATAGTAATTTATCATATATTTGTACTATACATAAGTGATGAGCTAAAATTATACACAACTGAGGAAATGCTATGAATAGACCTGAAATTTCAATTACATTCGATGGAAGAAACTGTGATTACTCAACCGCATTTCAAAAACTCGCGCTGGAAAAACTTAACCAGCATTATTCGCGGGCTCCTGTTATTGAAATCAAGCTGGTGTGCTCTGTTGCTAACAAAGAACATCTTATAAAGGCTCATGTACACATGCACAACAAATATTGTGTTATCGAGGATGTTAGTTGGGATATGTACAAGACACTCGATCTAATCATTGAGAAAGTATCCCGAGTTATATGGGATCAGAAGCAAAAAATGCACAATCCCGATCATCATTCTGCCACCCGAAAGGATCCACAAAATATTGATGACTATATGACGGGGTAAATTTAGCTGATGTTTTCTGTCGTGCTGGCAGATAGAATCAGATCAGGTTGATCAACGACTCCGCTATGTGGATGGCCTTTTTTGACCTGATCTATGTATTCCATACCAGATCGTACTTTACCAAATACCGTGTACTGCCCATCGAGATGTGGCGTATCGCCAAAGCAGATGAAAAATTGACTGTTAGCTGAATCGACTGATTGTGCTCTGGCCATGGAGACGGTTCCACGAGTGTGTTGTTCGTCAGAGAATTCTTGTTCTAAATCAGGGTAGTCAGATCCGCCGGTACCGTTGTGATTTTTTCCATCTCCAGTTTGCGCCATAAACCCATCAATGACACGATGAAACGGACAATTGTCGTAAAATCCCTCTGATGCTAGTTTTTGTACTCGCTCGACATGGTGTGGGGCAACTTCAGTGAGAAGGTCGATGACAACATCTCCATGTTTTAGTTTGAGTATGAGTGTATTTTCTGAATTCATGGTGTTTTTTCCGAGGGTTGGTTTTAGGGGTCAGGGTAGACTATTTCTTGCGTTTTTTCAAGCATAGGGCTGTAATAATTCTCATACGCCTTGTTTTCCAAAGTAATGCTGGATGGCTGCTTGGTTAGTTCTTAATGCGTCCGGTGTTCCTTCTGCGAGCGTCTTACCTTGATGGATGATGTAGGCATAATCGCAGATGGGCAAAGTTGCGTTGACATTATGATCAGATATGAGTATGCCTGTTTGATCATGTGCTTGAATATCTGCGAGAAGACGTTTGATTTCTTGAATGGAGATTGGGTCTACACCAGAGAATGGTTCATCTAAAAGAATAAACTGAGGGCTAGTTGCCACCGCTCGTGCAATTTCGGTCCGCCGTCGTTCGCCACCTGATAAGAGGTTACCGTTGGTTTTTCGTACTTTGTTGAGGTTGAATCGATCAATGAGAATATCTAGCTGTTTTTGTTGTTTACTTTTTGAAGGAATCATTATTTCCAGGACACTCAGAATATTCTCTTCAACGGTCATTCCTGTGAAAATACTTTTGTCTTGTGGTAAGAAGCTTAACCCGCTAGATGCTCGTTGATAGATGGGGTCTTTTGTGATGTTCTTTTCATTCAGAAAAACCGAACCGCTATCGGGTTGAATGAGTCCGGTCATGATGTGAAAACAGGTCGATTTTCCTGCTCCGTTAGCACCAAAAAGTCCGACAATTTGGTTTTTTCTCAGGGTGATATCAATATCGAGACAGGCTTTGAATGTCCCATAGGACTTGTTGATGTTTTTGATTTGGAGCATGGTGTGATCCTCACTTCGGTATCGTAATGACTTGATAGGGGCGTATTTTTCGTGGGTCTTTGAGATTACTTACTTGCATGATTCGATTAACTGATGTTTTGTGCTGCTTCGCAATCTGTGACAGCGTATCCCCAGGTTGGACAACATATTTGGTATATCTAACATTTGCCTTGACGTTCTTCCAGATCACCAATGTTCGTCCTGTTGTTAGTGTATAGGGATATCGTAGGCGATTCCAGTATGCAATATGTCCAACTTTGACATCGTGCTGTTTACTGATTGTATGCACAGTGTCTTTTTTTTGTACGATGTGGGATATTTTTGTGGGTCCGAGCAAGTCAGTTGCTGCAATAGCTGCGGCAAGTGATGCGTCTTTTGAGAGGGGCGGGATACCTTGGCTATTTTTTGGG
>DBUY01000068.1:0-3563 GCA_002308435.1 Proteobacteria bacterium UBA1278 | reverse complement strand
AGCTTACCTTGGCTATTTTTTGGGATCATCAAGACACGTCGATGACATAACTTTGTGTTCCCGAGACTATTGATTCCGGCGATTGTGCTTGGATTTGTGTTATAGAGCGTGCCGAGTGATTTGATGGTATCAGTGCTCTTGGTTTTATGTCTTGCCCATCGATTACTAAACATGGGGATACGACTCAACTTTTTCTTACACGAGAACGATTGACTTATTGGTAGTATGATTGTTTTGTTGTCTTCTGTAAATATGTGACCTCGCCATTCTGCATTGAGTTTATGCAGTAAATCACTATCGATTTTGCAGATATCACTGATTTGTGAAAATGCATAAGTTCTGTGAATGGGACTATTACTGAAATACGTGTCGACATCGATATTGGGTAGATTAATCGCATAGCGTTTTGGGTGCTGAATGATGGCTTTCAGCGCAAATATTTTAGGTAAATATCTGCGTGTCTCAGCGGGGAGGAACTTTGTCCATGGGACTTTACCACCAGATTTATTTGATGCACGTATCGCTTGCCTGACGCGTCCTTCACCTGCATTGTATGCTGCGATTGCATAATCCCACCGTCCGTGAAGACGTCGTTTTAGATAGAGTAAATGATTTAGTGCGGTGTGAGTGGCTTTAATGACATTACGTCGATCGTCTTTGAGGTCGTTGATCTCTAACCCGTGTGCTGAGGCCATGTCTGGCATAATTTGCCACAACCCTGCTGCGCCTTTGGCACTTCTAGCAAACGGATCATAATTGCTTTCGACAAACGGTACTAGCGCAATTTCAGCCGGTAGAGATTTTTCTCGGGTTTGCTGGAAAACGTAGGCTAGATATAGTTGTGCATTTTCGGTCATGTCCTTCATAGCGCCAGGATGTCGTCTATGCCATCGTATTTGCCGTTGGGTTTCTTGCTCTAGTGAGGCATCCACTGATAGAGAAAAATGCCGACACATAGCTGGCCAAATTGATGGGCTCGTGAGCACACCAGCCTTTATATTGGTCGGGCTAGTTAGTGTTAGAACACAAGTGATTAGTAGACATGTGCTTGATGCTATTATTCCAGCATAAATTTGTTTTTTTGTGTGGGAACTGATCATATGAATTGATCCTTTAACTGCCGTAGTGTTATGAGTGTATCCATTGCAGAGGCGACAGGTTGATGGCTTAATTGACTGACCTTTGTTTGAATGCTTTCTACGTGTGTTCGTAAAAAGGGATTGATAGACTTCTCACGCGCTAATGTGGTTGGTAAGGACGGTATACCCTGTGCTCTTTTTTTCTTAACCTGTTCTTCATATTCAATTAGTGGGGTGTTGTTTGGTTCAATGGTTAGCGCAAAACGAATATTTTCCTCTGTGTACTCGTGTGCTGGATAGATGATGGTACTGTCGGGTAGTTGACGGATTGCCTCTAATGAATTGTAAAGATCTTTACCATCGCCTTCTAATAGTCTACCGCAGCCAGCCGAAAATAGCGTATCGCCGCAAAATAGCTTGTCTTCGATGAGATAACACAAGTGGTCGAGTGTATGGCCGGGTGTGCGCATTGTTTTTACTGTCGATGAGAGCTTAGGAATATGAAGTATTTTTAACGGGTCAATCTCGATATTATCAATTCCGAGTGTTTGGAGGTTGGGACCATATACAGGACATTTTGGATAAGTCTGTAACAGATTTGTCACGCCCCCGGTGTGATCAAGATGGTGGTGTGTAATGAGGATTGCGTCGCAACTGCGTTGCGTTGCGTTTAAATACTCGATGACAGGTCTTGCTTCGCCTGGATCAACTACGACGGTGGTTTCATTTGTTGTAATAATCCAGATATAGTTTGTCGTGAGTGCGCTGAGTCCCTGGATTTCCATATGATTTTTATCAGTGTCATTCAATTCTGCAGCTGAGTATATCGATTTTGCTGATGTGCCGCAAGTTGCACTGATTTAGTGTATGGATCAGTGATGTATTCCCAGTCAGCGGGTTTTTGTCTTGTGCAGTTAGCTTATTGAATTAGTACATATTTTCTATGATTGTGGTTAAAAGCGCACGTAGTTTTAGATAGGCGCGGTAAGTTTTGGACTTGCCAATGGAAGAGCAGGTGATTTGGTTTCTGTAGATTGGTCGATGCCAAATACATCGTGCTAATTTTTTCCAACCATGTGGTTGAAGGTAATTACGTGTCCCCTTAGGCAAGCCTAATTGTTGATCCAAACTAGATCCAATATCAATGTAGGTGTTTTCAGGGTGTGCACTGTGAAGTATTGGAATGAGCGTGTTTGCGACAGGTCCTGCGCTGATCAAGAAGATGTGGTTCTTTGTGTTGTGTATTTTAATTTCATCAAGTACTTGTGTGACAATTTGTTGATGCATTTTCCATGCGTTGTTTGGCACTGGGAAGAACATCTTGAGCTTGAATCCTAGTTTTTTGAAATGTTCAATATTGGATTTATCATTTGCAACGAGTGCAATTGGATGCTTTTTTAATACAGGGATAAGTTCTTTTTGTAGTCTTCTATACATGGCATTGACAAAGAGGGCAGAGAACGTCATGTGGCTCGCGTTTAATTTAAAGTTACTGAAGATGTAATCCCGAAATTGGTCTGAGTCTTCCCGGCAGCTGCAAGGAAGGCCTATGAAATAGTTTGATCTGTCGTATGTGAGACTGTGCAGCATCGCATCACGAAAGAGGGTGTTTTCTTTCTCATTACCATCTAGTGTCCACTGTGTGCACTTGAATTTTCCGTTTTTGATCACATGAAGTTCACCATCCCCAAACCGAGAAAAAGAAAAATGTTCGCCAAGTCTGACGCGATTGAGCATTTTGTCAAACTCGCTATCAATGTCTAAATTCGGTGTATGCATGTGTTTTCATCAGTGATTGCGTATTAAGCATAGATCGCTGATTGTACTATGTCAATTGAGATCGATGAAACCCGTGTGGATGGTAGTGTGGGGTGCTATCATTTGAATTTGACTATTGGTAGGATATTGGAGATAGTAACAACGATTAAAAATCATTACGTTAATGTCAAATACGTACGCTCCTCTACAGAATTGGTTGATATCAAACAATAGCCAAGTTGTGATTGCTTGTGAGCAATTTGCGGTTGAGGCGATTGTTAACTCATTTAGACCTTTTCGCTCATTAGAACTTGTCAATGCTGGGTTAATGTTACGTAATGCGCCCAAAGATCATGTTGTTTTATCCCATGAAGAAACCAGACTAGCAAAATCGGCACAATCTGTAGTGACAGACATGGGGCGGCTGCCTTTTGTCTCAGAGAGCTTCGATCTTGTCGTTTGTGCGCACGTACACGAGACCACTGCATGTGCTGGTGAGATGATTTCAGAAATTTCTCGCGTACTGATTCCAGGTGGTTTATGCATTGTTTTCGGATTTAACCCACAGGGTTTCTGGCGGCAAGCTGATTTCTCAATTGAATCGTGGTGGCGATATCCGATGACGATTTCTGATTGTCAGTCTTTAGGCCAATTGTTCTCACTGACAACCGTTTATACTGATCATCTTGGTTTTGGAATGCTTACGCCGCCCCAGCAACCTTGGCT
>DBUY01000044.1 GCA_002308435.1 Proteobacteria bacterium UBA1278 | reverse complement strand
CGGTTTCTGCTGCTTATTATCAGGTAAGGCAGTGAATTGATTGGTGAGCGCAGTGACCAGGTTAGTCGCTGATGTCATGGCTTGAGCTGACAAACCAGATACAAGAAACAAGCTCTGATACAGACCTGCTAGATGAATTGGTACAGCAAGTTGTAGCTGCGAGAGCATCATCAATTGCACATTGACCATTGAAGTTAGGGTTGCATAGCTATCAATGAGAGAAAGCGCCCAAGCAAAAGCAGAGATTATTATGGTAATTATTGAAGGACGCACAATCTTCGATTGAGAGGAAAGCGGATTGGTAACCGTCTTCATGTTGATGAGTTCATTGATGAAGGCACCCAAAGTCAGCATGATTGCAAGTGGTATTGCATGTGTAATTTGAAAACCAAAGCCAAGCATCAGGACCAATAAATTACAAATGGCATAAACAGCAAGCAAAGCGTAGTAACTGAGATATGCATGCTGCGCATATTGCTTAAAGGATTCACTACGAACAGTGTTAAAGATTAAGTTCGACATAACTACAAAACAAACAATTGAAATTATTTGAATTATAACTGAAACAGCGCGTTGATTAAAGAAAATATTAATTTCACGTAGACTTGAATTAATCCATGATTTATCAGATAATAAAGTATCCAATCCACAGCTGAATTTATGAACAAAAAAGACGTCATGGTCTTCGAAGGCGTTGTGCTAGAAGCACTACCCAACACAACCTTCAAGGTAGAGCTTGAAAATAAGCATATAATTACTGCTCATATCTCCGGAAAGATGCGCAAAAACTACATCAGAATTCTTACAGGGGACGATGTCACCGTCGAGATGACCCCCTACGATCTGACCAAAGGACGAATTGTTACTAGGCACAAAGCTAAGCGCCAACCAAGTCCAGATGCCACAACAGGCGATCCAACCAGCTAAGAAACCCCAGCTTGGCTGGATACGAGTAGACAACCTACGCCAGCCTTTTGCTGTCGACGTTGTTCTTCGTTTTTGCCTGTAATTGCACCTTGCCTTTAACCAGCTTCATAACCGCAGTGTCCCCTACTTTCATCTTACCATCGAGAAGGGCATCGGCAATTGGCTTTTTAAGCGCGGTGTTAATGAGCCTTGCCATTGGACGCGCTCCCAGTTTTGGATCATAACCATGCTCACTGAGATATGCCTTCACGTCAGCCTTCACATCAAGCTCAATATTTTGCTCATTTAACTGCACTTCAAGCTCAGAGATAAACTTATCAACGATCTGAGAAATATTCCCCTTCGTAAGTTGATTAAATTGCACAATGGCATCTAAGCGGTTCTTAAACTCAGGTGAGAAAGCACCATCAATCGCCTTGTCGATGCCTGACTTAACCTTACTTTCGCTAAAACCCATCTTATTACGACATTGCTCAACCGCACCACAGTTACTGGTCATAATAATAATCACGTGACGAAAATCAGCAATTCGACCGGTATTATCGGTCAGTTGACCATAATCCATCACCTGTAGAAGAAGATTGAGCAGATCACTATGTGCTTTTTCGATCTCATCAAGCAATAAAACTGAATATGGGTTCTTGATAATCTGTTCAGTCAGTTGTCCACCGTGATCATAACCAACATAACCTGCAGGTGCACCAATCAACTGAGATGAAGAATGTTTCTCCATATACTCAGACATGTCGAATCGAAGTAGTTTGAGATTCAAAATACTCGAAAGCTGTTTAGCAAGCTCAGTTTTACCAACACCAGTAGGACCAGCAAATAGGAAGCTACCGATTGGCTTGTCTGGATCACCAAGACCCGACCGAGACAATTTGATCGCAGTGGTAATGTTATTGATAGCAGCACTTTGTCCGTAAACAAGCATATTCAGATCACGCTCAAGATGCTGTAGGAGCGTTTTATCGGACGCGGTAACGTGTTGACTAGGGATTTGTGTCAAACTTGAAACAATCTTCTCAATATCACGTACATCAACCTGAGATGGTTTGTCATCATTGTCTGAAATCAAGTTCTTTGCAGAGCCTGCTTCATCAATAATATCGATTGCCTTATCTGGTAAGAATCGATCATGCATGTAGCGATCCGACAAATCAATCGCAGATTTGAGTGACTGCATAGAGTAGTGTACGTTATGATGTGCTTCGAATTTTTTCTTCAGACCTTTCAGAATATTGAAAGTTTCTTCTTTTGAAGGCTCTTTAACATCAATCTTCTGGAAACGTCGAGACAGCGCATTATCCTTTTCAAACAACTGTCTGTACTCTTGATAAGTAGTCGCCCCAATACAACGTAGATTACCCCGTGTTAACAAAGGCTTGAGTAGATTGGCCGCATCAACAGAACCGCCAGATGCACTACCCGCACCGATAATTGAGTGAATTTCGTCGATGAAGATGATGGCGTCTTTACGTTTGACTAAATCTTGTAACACCGCTTTAAATCGTTTTTCAAAGTCACCACGGTACTTCGTCCCTGCAAGTAGAGAACCAAGGTCCAGCGCATATACTTTACATTTAAGGAGTGACTTATGTGCAGTCTTGTGAACAATTGCACGTGCTAGCCCCTCTGCTATCGCTGTTTTACCAACACCTGACTCCCCGACCAGTATCGGATTATTTTTGCGGCGTCGGCAGAGAATTTGCTCAAGGCGCTCGATTTCTTTATCACGATTGAAGACAGGGTCAATGCGACCACAGATGACTTCATCATTTAAGTTAACCGCAAAGGACTCAATGGATGACTCTTGCTGAGGTGGTTGTTGCTCAAACCCAGCATCGAAGAAATGTCTGTCTTCGATTTGCTGTGGGTCTATGACATCAAAGGTTTGCTTATCCTTTGATAAAATCTGGTTCAGGATGACTTTATTGACACCCTCTTCGTGAAGAACAAAAAAAGCATGTGAATCTGCTTCACTCATAATGCCGGCAAGCACATGCGAGCCAGTCACTTCAGTGCAACCCAGTGTTTGTGTGTGGAAAATCGCCCGTTGAATAGTACGCTTAAATGCGTCATTATGCTCGAGCTGTAAATCAGTAATCACAGCCTGCTTTTGCGTGTTTTTCTCGATGTAAGTACGTAGATGCACGCGAACAGTATCGATATCAACACCAAGAGTCAACAGCACGTCACGCGCCTCTGGATTATCAAGTAGCGCTAAAAGTAAGTGCTCAAGTGTGATGTATTGACATTTCAACTCTCTTGCAAGTTGGTTGGCTTGATTGAGCGATCGCTCAAGATTTTCCGAAAACATATTCCAAATTCCATTTCAGCTAGGCTGGGTATAGGTCAGTGAAAAATCCTTGTCATATTTTTTTTCAAAAAAAAACCTGATGTACGAAACAAGCGGCTGTTTGCATCAGAAAAACCGCCTACAACGGTTAAAATAATCAATGTTGAAAACTCTATAAGCGCATTAAGCGTCCTAAAATATTGTAATAGACACCAGATCTACATAGTGATTAATGATACCAATGAATCACCCACTACGGGCTAAGTGGATCATTATCATTCATCAGTGGAAGTGCATCATTCAATTTTTTACAATAATCTACAACAGATCGAAACTGCTCTGCACGCAATAAATTAGCAGCATCTCTACTAACTTTACTCCACTCACCAGAGCGACTCACATAAGGCTCGCTTTTTGCAATATCAGTACTAATACTGCTGACCGTTTTTTCTCCCTTTGCAATTCGTGCACAAGTCTTTTCATCAAGACGTGAGATCAGTTTAATCGATAATGGGCCACAGTTTATGCGGTCTTGTTGTAAGTTGTGTTGATTGTGAATATCGTTTTCCCCATTTTGGTGAATGGTTGGCTGAGGTGAACCTCCGAGCAAATTTGCTATACGAACAGTGGTATTGTTGGGATTACCCAATGGATCATGGACAATAATATGTGGTCTATTATCATCATCTCGGTATATGGCTGCGGCAACAAAGTGGCTATCTCGATGATGGATGATATGAATCGGGTTTTCTGTATTGTTTTCATAACGATCGACTAGGTTATTATCAGCGGCCTCTGATTCGCTAAGGTGCATTTTATTGTTCTTATCCCTAACGTCAGTTAACAGAATCGGGTTCAGCACAGGGTCTTGACTCTGACAAATAATTTTTATCATATTCGTCGAGTACTCACCAGTTGGATCAGCAGCTCCATTGTTGGACACCTGCGTGTCTAATGCAGATTGGATCGAGGTGATCTCATGAAATATACCATTGATACCATCGTACTGTGAATATTCAGTGTTTTTCCAGGATTCAGATTTTTCATGTAATTCTTGATAATGATGTCGCAGATCATCGAAAGCAACAAGCACCTCCTGTTTGGGCGTTCCTGGAGTGTTGAGTCGTTTAGATACCCCTGGTGTTTTTCGAGACGATTGTTTAATCGATTTTTTAAGTGTATCTAATAGTATCTGAGACCATTGTTCAAGACGATTAATACGTATGGCTTTTTGTTCCGACTGAATCGGTTCGCTTATTTGCTTTTGTGGTGCAACTTCATCACTGATCATCACGACCAATTTTTGTGCCTGGTCACAGTTTCTGAGCAGCTCATCGTTATTATGAACGTCGATAAGAGACAGTAGCCTGATCAAATTGTCATCAAGATTTCCACTTGTAGTCTCAGCAACAACCGGAGAATGAGTCATTTTTTTGACCGCGAGTAGAGCGCGCAATAATTTTACCTTAGAAATGAGTCGACTTTTATCTTGTTGAAGCTGATTATCAGCAGCCTGCCGATAATCAGCTTCAAGGATTGTACGATCCCGATGGGAAAGATCGTCTAGTGTCGAATCCAGCACATCTAGCTTGATAGATTCATAAAACTTTTTGATTTTAGCCAGATCCTGACCAAGGGTAGAAACAACTGATCTAAGCTGCTCATCAATATTTTTGGAGATGTTGCGTATATCGAGGAGATTTCCCTCTGCAGCACTCGATGCTAGCACATAGTCCAGTTGCGCTTGATTATAGGTCTCATATTGTAATTGAGATTTATCTGTCTCTGCTACAGATCGATGCGTATCCATTTTAGTTTTCAATTTTTCAGAGTTCAACAGGTTGTTTTGATATGCATCATATGCAGCTTGATATTTTTGTAACACAGATAACGGTTTCGCGAACGCAGAATCATTTTCACAATGTGGAGTACACTCTGCAATTAGTTCATTGAAATCGACATCCTGAACTGATCGTGGTTCTTTCAAACCCGTAAAGTCAAATTCGCCCTGTGCAAGCTCAGCACGGGGCTGTGCCTTAGCCATTAGGAATTTTGCAGCGATGTATAATGTTGCTAAAAATGCAACCAAATTGACAGCTTGTTCCATTGTACACCATAATTCTTGTTATCCCTGCGTTATAGCACAAGAGTGAGAAATCGTCAGATAAATTTGCGTTAATTTCATCTAAAATCGATGGTTTGCTAAACAGTAGTGGACATAGAAAATCTTCAATGGTAAAATAACGAACTTTTTTTGTAATATGGAGTACAACTTAGTCTATGCCTGAGATAGAAGTTAGCCGCGCTGGCGGCGTCGAAAGCGCAATCCGACGACTCAAGCGCGTCGTAGAAAGCAATATCATCCCACGTCAACTTCGTGACAACGAGCGCTACATCAAGCCAGCCGAGAAGAGAAAACGCGAAAATGACGCTGCAGTAAAACGTTACCGCAAGAAGGCAGAAAAAGACAAGTTGGTCAAAGAATCCTACAAGCAAAGCAATAAGCTGTCTATTGCGCGCAAAGCAAACGCTGTTAAGCACAAGCGCGGTAGAAGACGCTCAGATGCCTAGAGCACTTGCAGCTATCTGCAAACCCTGATAAATATTTAACGAATACAAACCTGAGTACAGCGTCCTATGACAGCTGATTTGTCAGCATTCATCAAATCTGTCCTAGCCCAGACTGACATTGTGACTGTAATACAATCTGCAGTCAGCCTCAAAAAAGCCGGACATAATTATCAAGGACTGTGTCCATTTCATCACGAGAAAACGCCATCATTTAGTGTAAATCCTAGCAAACAATTTTTTTATTGTTTCGGCTGCCATGCTAGTGGCGACGCGCTAAACTTTATCATGCGGCACGAGAACCTCTCATTCATGGAGGCACTTGAGAAGTGTGCAACCGCTGTCGGGATGACAGTACCAAGTCAAACACAAAATACACCCAATATTGATAAACAGATATACCAAATTCTGCGCGATATGGTCTTGAGCTGTCGGTCTGATCTGCAATCGAACAACGATATACTACAGTATCTCAAAGATCGTGGTATAAAAGAACACGCTCAGCGGAAATATCACCTTGGCTACTGTGGCCCCCAGTATCAACAATGGTTTAAAAAATCCGTTCAAACGCATCGTGACTTGCTGACGGGATGCGGTGTTGCCGTCACGGGAAAAACAGGTCAACCTGCTACGAAGTTTTACCAGCGTTTAATGTTTCCAATTCAAGACAGTCGCGGAAAAATTATCGGCTTTGGTGGAAGAAGCTTAAATGATCAACCACCGAAGTATCTGAATTCTCCGGAGAGCGACCTCTTCAAAAAACGCTATGTACTGTATGGGTTGTATCAATTTCGCGCGCTCAAAGTGGACCATGTTTTTGTTGTTGAAGGGTATATGGATGTACTTGCCCTACACAGCCATGGCATACCCAATGCGGTAGCATGTCTTGGTACTGCCTTCACAGTACACCACTGGCACCTGATTAAGCGCTTTGTTAAAAAAGTTACATTTTGCTTCGACGCAGACCGCGCAGGTCGTGCAGCCGCATGGAAAAGCGTACTTGCGTTCATGCCGGTCATTGACCCATCTATTGTTGTACGTTTCTTGTTCCTACCCGACCAACACGATCCAGACTCCTACCTTCAATCCAAAGGTCGGGAGTCATTTGAAGAGGCGGCGGAGAGCGCTATTTCATGGGTTGACTTCTTCATGAAAACACTTGCTGAGACACACACCCTCAATACAGTTGATGGTCGCGCTGCCTATTTACAAACTGCACGATCACATACCGACACGATGGAAAATGATGCACTCAAAGAGACGATGTCACAGGCGGTACATGATGCTGCCGGACTAGAGGCAAAGGAAATCAGCACACCTGGCACATCACGCACACAGAACAATGATCGGATTGGTCAATATGCCCGGGTAATCATTGCGCAACTCGCCAAAAAGACCACAACTGAGCTAACTGAGGAGCTGCCATTTGATGTACATGGCAGTGCACCGCTGGTTGAAGTCATCAACCACTGGCACAATATGCTCAAGACAACGCCAACAATGACTGGCGAAGCTTTACGCGCTGAACTACAAGGAACACAGATTTATCCACAAATCAGCACGATACTATCCCAGTCAACACAGGATTTTGACCCAAGCCGCCATCGCTTCGCGTGTCTTAGCTTACGTCTCGAGCTCATCGAACAGCTCATACAAAAGCATATCCACCCAACGACAAGCATGACAGATCAGGATGAACGCAAGCTACTGCAATCGCTCATCCTGCAAAAGCAAGCAATCCACCAACAACGTCGAAATATGCAAACCGACACTGAAATACAAAAATAACCAGATAATGAATGAAGCTACCAACAGTCATCAAGATTCGATTAAAACTGAATTTTAATCAAAAACGGGCTATACATAAGCATGAGAAATAAATTTGAAAAAAATGCAGAAAAACGATATAATCTGCAATTAATTTAGCCGAGGTGAACCGTGAGCAACAACCCGAAGAAGAATACGAAAAGCCAGAACAGCGAAACACGAGAAACGGAACACGCGGATCAACTAATCAATGAAAAACTGAAAGCACTGATCAATCTCGGCAAACAGCAGAAGTATGTAACCTATGCTCAACTCAACGACTATTTGCCAACTGGCGTCGATGAGCATGCATGGAACCGAGTTTATCGTATTCTCACTGACATTGGCATATCAGTCGTCGAAACAGTACCAGATGAAGAGGTGCTATTGCTTCAAGAGTCCGCCATATCAGATGTTGATGTTGTGGATGAGATCACACCAGAAATAGGAACGCAAGACCCAGTTCGTGCCTACATGAAAGAGATGGGCTGTGTCGATCTCCTCACCCGGAAGGGAGAAATCGAGATTGCGATGCGTATAGAAGAAGGTGTCATAGCCAGTATATCTGCATTGTCTCAATACCACATCATTATCAAACAACTCATCGACGACATTCTTGAGCATATTGAAACAGGCAGCCAACTTAACGATATCATTCTCGCGTTTAATGAGTCAGATGAATCAGAAGTAAAGGCAACCAGCCCGGCAACTAGTGAACCAGATCATACCGATGAATCAGCCGAGGATACGGCCGAGGATGCTGAGACAAATGATGAGGATAATGACGTCAGTGACGAGGATAAGAGTGAAGCCGAGACTGAGACGCTCGAGTTTGTGCATGAGGGCCCAGATATTGAGGCGCTCACCACGCACGTGACCGACATGCAGTCAAAATATGAGCAATACATGGCACTCAAATCAAAAACGACAGAAAAAGCAAAAAAATTATATGCAGATCTGACCACGCAGTTTTTGATGATCAAACTCAGCAATCAGAAAATTCAAGCGTACCGCCAACTTGTCGTCAGCATTCAAAATAAAATTAAATCCAAAGAATCACAAATTTGTAAAATTTTCTTTGAACAAGCAAAACTACCCAAGTCAGCAACGAGCAGTATCAATCGCTTCATCGCACATGACCTTTCATTAGATGACATGATCAAAAAATACCCGCAGCGAACAGATACCCTTCAAGCAGCGACAGATGCAATTGACAAGCAAACAAAGATGATTGGCAATATCGAGCGCAATCATGGCATTTCATCTGCTGATTTGCGTCACATCACCAGAAAGCTGGCAATTGCTGACGCAAAAACCAATCGTGCCAAAAAAGAAATGATAGAAGCCAATCTAAGGCTTGTTATATCACTGGCAAAGAAATACACCAATCGTGGTCTACAGTTTCTTGACCTGATACAGGAGGGTAATATCGGACTCATGAAAGCCGTTGATAAATTTGAGTACAAACGGGGCTTTAAATTCTCGACTTATGCAACCTGGTGGATTCGTCAAGCGATCACTCGGTCTATTGCGGATCAAGCCCGCACAATTCGTATTCCTGTACACATGATCGAGACAATCAATAAGATGAATCGTATCACCCGTCAAATTCTTCAAGAAACCGGTAGAGAGCCGACCCAAGAAGAGTTGGCAGAGCACATGGATATGACCGTTGATAAAATTCGTAAAGTACAAAAGATCTCAAAAGAACCAGTATCAACTGAAACACCCATTGGTGATGACGATGACAGCTCAAGCGTTGGTGACTTTATTCCAGATCCAAAAGGAAGCCAACCCATTGATGCCGCAACCCAGTACAGTTTAGAAGACGCGATTGAGGAAGTATTGACCAGTCTATCGCCCAGAGAGGCGAAAGTATTGCGTATGCGATTTGGGTTAAAAATGAACACAGATCACACGCTTGAAGAAGTTGGCAAACAATTTGATGTCACCAGGGAGCGTATCCGGCAGATCGAAGCAAAAGCGCTTCGTAAACTCAGACACCCAAACCGATCATCGTCTTTAGTCAACTTCTTTGAAGATAAGCGCGACGAAGAGTAGCACGTTTGCATCACTGGCGATTGATCCACCATTGTGGCATCATTGTAGCAGACCACTGAGACACCTATGTGCTTGAGACCTTAATATACCTGCTGACACCCGCCCTATCTGTTGCTGGTAGCCTATTCATCATTAATGCCATCATTATCTTTCATGAACTAGGTCATTACACCGCCTCACGCTGGTGCGGACTTGTGCCTAAATCCGTCTGCGTTGGCTTCGGTAGACTCATTGCCGAGACGAAAGACCGCCACAACACAAAATGGCAACTGCGACTCTGGCCGTTTGGCGGCTATGTTGATTTGTGCGGGATGAGCAAGCGCGCAGTAAATAAGTTCCTTGCACTGAAGTACGGTCAGAAAGTTCTCATAATGCTCGGCGGCGTCATTGCTAATACCATACTCGCCATTTTTTTATTTTGGATAGCCAGCAATATTGGCTACACCTATAGGCTCCCTATTGTAGGTAAAGTAAGTTCGGGCGGAGTCGCAGCAGACAAACAACTCAAAGCCGGGGATCATATTACCATGATCAATAGAACAACAATTACCACATGGCAAGACGTCGCCGTTACTCTGCTCATGGCAAAAGCAACCAACACGCCAGTCAACATGCGAATAGAACGCGATGGTGACCAAATTGATGTACCGACCATCGACGCCAGCACGCCTTTTTCAGGCAAAGGAAAAGGCTTATTCTCATTGGGCTTTGAGCCATTCACACCCCCATGGCCAGCAATCATAACCGCTGTCGAGCCAGGCTCCCCTGCCGCAGTGGCTGGTCTTCGAGTCAAGGATAAGATCACATCGATCAACGGACAAACCGTTGAATCAGCTGATACAGTATTGACCACCTTACAAGATAATCCAGATACACGTATCGAGATCGTCGTCAGAAGAAATGGAACCCTAAAAAAGTATCAGATCATGTTGATACAAAAGGGCAACTTCGTAGCTCGGGGATTTCTAGGCATCCGGTTGGCACCACCAAATGATGAGGCACAATATCAAGGCTTCTATCAAACGGGTCTAATAGATGGACTGTTATTCGCAACTGCTGAAGCATGGCAGTATTTACTGATTCAAGCGGCGGCATTCTATCTACTCATCATCGGCAGTCTATCCATCAACACGCTAGGCGGGCCGATTTTAATTCTATCGCAAACCTACGCCCTGTTTTCACTGGAGAATATCGTCATTTTATTGCAATGGACAGCTGCGATTAACATGAGTCTCGCATTCATTAATCTCATCCCTATCCCCATATTTGATGGTGGTCGCATCATGATTCTGAGCATCGAGGCCATGATTGGCAGACGATTAAACCCGCATGTACAAGACACCATTGACCGTATTACAATGGCAATCATATTAGGTATTGCCGCTATGATCACGTATAATGACATTATGCGCGCAGCCGGATTCATTCAATGATAGTTACGCTTCATAGCTGGACATTAAAACAGTGGCAACGTCGCAGTTATATGCACACCATCTTATCTCCGCTATCGAGTGCTTTCTATTTAGTAACTCTGGCAAGACGTTATTGGCTGTCACGACAGGCCTATAAAACAAATGTGCCAGTAATTATCATCGGAAATATCAGCGCCGGAGGAAATGGAAAAACACCATTTGTGATCGCACTCAGCCTATATCTACAACAACAAGGCAAACGGGTAGGTATCATATCCAAAGGCTACGGAAGACGCTACCCAAAAAGCACTCTGTGTGTTGATCACACAATGCCAGCCGAGTGTGTTGGCGACGAAGTCGCTCTGATCTGGAGAAAAACACAAATACCCATTGTGATATCACCATGCCGAAAAACTGCTTGTCAACGCCTGGAGGCACGACAGTGCGATGTCATCATCAGTGATGATGGCCTACAGGACTATCGATTAGCTCGTCAGATAGAAGTCATATTAACCAGTAGCGGCAATCTTGGCAATCAGATGCTTCACCCATTGGGGCCACTTCGAGAACCCGTTAGCCGACTGGACGACGCAGATTTCGTCATCGAACAAACACAATCACCTACCGATAATGCAATCATAATGCGTTACGAGATTGAATCAATACAACATCACAAGACAGGACAGTTACTTGATCACAATAATTGGCCCATTGATCAACACGTCATCGCGCTATCAGCGATAGGAAATCCGGGCAGATTCAAACAACTGTTGAACCACGCCGGATTCAGAGTGAAAGCAATTGAACTTCCGGACCATGCAACAATTACAGAAGATGATCTAAGACCCTATCAACATGAGACCATTCTCATCACAGAAAAAGATGCGATCAAACTGACCAGCACCGTCACAATAGATTGCTATGTCGTCAATATTAAGCCCGTTTTCAATCAAGAGATCATAGAAAAAATTCACGAAAAACTCGAAATCATCGGAAGGAAAAGCCAGTCTAACTAAATACATTAGCTGTATCGATTAACAGTCAAATCATAGAGCATTGTGGTGACAATTACCCTTTTAGATTCGCTACATTGAATGGTAGTACCACAGAAATTGATGTTACGATGTCGAATGGTTATGACCAGAGCAGTCATCGCAGTTGTCGATTGACGCACATATAACAGCATGATATCTTTGAAAACAGAAAATCAAGTTGTGATATTAACAGGAGATAAGCCATCGTTGTGCGTACACACACTCGTTTGAGACGAATTCATAAATCCGCCAAGAAAATCCCGAGTCGCTCATTATCGAGTACATCAGGAAAGCTCAGTCATCTCTCAGGCCTCTACGGCAGGCCAAGACATTCGACACAAACCGTTGACTATTTATACTATGCAGTTCTGCCAAAACAGGTCGAACCAACTGAAACCACATATTCAATCTACGCACATGCACAAAGCGGCGCACGCAAAATATGCTACCAGATGATAGATAGAGGGATTCCTAACCCAGATGAGCTCAAATTACTCGATAACAAAGAGGAAAAAGATGACGAAAAAGATGTAGCGGACGATTTTGAAACACTCATCAACTTTTCACATACCACAGCCCTACAGCCTGTAGCTTGCGAAGTATATACAACACAGTATCATAATGAAAATCATTCGATACAATCTGATAGTGGTCTAAGTGGAAAAATCGATGCCAGACGAATACAAGAATATCTATCTGGAAAACACACGGATCCAGTGTCCGACGAGCACCGGACATGGCAAAACTATGTTTGGATCTGCACCAAGCAAATCCAAGAGCAGAACAATCAGCTCTCCCTAACTCAATATGCCCACAATATAAATGCGGTGCAAGACAACAATCACAAGTGTAATGACCCACTATTAGGCGATATCCAAGTCATCAATGACCCAATACACCTACCCGGTTATCATCATCTATTCTATGCCTGCAAGACGATCAACAGACAATCCTATCGGGCGCTGGATGCATTATCCTCAGATTATGTATATTGGGTGTTGAGTGATCATGCCCAGCCTAGTGTTGCATACGAGACTCGTGATTTGGAGGAGCCTGAGTACCAAGATGCCTTGTGTGCCTCACAATTAGATAACTCTATGTGCACACCACGAGATAATATCGCCAGCACAATTGGCTTGTTTTCCAATCGACACCGTGATAATCACTACACGGCATGTCCAACTCAGGCCGCATTCATCTAATCACAAATCATATCGCATATCGTTGAAACACTACAGAGAAAAATTAATAAAATCGATACATATCATATAGATACTTGACATAAAATGCCAAAATCTGTAATCTCATCAGTATCCCATCGATGATATATGAAAACAGGAACGCAACTATGCCGAAGAATGAACAAATGAAAACTGCGCAAATGAACGCTAGCTTTATAGGTTTACTCAGACAAATGTGTCAATCTACCTGCCTATTGCACCTGTTCTCTGTGTTACTCTTGGTAAGTATTGCTGAAATCTCACTGCAGTATCTCACGATAAACACCTTTAGAGATATTGCAATCATTTGTATTACGATTGCAACCACACGAATTTGGTCGATAAAATGTGCAGAATTAATGAATAATGCAGACCCAAATTATCGTCACTCAGCACCCTATCGATGGATACAACATATCGCAGAAGTCAGATTAATCGTCAGCCTAACACTAATCCGCTACAACATGATGGCTTGGATTTCACCTTATGATTTACCATCACAGCTGGTATTGGCAGCGGCAACAATCTTCTGTGTTGCTTTGATGGGCACGATTGCGATCAGTCTACCGAGTAACAAATGCTAGTACCGTATCATCAGTGAAGACAATAACGTCAAAACTTCACACAGGACCAACGTTCAGACACCACAATCCGTGTTGAGTACATGACATTGACAACCTCCGCAGCAACTTAAATGAATTTTTATCTTTCGGATACAGACGGATTGTCATAAACATAAAGCAGTCTACGCGCCGCATAACTACGGTCTAAGCATCACAGATAGTCTGACATCTCAAACAGACGTTACACGGCATCATGAAGATGTTATCAACACAGTGCTATCACTTCAGCAAAGCTCATTCATTCAGATAAGCGTGTTTAACCACCACCATCGTAGATAAAACAGTAATAATGGTAATTTTTACGGGAAATGATTCCAATATACGATTACTTATCGTACAATATGTGCAATTGCCGGGGTGGCGAAACTGGTAGACGCGTCAGACTCAAAATCTGATAGTGGCAACACTGTGTCGGTTCGAGTCCGACCCTCGGTAAGGCTTGGAGCACAGTATGAATTTTACACACCCGCGCGCGCACTATACATTCCTCACTCTATCATTCGTCATCGGGGTTTTGTATACAATCGTCAACTTTTACCCTGACGTTCCCATATTAACATTACACCCAGTGGGAGAAGATCATCTATCTGAGATGTCAATTCGTCAGATGATTAATAAAGCGCCGAGCAAATTATTCAACCAAAGCCAGCTTCTCTCTGACGGTGATAACCAGTGGCGTATCCAGTTCAATAGCATTGACCAACAAATGCAAGCTAAAGACTACCTCAACAATCACCCAGCAGGAACAATCACAGCGAGCCCAAATTTGCGAGCAAATACACCAGCATGGCTCACCATGATTGGCGCAGTGCCAATGAAGCTTGGTCTTGATCTCCGTGGCGGTGTCCACCTCACGCTCAATGTAGACATTGAGCACTCAAGCAAGGGCGAGCAGAATGATAATACCGCACTTCTTAGAAGCATACAGTCTCTGGACCTTGATTATGATCATGCTGAGATCCGCGATGGAAAACTTTATCTAGAATTTGACAGTGCAACGACAGCCTTAGCAGCACGGGACCAACTTGCAAAAAACATTTCGGTAGACGCAGCGCAACTGAAGAATGTACTTACCATTACGCAGAATCAGACAGCCAAAGGCGATCATACGGAATATATTATGCAGCGTACACTTGAAAGTATACATCGGCGTGTGAATGAACTTGGACTGAGTGAAGCAATCATCCAGCGCCAAGGTAAAACGCATATCAATATCGATTTGCCTGGCATCCAGGATATCGCACGCGCAAAATCAATCATCGGCAACACAGCAACATTGAGCTTTCACATCGTTAAGAGCTTTGATCCAGCACAACTGACAGACAGCACAGATCAATTAATTCCAATGCGGGATAACTTAGGCGAATTATGGGTCGATTCACAAACTGTATTAACAGGCGATGCCATTACCTATGCAATATCCAGCAATCAACAAGGTAAACCCATTATTCAAGTCCAACTCAATGGCGGCGTTGCCGAAGAGTCCTTTTACCAAGCAACTGGTAAACACAAAGGACAACACATGGCGATTGTCTATCAGGAGACTCAACAGAATACGCACACCAAAGAACGCTCTGTGAAGAAAACGATCATCAGTGCACCGCGAATTAACCAAGCACTTCGCGGACAGTTTGTTATAGAAGGCATGCAGTCGGCCAGCGAAGCAGACACGATCGCACTTCTTTTGCGATCCGGGTCACTTGCTGCACCAATCGATATTGTGCACGAAACAACGGTTGGGCCAAGCCTAGGTGAAGATAATATACAAAAGGGCTTACTCTCAATTGCATTGGGTTTGATTGTGGTCATTGTATTCATGGGGGCGTACTATCGCTTGTTTGGACTAATTGCAAATATGGGGTTACTATACAACCTAGTCCTCATCATGATGTGCCTTTCATTTCTGGACGCAACCATTTCATTACCCTCTATGGCTGCTATTGTATTAACGGTTGGTATGGCAGTTGACGCCAATGTACTGATCAACGAGCGTATCCGTGAAGAAATCCGCTCAGGAACACCACACCAGAAAGCGATCAGTCTTGGCTATGACAAAGCATTTGCGACGATATTAGATGCCAACGTCACCACATTCATTGTATCTATTGTGCTCTATGGACTTGGATCCGGGATGATCAAGGGCTTTGCAATCACGCTAATCATCGGTCTATTCTGCTCAATGCTCAGTGCTGTATACGCAACACAAGTGATCACGAGTGCAATACAAAGCCGCATCACTAATTTACCGAAAGCGCTGGGGATTTAAGCATGGAATTTTTCAGTCATCAGACCAACATTCCTTTCATGAGAATACGCAACAAAACATTTATATTGTCCGCATTTGTAATGCTGCTGTCACTATTCATGATTGTACGCAATGGCCTATCAATGGGTCTCGAGTTCACAGGCGGAATACAAATGGAAGTATCATTCAAAGATGCGGTCAATTTAACACCGGTTCGCGAATTACTTGGCAATGTCTCAAGTAATATCAGCATCCAGTCAATTGGTGGCTCACGCGATTTGTTAATCAGATTACCAAGCACAGATGATAAGGGCTTACAGTCAACAGTCGAAGCTTCGTTACTCAAAGCCTATCCGCAAGCGCGAGTGACTCACGTTGAATACATCGGACCGCAGATCGGTCAAGAGCTACTTGCCGAAGGACTCAACGCCGTTTTATTTGCCTTATTGCTGACGATGATTTACATCGCCATCCGTTTTGAGTATCGCTTTGCAATTGCAGCCATTATAGCACTGATGCATGATCCCATCATAACGCTTGGTGTGTTCTCCTTTGCTCAGATCGAATTTGATTTAATCAGCATGGCCGGATTACTCACCGTGCTCGGATATTCTCTAAATGATACCATTGTTGTTTATGATCGAATCCGAGAAAATATCGCCCACTCACCCAATCAACCGATAGAAGAAACTGTCAACGCGTCAATTAACGAAACGTTATCTCGTACAATTATCACCTCGCTGCTGACACTTTTAGCTGTGCTGTCCTTATTGTTTTTAGGCGGTGAGTCACTGTATGGGTTTTCAGTCGCATTAACGATAGGCATCATTGTCGGCACATACTCTAGTATCTATGTCGCTGGCGCACTGGCAGTAGTACTCGGATTGAGTAACCACAAACAAAACGGCCCACGTGTCGTTAATACCTAGGAACACCCATGACCCGAGCCTATTTCAACACAGCACAAGCATTGCTTCGTCAGGTCGCCAAACATGTCCTACAAAACATTGACCGCGTCGATAGAATCAAACAACTGGTACACCCAGATACAGAAGTACCAGTGACGTCGGTCGCTCTAGATATTGAAAATGAAATTACTGATCGACTACAATCGCTCTATCCAACACACAGTATACTGCTGGCGTACGGCGGCCTGAAACGGGCTATAGAAGTTGATGACGAAGACCAATACCATTGGGTATGTGACCCACTTGATGGCATCAACAACCTTATGTGTGGCTTGCCAAGCATGGCCATTTCGCTTGCCCTATTTCACAACAGACGCTGTGTGCTGTCACTTGTATATCAGCCAGTTACTGACGATTTATT
Organism: Proteobacteria bacterium UBA1278; assembly: GCA_002308435.1. GTDB lineage: Bacteria > Pseudomonadota > Gammaproteobacteria > Comchoanobacterales > Comchoanobacteraceae > UBA7916. Next base: position 638 of record DBUY01000044.1, on the reverse strand, counting down.
CACCGCATCTACCGGCGAAGGGGCTCTATTGAATGGAAAAAAAATACGCGCACGTAAACAAAAACACCAACACGAGTCTTTGATCATGATGTCTGGAACAGGCACTGTCGAGCAGGCAATTGATGAAGTACAAGATATGTCAAAGATAGCCATTAACATGAGTAATATCAGACAACTTGGATCAACATCGCTCTCTCTAGCGCTACATGCGAGTGGCGCAGCTGATCTGTTCTACGCCCGAAATATCTCCATCTGCTCAATGGCTGCCGGACTTCACATCGCCAGCGAAGCAGGTGCACGCATCAAGAAGTCACAACAGAATGACCTGCAAATGGAACGTGTCATCAGCTTACTTGCACAAAACTGATGATGAGCGTGGCAGACGTTAAAACATTGTCGACTGCTTTTCACGCTAAAGCGGCCATGCGCACATTGAGATATCTCTGCATACATGCCCTAATCGCTATTACCTATGCGTACGCGCTGCGGACAAACAGTAGCCTGGCGTCATGTGTCGCTGTTTTCTGCCTCATGGCCCTATACACATTGCAGCAACCGCATCAGGCACGCATCCTCTCGCTGACAATCGTAAATACGCTACTGCTTTTCCTCTCTTCTTATTGGCTGATGTATCCACT
>DBUY01000019.1 GCA_002308435.1 Proteobacteria bacterium UBA1278 | reverse complement strand
TTGCTGTCCAATAAAAATCAGGCAGAGATCGCTGTGCATTCAAAAAATTCTCTTCGGCATAGCTGGGCATTTTCAACCAATAAATCCCACGAATGAACTCACGCCAACCAAGTATTTGTCGAATAAACCCCTCTACGGCATTCAAAGGCGCACGCCCCTTTTGATAAGCCATTTCAGCTGCCTCAATACATTCACGCGGATGTAAAAATCCAATATTGATGTAAAAACCAATGTGACTGTGATACATCCACGGCTCGCCTTCAATCATCGCATCCTGATAATCACCAAAATTCTCCAATCGCTCGCGAATAAACAGTGCAAGTGCATCCACAGCCTGCTGGCGAGTCACTGCAAAATAGAAAGGCGACAAATCACCAAAATGATCAGGAAACAACTTTTCAACCAACTTGCAAGCAGCCGAGGAAATCACATCAGGAGGATTATCGTATGTCGGCGGAATAGTTAGCCCAGACTTTGGCGGTTTACGATTTTCACTATCATAATTCCATTTACCGCCAACTGGCTCACTACCATCCATCAAGATGTCATGAGACTTTCTCATTTCTCGATAGAAAAACTCCATACGCAACTGTTTTTTACCAGTCGCCCAGGTAGAAAAAAACGCATCAGTCGCAAGAAAACGATTATCCGGTAACATCTCCAAAGCCAAATCGTGCTTTTTTGGTAAACTAAGTAACATTTCCTGTGTTTGATAATCACTTGGCTGCATCACCACCACTTCTTGTAAGTGATGTCGCTTTGCGCAAGCACTGATCTCTTGCAATAAATCATGGGAATTCTTTGGATCATCAAGCATGACATAATCCACGCGATAACCAGCCTGAAGCAGCTCTTCATGAAAGTGACGCATGGAGGATAACCAAAATGCAATTTTCTTTCGGTGGTGCTTGACGCGAGAAAACTCGATTTTGCTCTCACAAAGTAAAACAACATCGTTTTTTTGATCGCAAGAGACCAAGGAGGCAACCGATAGGTTGAGATGATCGTGAAAAAGAAAACGGAGCTTAGCCATAAGAAAAAGAACAATATTGAAGTGATATTCTAACCTGACAACACCACAACCACAAGAAGTGACGATATCATCTGGTATCTACGGCGAAATTTCCTTCCCATCCCAAGCGTAAATCTTGCCTGAATCCTCGGGCTTGGTATCACTGATCACTTTTTGAACGTACTGGGCAGCCAAAGCTGGTGAAAAGATCTTTTTGGGATCCAGATGTGCCTGGAATGGTTTTGAGAGCGGAGAATCAACTGTTCCCGGATGAATACCCACGATGCATTGGTGCTTATGTTTACGCGCCAATTCAATTGATGTGTTTTTGATAAACATATTCAATGCTGCCTTGGCGCATCGATATGCATACCATCCACCCAAGTTATTATCAGATATACTACCAACACGCGCTGATAATATAGCAAAAACAGACTCGCTATCGGGCCGCAAGTGGCCAATAAAATGTTTTGTGATCAATGCTGGTACGATCGTATCGATACGAAATAGTGTCTCGAATTTATGTGCAGTCAGATCATGGAGGGCTTTCTCAGGCATGATATCTTCCGTATGCAAGACACCTGTGGTTACGACCATCAAATCAACACCACCAACCTCATCCAGATGGGCAGCGGCGTCTGCCATCGCTGCTTCATCGTAATAGTCAAGTTTAAAGGATTGCACCAGATCACTGGAAAATGGCTTGCCCTCTCTAGAAAAGGCAAAAATCCGTTTGACACCCGGTTGTGTCGCATAGTGATCAACTAAGGCGCCACCGATTGATCCACCAGCGCCAATAATGACGATTTGCTCTGGTACTGATTGCATAAAAACCCCTTACTCACTCAAATAATAATTGAGAATCAGTGTATTGAAGTGTTATAGCACAGAAACCAATATTCGACCACAATTAAACCGGAAGCAAAATCCTTCAAGTTCTATGAAAAGAACGAGATTTAGTCAATACGCGTTACCGCCTTCGCAGGAATCTTGTGCGCTACGCGTGGTGGCCTGGGGCTTGCATCACGGCGCGCAGAGCGTGGTCGATCAAATGGATGGTGCTTTGACCGATGGTCATCCGACCCAGCGCGCTGTGGTCGCGAGGAATTTGACGTAGAACGCGCAAATGGTTTCGACTGTTGATCTGTTCGTGATGCATTGCCACGATTACGAAATGGTCGATCACCCGGCGCATCTGAAAAATTAGATCGACTTTGGCCATGATCACCACGACGGCCTTGTACATCTCGACGACTAAATCCAGGATGATCACCATGACGCTCTTGTGCATCACGGCGACCCGAAGACCGATGGGATGAGTGCTCATCACGGCCATTCGATTTTCCACGAAACTTACCTTGCGTAGATTGGCCTGAGTAAGCACTCGATTTTGCCCCTCGCCCAAATGATTGACGCTGAGCACCATCACGGTATGATCGCTCATCCTGATGTGGGGCTGCATTCATTGCGGGTCTTCGTGATGCAGATTTATTCGCATATGGGCGATCACCACTGAAATTACCAGGTTGTTTCGCATAAGGCCGAGCCGATTTTTGCTCACGCCGATACGAAGAATCATCTTGATGATGACGTCGTTGCGAAGAACGAGATGAATGATCAAATCGGCCATCCTCTGACGATCTTGATCGGTGGCTTTTCGCACCTGACCGCGAAGGCGCAGGCCGACTTGATCTAGATGCACGGCTTGATTTCATAGAAGGATTCGAACCAGGGTTCATCAATTCGTCAATTGCGGCCCATTTACGCCTATCCGCAGGGGCAATAAAATTCAGTGCTGCGCCCTTTGCGCCGGCACGAGCAGTCCGACCAATACGGTGGATATAGTCTTCAGGGCTTTGTGGCAAGTCATAGTTGATGACATGCTCAATATGTGGAATATCTAATCCGCGCGCAGCCACATCCGTTGCCACCAAAACACGATATTTACCTCGGCGATAAGACTCAATCACACGGTTACGCCGACCTTGACGTAAATCACCATGGATCGCGTCGCTGGTAATTCCAGCTCGAGAAAGCTGTTTAGCCATGCGCTCAGTTTGAAATTTTGACTTAACAAAGACAATCACCGTGCCTGTACGTACACCTAGCTCAGTAACTAGTTCATCAAATTTATCTGACTCATTGAGCTTTCGATTCTCTTGCTCAATATGCTGGGACGGAGCGCTGTCGCGACCGACAAGAACCATCTCAGGATTATTGAGATACTTTTTAGCAATCTGTTGAATCTTACCAGGAAAGGTCGCTGAAAATAACAATGTTTGTCGAACAGATGGCAGTGACTTCAGTATTTGGTCGATTTGCACACTAAATCCCATATCCAACATACGGTCTGTCTCGTCAAGCACCAGGTAAGTACATCGATTCAAACGAAGACGACCTTGATCTATGTGATCATTGATTCGACCTGGCGTACCAACGACTATTCGTGGTGATTTTTCTAACTGACGATTTTGCTTATGATAAGAGTCACCACCAATCAACAGGGCAGTTGCTAGATAAACTGAACGCCCCATCATTGCGTGGGCTTGTTGGTGAACTTGGTGCGCAAGTTCACGAGTTGGTGCAATCACTAGCGCAGTTTCGTCAGTATCTGATGACATTAATCGCGTCAATAGCGGGATTAAAAACGCACCGGTCTTTCCCGTCCCTGTTTGTGCAGAGCCCATAAGATCACGTCCAGCGATCGCCAATGGAATTGCTTTTTCTTGAATGGGGGTTGGCGTCGTAAATTGCATCTTAAGCAAATTGTCAACGAGCGCGCTCGGTATACTCATTGTGGTAAAATCAGTCATATGGTGTCCTCATATTCTTTCTGTTATCGGGCCCAACAAGAAAATGTTGCCTTTTGTCTTACGTTGATGACAAATGACTCACACGATCATCACATCGGGCTGTGAATGGTTGCACTGAATCATGCAATATACCCAATTATCAGAATACAAGAGACTCAGAGTGTACTGATCAAATCAGCATGCATAGTATACTTAATTTTTACATAAAATTCAATAAGAAAAAGAAAATGTCCGTTTTTACATGATTAAGATATTTCTAGCCCCGTTTGGCCACACAGTGTTAACAGAAAAAACACAAAGCACACCCAATAAATAAGCACATAAAACAGGCTAACCCGTATGAGAAAAAATAAGATTAGCCAATCAGGTTAAATCGCATCGGGGATAGCTGACGACAACGATACGTCAGAACAATTTTGCTGAGCACTCGAGAGAGTGTCGTTGCCGTGGTAACCCCAAACATCCCGTAAGGTATCACAAGAATCGTACCAACCACCAAAAGCAGTATAATAGAAGCAATCTGGGTATTCTGTACAAAATGTGCTTCGTGCTTTGACATTAAAAGGGTAAATTGATAGCGATTATCGCCCAGATAAGCATTAAAAATCACCCATGGTAGAAGGATCCCTGCACGCGTATCATGAATATTAAAGAAGACCAAGATTAACTCGCGGTAATACCAAGTAAATAATGCAAACCCGAGTGACAACAGCAACTTAAACACATTAAACAGGTCTAAATGACGCTGCATCTGAGCATAAAAGGGCTTTGTAAGATGCCCCAAAAGATGGACACCAGAAATACTTTGTAAATTGACACACACCAGAACAAGACTGATCACACCCGCCCATGTCTCACAAACACTTAATATACCCACATGCGACTCCAGTGGTGAAAAAATCTCTAGCAAATAAAGATTCAGTGTAAATGTCATTCTAAAGACAATTTCATTCAGATAAGCCGCCTCAGCATCATCAATCCACTCACGGTCATAAAATCGCTTTCGACGCGGGGCAAGTAATGTTTTCAGAATGTCCATATCAGGGATCGATAGTGCAATGACAGCGCTTATCATCAACAGAAAAAATACAGTAAAAAACAACAAATACGATAAATGCGTAATACTATCTGGGACCAATACCGAAAAAAAGACAACGATGACAAATAACTGCGCACCGTAAAAAACCACTGAGTTGAGAAATGCACTCAATAATCCGTAGCCATGTGACAATATATAGCTACAGATTATTGAAAAAACAGATAGCACAGGGGCTAAAATCACCACGAATACGGCCAGATGATACTTCTCTATCCACCGAATATCGATGATATGTAATATGTTTGTCATAAACCAAAAAAGCGCATACGCTATCACTAAACGAATTGTTGATCGTCTCAACAGCCCAAAAATCCATAACGTAAAACCACTCTGTTTGCGCTGATCCTTAGCCAGGACATAATCACTGACAAAGCGACGAGCACTGATGGCCGAACCAAAAGTAAGCATGAGTGAAACAAAGACTAGCGTGCGCCAAGCAACAGTAAAGTCACCATATAATTCCAGACTTAGATGGTGAGTTAGAATCACAGTGACTGCAAGTCGGCAAGCATAACCAATAAACCCGAGTAATAGTGCCCAAGAAGATTTCGTAAACGGGCTTGATTCGACATGCTCTGGCATTTACAACAGTCATCGAGAAATAATGCGTTAACATTAGCATGGGCGTTGGAGACAGTACAACATAATTCACGATAGGGCCGAAACGCTCCACATTACCCTCTAGCACTGTCCACAAATGTCAGTGAAGAGTCACACTACTGCATAAAGTGGTTGAGAACCCGCATGTCGAAATACAGTCTGGAACAATGAGTTCGCTACCAGATTTGGGCAAATACGTGGCAGTGTCTCCCTGCGAACTGCGCTCAGAAGTAGAGCCAGGAATACGTCGATGTAAACCACTGATCTCGGGGAAACAACACAGTTTTTATGCACGAATTGATGAGCACCAAGTATCTGATTATGTTGGTGCCAATAACGAAACACCTGAAACATCCAATTTATAAAGCCCTGATGCACCATAAGATGAAAGTATCGCACTCGAGGATAGACCGTATATGGCCACGACCCGACAATAAATAGTCGCTTAAATAGGAGCACCTGGACACTCAGATCAACCAGTTGTCTAGATAATAGAACCTGAGATAAGCGCGGCATCTGTTCCGTGAGAGAAGAGAAGACCGTCTGCATCAGTCGGTTAAATAACCCCTCTTCAGTCACCTGATCAGCAATTATTAATCCCTCTTCCTGCCTTGAGTGCTTGATCTTCAGCCGAAGCGATCGTAATGAGTGTCGCTCCATGTAAAGTCGATCTAATTCATGGCGTATCTGTGACCAAAAGCAAGGAATTATCGGCATCGGTATCGCCACTCGCCCAAGTATACGTTGTGCAACCAGTAAGCGTAAACGGCGCGCACTGTGCACATGATTACGCAATTGAATATACTTATCTCCACCTGTAAACACACGACCAATGTCGGGCACCAACGACAGTTTTCCAGTTCGCGTGAGATAATAGACAAAACCACCCCGTTTAAGCGCATGATGTATAGCCATCTGTATCAAGAGCAATTCTCGATAAACACATAACCACTCAAGTAACAGCTTACGAACATGATGACGAGCAGCCGAGTTTGGACGCGTATTTGCAATCAATCGAGCAAAAGCATGATACATCGCCGCATCCAAACCATATTTGATACGGTGGACTGGTCGCCATGGTTGGTCAAATCTTGGCCACTTAATTACGCAATGGTCCACTACGCAGCCCGATGGCAAAAACCCAGCAAAAGTTAACTCTTTTTCAGGTGATATATGATCATCAACCGCCAACTGACCATGATAATCCATCTGGGAAACATGATTCGGACCAGGCTCTGCCGCTAAAGCTGACACGGGTAACAACGTTAAATAAACTTTTCCAACATGCTGACGAAGCGGCTTGCCATATTGATCATAACCCGGAAAAATTGCCCGACCATGATATGGCTTTACTCCAAATGCATATTTCAAGGCATGTGCGATGCGAAGCCCAACCGAAATATTCGGGTTGTGGGGATTTTCAAAGACAGCGCCCCACGTCGAAGGATAATTGCATCTAAACCACATCAATTGATAAGTAAAAACATTTAAATCATTGCTATAGGCATCTTGTAATGCGTGCGCTAGCGAATTATAAGTGTACCCCGAGCGATAGCGAACAGATTGAGCAATCACTGGCTGTGATTGTTTCAATGCAGTGAGAAATCTGGCCATAGTGACTGCTTTTTTCAACAGCACATCACGCGCAGACTGTCGACTTGGTGGCAATAGCTTAGCGCCAAGCAGATTGGGCGTATCACTCGGTTGTGCATGCAACAATGAGGCACTAAATAATGGCTGATTACGCTCGTCCAGGTCACGGTGACTCCGAGAAGCCTGCGCACTCCACTGCGCGGGATAATAATGAATTCCACGAGCACCCAAGATAAACAGTGGGCAGTCAAGAGGCATTTTTCCTGACGCATTATAAACTCGCATGGCTTCTTCAGCGTCCGTCATTTGCTCTGGGGTGTAGTTAATGGCACATCGCTCTGTGTTATTAATCATAAAAGATCGACGTAAGCGTTCAGCCTGATCAGAAATAATGGTTTGATTGGGTTGGTCAAGCGATACATTCTCTGAAAATGTAATCAACTCTTCTCTGAAACCACGTCGACGCTGTGATGAATTGAACGCACACTGCCAAAGTGAATTCTTCAATAAAGCCTTAAGTTCAATCAGCTGACACAGACGCTCTGAGGACGCATCAATACTTTGTGCAAGCAGGGCATCGTCTTCAGTATCTGAATCATTCAATAGTGCGTCAACAGAATCTTCGGACAACATGTTCAGGTGAATAGAATATTTGACAAATCGTGACAAAGATTGGACAAAAACGCAACTGGAACTTTAACTGGTCAATTTGCAAACAATCTCGAAAGAATATACCCTCATATTTTCTTATGAAACGATCAGCGCTTATGCATACTCACACTTTTGTTCTCGTAATTGGCATCTTGATGACACTGTCGGGTTGTCAAACTGACATGCCAAAAGCAATTGAGCCCACACTCACACAAGAGTCTACGCAAGCCCATGTGGTGCGTAAAGTGAGGCCAGGCGGTATCGTCTACAGCCAATCTAACCTGTACGTTTACGATGCTATTTTAGTAGAAGAAGCAATCAAGGTAAACGGTAAAGGCCCCCTGGATCCCCGCCTCGTTCTTAAACAGGGAGATTTACTGAGCATGAGCTTCCAGCGTAAAGCTGCTTACTACTACGCGACCGAACATAGAACACAAAAACTCTCTGATGCCCTCGTACAATCAATAACGACAAGCGGCCCCAGTGTACAGGGAATTAAACAACTGAAAAATAGCAACACTTACCAAGGCTTCGTCATATCCAGCTCAAAAGGTGGAGGCATCACCGAACATACCTATACACTGCCCGGTAATGCCAAATGGCGTCTCACCAAAGGCATACCAAAAAACAAGAAAGGCACCTCTGTAAGCATAAAGTATCTTGGTATCAAAGATGGTCAGTTGATGTTTGAATACATCGACTTCCAAAACAAACCGAAAGTATTCCAAAAAAGCGAAAAAATACAAAAAGAGGTAATTCATAAGCCTGCACGAAATGGCCCGACACAAGTT
>DBUY01000055.1 GCA_002308435.1 Proteobacteria bacterium UBA1278 | reverse complement strand
AGTGACGAGACGCCATAGGTTTTGAGCGCGGCAAGATGTGCCTGAGTCCCGTACCCCTTGTGCTGTCCAAAGCCATACGCTGAGAACTCTTTGGCATATGCCGCCATCATGTCGTCGCGAAACACTTTGGCAACTATGCTTGCACAGGCGATTAATGGCACCTTGGCGTCCCCTTGAATAATTGTCTCAGTCGGCATACATAAACCGGGGTCATCGTGACCATCCACCCAGGCTTTCTCAGGCTTTTTAGGACAGTTCTCAACAGCTCTTCGCATCGCCAGAAGACTTGCTTGACGAATGTTGATACGATCAATCTCTTCTGCTGAGCAGATACCAATACCCCACGATACAGCAGATTGTGTGATTTTAATGGCTGACCGCCGGCGTGCTCGATCGGTCAACTTTTTTGAGTCATCGATATCGGCCTGAGATGTGTCTAAATTTGGCCAAATAACTGCGCAGGCAACGACTGGACCAGCCAAACAACCCCGACCAACTTCGTCAATACCAACTGATATCTCACTCGTTTTTTTTGCTACCATTTTACCTCTGTGTTGCTATGGGGTGGTTTAGCATAAGAGATGTTTTTGTTGTACTGCAAGTTTTTTCTCGGTAGATGCCCTAGCTGATTAAGATCTGGTTGCCATTTCACAGGTTATGCACTAGAATCAGTCTGTCTCTGACTCATGGATTGTTATGTATCAAACGATACTCTTTGACTTCGATGGTACGCTTTGCTCATCTATTGCAACTATTGTCATCGCATTACAGAAAACCTTCGAACATTTTGGGCGTCCAGTGCCGTCACAGGCCGCGATTGCAAAAATGGCGTCGTCTGGCCCTGATCTGATTGGTTCTTTTTACCAGCTCGATCCTGAGTTGGGACCACTGGATGATGCCACATTGGATACCTGGTCTACCTATTATCGAGAAACCTACAAAGCATCTGATGTTGCACACTCTGATCTTTACCCTGGTATTGTAGATTTACTGGAAGCGTTGTCTGATCAGGGTATTGAGATGGTGATCGTGAGTAATAAAAGCATCGAAAGTATTCAGCGGTCTCTCGATGCGTTTCATATTCGTTCTTTCTTTACAGAAATTTATGGTGACTCGCTACAACATCCGTCGAAACCAGACCCGGGCGTGTTTGTCAACCATATTCTCCCTACTCGACCTGACCATGCGCTAAGCGACTTTTTGATGGTTGGCGATACCCAAACGGACTACCAATTTGCGCAAGCCTGTGGAATAGATATGGGCTGGGTTGAGTACGGCTATGGTCAACTGGACTCCGATGCCTTGTTGAATCTTAAGTTTCGCTTTGAGTCTCCGCATGCGATTTTGAAAGAGCTCAGCACCTCAAAATCAGATGAATAAGCCTGCATCACGCATCGCAATCATCTCTGGCGAGCTTTCTGGGGATAGCTATGCAGTCGACGTTGTGGAACAGTTGAAATCTGTCATGCCCAATGCGTTATTTGAAGGCATCTCTGGACAGCGAACACAAGCCGCAGGCCTTAAACAATGGTCAAATTGTCAACCCAAAGCGGTTATGGCGTTGACACAAGTTATTTCGAATATTGTACACTTTCGGCGGTTGCTTGATACAATCAAACAAAACTTAACTCAATGCCCACCAGACTTACTGATACTCATTGACTACGGTGGATTGAATCTACGTGTCGCCCGGATTGCTTCTGAGTGCCGTATCCCCGTCTTATACTTTATCCCTCCTAAAGTGTGGGCTTGGGGCCAGTGGCGGCTCAAGAAAATTAAGCGTTACGTGAAATGGGTGGCGCCCATATACCCTTTTGAGAGTGATTTTTTCAAGCGACACGCTATTGAATCCTTTCTCATCCAACACCCGTTTATCGAAAAAATCAGATGTATCAATCCGTCCTCTCAGCATAGCGGAACTCAGCACCGCATCGCACTGCTGCCGGGTAGCCGTGAGCAAGAGATACGCCATGTGTTACCAATCATGCTGAAATCTGTGTATCTTATCGTCCAAAACAACCCGAATTACCAAATTGACGTGATTTGTGCTGAACCATCCAAGTTGGCATTGATAGAACAGATTACAGACCACTGGTCAGAATGCATCCCGCTATCTGTAGTCACTGAAAATAAGCTTGCCCACCTAAAAAGTTGTCGTGCAGCGCTCGTATGCTCAGGTACAGCATCATTCGAGTGTGCGATGCTGACTGTTCCGATGGTCATCGTGTATCGCGCTAATTGGATTAATTATTGTATTGGCAAATTATTGTTTCGCGCAAAGTGGTTTGGTTTACCAAACCTCATTTTAAACTGCTTAGCAGTACCTGAACTCCTGCAACACCATTGCCAACCGAAACATATTTGTAATTCAATGATCCAGTTGTTAAAGGACGGTGTCCACCGCCAGCGTCAACTTTCACACCTTGAACGACTTGCTCAACAAATGACTGAGCGAGATGATTGTATGCCAATTGGCGAAGTTGTCACTAAGATACTAACCCATTCTTGACTTTGGACCTTGTAAAGCCTAATCTGTAAAAATAGCTGATTATCGTCTCACTATGCTCTCTTCACTCTCATTGCGTATTTCTTCAGGGAATTCACAAGCGTTACCAACAGTTAGCGCAATAATAGCATTCTTATTGAGCATCTTCTTATTGTCTTTTCCACTTGCATTCGGTGATACACCTATTAGCAATGAGACTCGCCCCAGCCCCGTCTATGTGATAGAGATCGACGCTGCTATTGGCCCTGCGAGTTTCGATCATCTGAAAACATCGATGCGTAAAGCGCAGCGCGCTGGTGCTGGATTAATTGTTGTGAAGCTCGATACACCAGGTGGCTTAGTATCCAGCATGCGCGAGATGACTAAAGAAATCCTTTCATCAAATACACCTGTCGCTGTCTATGTATCCCCATCTGGAAGCTACGCGGCCAGTGCAGGTGCATTTATTGTTTACTCAGCCCATGTCGCGAGCATGGCACCTGGTACGAATATCGGCGCCGCGTCGCCCATTCCGCTCGGCTCAGATGCGCCTTTACCAAATACACCCGCAGGTGAGAATAATGCAGCACCAGGTAAGGACGTGCCGGCACCGATAGCATCAACTGCACAGAAAAAAGCGATTGAAGACTTGACGGCATACATGCGTTCAATGGCAGAAATGAACCAGCGTAACGCTAAGCTCGGTGTTGAAATGATTACGCTTGGTTCATCTTTTTCAGCGCGAGAAGCTTTAGAAAAGAACATCATCAATTTTGTGAGTAATGATTTAGACCAGCTACTACAGCAGCTCAATGGCTATCAAGTAAAAATCAAGGGGGAAACGGTCACGTTAAATACCAAAGGACAATCGATCACGACAGTGCAGCCGAGCTGGCGGTATGATTTTCTCAGTATAATCACTGACCCCAATGTGACCTATATTTTACTGATCGCGGGGATTTACGGCATTTTATTTGAATTGTATAGCCCCGGTGCTTTGTTTCCAGGGATTCTTGGTTTTATTTGTATCATCCTAGCCGGTTATGGCTTGCATTTACTGCCAATCAATTACGCTGGGCTGTTTTTGGTTATTTTAGGTATCATATTCATTGCTGCAGAGACCTTTGTGACGAGTTATGGTCTGCTTGGACTGGGTGGGCTCATTGCATTTGTTATTGGCTCAGTGTTTTTACTGGATACCCTATACCCCGTTTACAGTGTCAGTAAGGTCATTATTGGTGTAATGGCAATCCTGACAGGTACCATACTCTCTATTATCACAAACTTTGTGTTTGGCTCTCTTCGTGCGCCGCAAATGACAGGGGGATCGGAACTTATCGGTAAGAAAGCGCGCGTTGTTGTTGCGTTTGATGATGTTGGTCAGGTGACATGTGATGGTTCGGTCTATTCGGCTGAGACCGAGATACCACTACGTAGTGGCCAGCATGTTATTGTCAAAAAAACTCGAGGTATTCGACTCTTTGTTGAGCCGATTGACTCGTAATTCTTTAGGAGGGTACTGATATGCCATTTTTCTTTTTTGCTTTCATCATCATATTGATGTTTCTGCTATCGTTCATTAATATTCTCAAAGAATACGAGCGGGGTGTGATTTTCACCCTTGGACGCTTTTGGAAGGTAAAAGGCCCAGGTCTTATCATCGTAATCCGTGGTCTCCAGGAGATGATTCGTGTCGATCTGCGAACAGTTGTCATGGACGTACCTACCCAGGATATAATCACTAAGGATAACGTCACCACTAAGGTAAATGCTGTTGTCTATTTCCGTGTAATGGACCCTCGTAATGCAGTTATTCAAGTAGAAAACTACTACGATGCGACAAGCCAGCTTGCTCAGACAAGTCTGCGCGCCATTCTCGGTCAACATGACCTTGATCAAATCCTCTCGGAGCGTGATAAACTTAACCATGAAATGCAAAAAACGCTTGATGATCAAACTGATCCGTGGGGCGTTAAAGTCACTGCTGTAGAAATCAAAGATGTTGATCTTGATGAAACCATGGTGAGAGCCATGGCTAAGCAGGCCGAAGCCGAGCGGACTCGTCGTGCCAAGGTGATTCTCGCCGAAGGTGAGTACCAGGCTGCTGAAAAGATTCGTCATGCTGCGGATGTACTCTCAACTCAACCGCAAGCCATCCAGCTACGTTACCTACAAACTGTTAGTGAAATCACCGATCACAAGTCATCCACTATACTCTTCCCCATACCGATGAGCTTTATGGAGGGCTTTCAGCAAGTGGTGAGTGCGGCAACTGGAAAGAAGAAGGTTGAGAAAAAGAAGAGTGAAGAATAACACTTGGCTGACTGCGTATTTAGCAGATTGAGACTAATACTTTACTCATTGGTTTCTGTTGAGATATCGTTATAGGATTCTGTGATGATTCCATTGATATTGTTAGTAGATATTAGCGGGCAACTTCGGTCGCCCGTTTTATGAAAATCCTCTTGTTGAAAGCAGTCTCGATCATGCTGACTGCTGTTAGCGAATAATTCCTCGCTGACTTGCCTCAATACTCTCAATAAACTGAGTAAGGTATCGATTGTTAGTCTTGTTTAGCTCGCCTAGTGCAGAAAGAGCCTCATGGGTTGTGAACCGTCTCATATAGACAAGACGGTATGCCTCTTTGATCAGTGCAATATCTGCCTTGACAATACCTGCTCGGGCCATACCGACGCTGTTGAGTCCAGCTGGACGTTCAGGCGCTCTTGCAATCTTTAAAAAAGCGGGGATATCTTTAGAGATGCCGCAATCTCCTCCGATGTAAGAAAAATCTCCCACTGTGCAGAACTGTGCTATTTTGACAAATCCGCCGAGGTTGACATGATTGCCGATGTTAACATGTCCGGCTAGTGTGGCATTATTGGCGAATATGACATGGTCACCAACTTTACAATCGTGTGCGATATGCGTGTATGCCAGAAATAAATTATTGCTGCCAATGCTCGTCAGACCATCCCCTTGAACGGTACCAAGATGGACTGTCATGCACTCACGAAACACATTGTTATGACCAATCTCCAGTCGTGTGCGTTCACCACCGTACTTTTTATCGGGTGGTGTCTCTCCAATCGTCGAGAATTGGTAAAACACATTATTTTCACCAACTTTTGTGTTCCCTCTGATCACAACATGTGAGGTTAACTTACACCCAGGGCCAAGCTCGACATGCTTTCCGACCGTGCAAAACGGCCCTATCTTAACTGATGCATGGATCTTTGCGCCAGGCTCAACAATGGACGATGGGTGGATATAGCCAGCACTATGATGTGCTTTATCAGCATCTCTTAGTGCTTCGATTGTTGGCTGGACTTGATTAGAGGGATTCACTGTCAATCTTCCTGAAGACGCAGCCTAAAACTAGGGAGCAGGCTAATTTATCACCTACTATAGCCCGACAGTTAAATTTCCACAATCGCTGCTTGATTATGTGGATAGATACATGTAGTTGTAATTGATCTCCAGGGTATACTGGCTGTCTAAATCGGACCTTATCAGTACTTACTAGATACACGCCAAAGCCATCAGCGGGTGTCTTATCCCTTGAGGTAAATGCTAACACCCCGCTGGCTTGGGCTAATGCTTCAACAATAATAACGCCTGGCATGATAGGCTCATTAGGAAAATGGCCATTGAAATAGGGCTCATTGTGTGACACATTTTTAATGGCAACAATGTGTTCTTTGCTCAATTCAATCACTTTGTCGACAAATAGAAATGGGTATCTGTGTGGTAAGTATTTTTTAATATCAATATTAAGGTTGTTCATTCGCTACTCTTATGTGTCATTGTTTGTCCAAGTTTCTTAATTGCCAGTGATGCTTTTGCCCAGTTTTTATGTGGCTGGATTGGCATAATACCCACGTACAGGCCTGGTGTCTTGACATGGCCAGTTACGTTTGTTCCACCCCCAATCACTGCATGGTCACAAATCGTAATTTGCCCATTCACACCGACGCATCCGCCAATACGCACGTGATTGCCGATAGTCGTCGAACCCGCAATGCCTACACACCCTGCAATTGCACAATGCGCACCAAGAACGACATTGTGCGCTATGTGCACATGATTATCTATTTTTGTTCCAGTTCCAATAATGGTGTTATCCAGCATACCCCGATCAATGCATGTATTAGCCCCAATTTCGACTGCATCATGTATACGCACAGAGCCAATGTGTGGGATTTTCTGCCAGATCTGTTGATGTATCGCATAGCCAAACCCATCTGAGCCAATCACTGCGCTACTGTGAATAATACAGCGTGCACCAATCGTGACACCATCATAGACGGTGACATTAGGGTGGATTCGTGTCTTCTCGTCAACAACTACTCGTTTCCCAATCACAGTACCTGCGTGAATGATCGCGCCTGCTTTAATTTCAGTTTCTGCGCCGATGACAACATTCGGTCCAATGTACGCGCTTTGATGAATTATAGCACTTGGGTCACAAACTGCTGTTGAGCTAACACCTATCTTAGGTATTGTTTCTGCATAAAAGTGTGCTAACAGTTGAGCAAATGCATGCGTTGGGTTTTCGTGCACAATCTTCTCTGCAGCCCCAGAGTAGATCTCAGCGAGCTGTCTTGACAAGATTACTGCGCCGGCTTTTGTTGTCTTGAGTGCCTTTTGCATTCGTTCTGTGCAAAAGCACAGAGAAGTGCTTGTGGCATGCGCCAGCGAGGAAAGCTCAGTGATTTTAACTGTGCTATCCTCGCTTTCTGGACAAGTTATTCCAAGGACGGATTTTATCTCTGCCGTGTTTGTTTCCAATTGGTGGTTGGGCATGTTTAGGGATAACTTGAACTAGATTTTCTTTTTTTCTACAAGCGTTTTCACCTGAGTTGTGATATCGCCGTTATTCGCAATATAAAGTGGTTCACCCTGAAGAACAACGTCAAACCCTTTTTGAGTCGCTATCTCTTTTGCAGCAGACTTAACAGCAGCGTAAAGTTTTTTCATAGACTCATCTTGCATTTTCATGACTTCGTCTTGGAATGCGCGCTCACGCTCTGCAAGCTTTGTTTGCTTTTCTGACAAAGCCTCTTGCTTTTTTTTGTACGTGGCTGTGGCCATGACTGTCTTCTGCTTAGCTAGTGCCTCTTGCTCGGTGTCCATCTCTTTCTGAGCAAGCAGAAGTTCCTGGTGTTTTGGCCCCAGTGACTTTTGCATCTCCTGCTGCATTTGAGCAAAATGCTTTGATCCTTCTATGACCGTACGCATATCAACGAAGGCTACTGTCGGCTTAGCCGCGGCTGCAGTCAAGCACGATAGTGCCAGTGCTGTAGAAATTAGAATGTTTTTGATGTTTATTGATACCATGTAGAAACCTCTTCGCTCAATTAATTAACGGTGTTATCATACCAGCAACTCCTGTCAGACTCAACAGTTTGTGGTGGTCGTTGCATACACTTGGTCCTTTCTGGTCAGTATAAATTTGCCTGCATCGAAAATTGGGCATAATTAAACTTATCGGCGCCAAATGCGGAACTATCATCATCGATTTTGAGCGGGTAGCTAAAAACCAATAAAACCGGTGCGATGGGTGTCATTATTCGGAACTGCAACCCCGTACTATAGACCCAGCTGTTAAAATTAAAGTCCTGATCATTGTAGATATAGCCACCATCTACAAACAAGCTTGGTATAACCTGGTCATCATTGAATGGCTTGAGGAAGACATTCATCGATGCAGTTGTGATGAGGTCACCACCAATTGCTTTACCATTTACCTTCTCACCAAAGGTCATGACACCACGTACTGGCGATGTTGGACTAGAATAAAACTTTTCGTTAAAAGGTAACTCGGTATTACAACTATCGTCGTTTATTTGCCCAGTTAAACACCCCGTAATATTACTAAAACCACTGAACCCTTGCCCGGCACCCACGCGTACAGTTGGGTTGAGCGTAATTGGCCATGTGCCTAGTTTCTTGAATAGGGCGATTTTGGAGTCGATGATGCCGTAGCTCGTAAAGCTTTCATTCATTGGCACACCGAATTTGAGCGATAGCTCTTCACGATTTCCACTGGTTGGGAGAACTGCTCGATCAAGTGTGTTTCGTGTCCAGCGCATCGTAGTTACAAAGTTCCAGATATTATTTCCAAACCGTTGTATTGAATCACGTATGCTGTCTGGTAACGAAGTATCGTTTGGATCATAG
Source organism: Proteobacteria bacterium UBA1278 (assembly GCA_002308435.1). Classification (GTDB taxonomy): domain Bacteria; phylum Pseudomonadota; class Gammaproteobacteria; order Comchoanobacterales; family Comchoanobacteraceae; genus UBA7916. The sequence goes on along the minus strand of DBUY01000055.1, from coordinate 21,891 downwards.
GAATAATTCACTTTGTTAATTTCACCTGTCATCGCAATATTCTGATAGATAGAAATTGGAGCGGTGGCGCTGAGATTAAACCCGATGCGCTCTGATGCGTATGATTGCTGCCAGGTATATTTTGATACCTTCGTGTTATCATTCGCATTCTGTTTATTGCTGTAATACGCCCGGTAGCCCAGACTCAAGCCATTATCCAGAACGAATGGGATATCTCCAAGAATGGATACTGTGGTCCTGGTTCGAGCTTTCTCTATTCGAAAATCGATATTATTACCAGTTCCGCCAAAATTGGGATGTTTGAGACTCGTTGTTAAAACAACATAATCTGTACTGTTAAATCCCATCTCTAGGTTGGCAGTAGCCTCAGGCGCATCTTCTAGAGCGATTGTAATATCGACCTCTCGAGGACTGCCTGGCACTGGCGTGATTGTTGGTTTTATGTTTTTTATGTAGCTCAAGTTAGATAGTCGCCTGACACTTTCGTCCAGCGCCGCTTGAGAGAACATTTCCCCTTCACTGATTGCGAGCTCACGGCGTAATATTTTGTCCATGCTCAGTGTATTGCCACTAAACGTAATTGTTCTTATCTTGATCGGTGTGCCGCGCTGAACAACAAGTGTCACATCAACGGTTGCTGATGCCTCATTTGGAATGACCATTGGGTCAATTGTCTTGAGGGGGTAATGCATTGTCCCGAATGCTTTAGTCAGTGATTTGGTCATTTGAAATATATCTTTTCTCGAGAATGGCAGCTTCTGACTTTGCTCTAATCTACGCTGTATATTCTGAACTTCAGGAACAATCACTGATTTTGCTTGTTGATCTCCTTTGATGACAAGGCTGTTGTACATGAAGCGAGGCCCTTCATCAATTGTCACAACGATATCGACAAACTGGCCATTCTCTGAGTAGTTCACGGCAACGTTTTCGATTGTGAATTTTAAAAAGCCATTTTCTATATAAAAATTGGTTAGCTCAGCCTTACTTCTTTCAAATGCGGCGCTTGAATAGTAATTTCCACCGAAAATTCTTGCGAACAGCGACGGCCTTCCCAATGTCATTTGCTTGAATAGAACACGATTTGTAAATGCGAGATTTCCATTAATATTTAGCTTGCGAATCTGGTATTGTTTGCCCTTCATGACAGTGATTTCAACGTCAACAAGGCCTTCATCTACTTTTTTGACTGATTCTGCAATTGTCACTTCAGGATAGCCATTTATTTGGTACTCTCTTTGGAGACTATACTTAAAGGTATGAAGTTTTGCCGGATCGAGCACGTCGCCAGACTCTAAATGGCTTTTTTTGAGAAACTCGTTGATGCCATCTTCTGGGATGAGCTTGTTTTTTTTGATTTCAACTTTACGTATTATTGGATATTCCGTCACCTCGATAATGACATTACCGTGCTGCATAGTAATAGCGACATGACTGAAAAGCCGCTTTTTGTAAAGACGCTTGATGGCATTATTGAAATCACTTTGATGCACATCGAGGCCGGGACTTAATTCTGAAAAAGCGACAATTGTACTCTGTGGAACACGCTTGTTACCCTCAACTGTAATTTTTTGAATGACCTCGGCATGACACCCTATGGCCATCATACTCATGATAAGTAATGTGCTGAGTTGTTGTCGTAGATTTCTAAACATTTATATCATCCTTCTTATCGATTAGACACTAAGATAGCGGAACTTACGTTGGTTTACAACTTGTTCATGATTTTCTTATACGAGTACCCACTCAGCTAACAATCTATATTTTTTAATCTACTTTTTGAGTCAGCGCTTGCGGCTTTTGCCAGTGCTCACTGTATCTCTGAAGACGAAGTAAGAAAATACTGACTTATTGAAAGTTACAGTAATGAACTTTTGCATAGCTGTATTGAATAATATGCCGCGTTTATAGCTGAATCAGCAAGTTTACTGAATACAATGTTCATAGCCACCAAAGCTTATGTGGTGAGATGAATAAATCATGCAAGTTGATCAGGAACATCATCTTAACTGCTCTGAAAAAAACGAACTTCTGTAATGATTAATTGTTGTAGCTTCTAGGCTTGACCGGTTTACGTGATTTGTTTTTCAACATCTGGACTGCTCGTGATTATGTTAGCGATCAGCACTACTTCATGACCTGATTGCTCAAGAAAATCCGCTTATCTTTTAGACAAAATTTGATTAGCGGTTCTTATGCCCGATAGCAACGCTGCTTCTACGGTTTCAGTTTCACTCTCAGAGGTATCAACTCCCGCAAAATGGATGTGTCCAAATGGTTCCCCAATAGTTGATAAATCTCCCATTTTTCCTTTCATCGTTGGGTGTGCGTATGGCCCACCAAGCGTAAATTGATCTAGCGACCACCTGGTCACATAAATGGATATGGGGTCAGGTATTTGGTCACCAAACATCTGTCTCAATCTGGACATACAGAGATCTTGTAGTGCTAGATCACTCTTACGTGCGTAAGAAATATCAGGACCTGAGATGTTAGTATACAAAATATTTTGAGCTTCTGTATTGAGTAAAACATTATGCCACTGTGTACAAGCACCACGATTGTTAGGCGCTGCAAGTTGGAATATTTCTGTGTCCTTATCCCAAAAAACATGCGGAAACTTCAAAAATATTTTTTCATGATTGCCAGAGTCTAGTTGTTCTAACGCGACTTTTTTATTTGTAGGTAACGGCGGCACAAATGTAACCTGCTCTGATTGTAGCACGCCTGTTGGTAAAGTAGAGATCACGTATCGACAAGTAAATGGTTTTTGATTGGTTTCAATCACAATAATTTCATCGGTTTGATCAATACGCTGGACAATCGTATTCTGCTCAATATTCAGGTGTCTTGATAACTTTCTGATTAATTTACCAAAACCATCTTTGACAAATAGCCCATTGGGTTCCCAGCCATCAAATTCTCTTGCAGGCATCACATCCGCATTTTGCGAACAGTGTTCACTTGATCGTGTGATTAGCGCTTGGATGAGTGATTGACTATATCCGTGCTTTTCCCCAATCAGCCTCACAGCTTCTGCGATAGATAATGTGGGCTGTTGTTGCCCAATTTTTCTGATATTTTTTGGCAATCTGATCAATACCTCTGTGAATAACTTTTTCTCTTTACCTGACAATTTTCCATGCTCGCTATAGATTTCCATTTTATCGCTACTTTCTAGTGCGTCTTCTTTTAGGTAGGCTACGTGATATTGATCCAGCAATGCTTTTAGAATATGTTTATTCCCTTTATGATGTAGCCAGGATGCCCCTAGATGTAAGTGCCCCATTTGTTTTGTATGAATATCATGGATACGTCCACCAATTCTGTCTCTTGCTTCTAAAACACACACTGATACATCCCGCGATTGTAAAAAATTTGCTGCCATAATTCCTGCAGCACCTGCGCCTATAATAATGACTTCAAAATCGACCATATTTTTGCTTTCCTTAACCGCCAGTCGATGGCAGCGTGCACATCGACCTAAAATATTGATTATATTATTAATATAGACCAAATATTCGCTAAATAGTGTTTTTTTAATGCCGAAATACACCTTTCTTGGCTAGCAATATTTCAGGCAAATTGATTTCCATGAATACGCATTCAAAACCATGGCTCAATAGATCGATGAGAATTCAATTGAAAACACTTATGAGTACCCCCCTTAGGTGAATATACTTAATGATGCATGGGTTTATAGTTGGCTTTAAACATTGCTTTCAGCACGCTGGTAGCTGAATATTTCAATTTTATCTAGAATACTCTGGGCTATTTTCAGAAAATTGCTAATGTAGCCAATACGAGAATGTGTGAGTCTAAACGATCGAGTATGCCACCATGCCCTGGCAAAATACTGCCGGTATCTTTTTTTCTGGCGCTCCGCTTGAGTTGACTCATCCATAAATCCCCGACTAGGCTGATGGCACCCACAGCGTATAACATGCTTCTGTATCGTCCACAAAATGCCGCGGGCAAACAAAACGTGACACTAGCCGGAATTAATAACATTGCTAGTGTACCAAACTCAGTTTTACTGGGACTGATCGTTTTAAAAACGCGTATTTTGCCAAATAGCTTGCCACATACATAGCCGGCGCTGTCACTCAATGCTGTTAGTGAGATAATAGTGAGCAACTCGGTGTGATACTGTGCGTGCATCTTGGTAAACGCAAGCCCTGATAGTGCAACTGTAATTGTCATGAGGCCGTTATTGATCCATCGCCATATTTTTACTTCCTGTAGTACATGGTTAGTCATGATAATATTAGTGATGGCCCAAAAAAGTAGTATCCAAGACAAATATGCCAGTGTTTGGGGTGTCCAGTCTTGTTGAACAACACATAGGATGCACGCTGCCATTGCACTAATTAGGCATGTCATTCTAAATTTCGATGATCTATGATTCTGGCCTAACCCGCAACTTTCATAGCACAGTGACCCAAGCTCAGCTACAGCAACGCCACCAACGCCCATTAAAATGACTACGATGTACGCTGTGGGTAGTTGCACCATCCAACTGATCATAAGAATGAGCACACCTGCAGTATATATTCGAAGATGCGTTGATGATATATTCATTTTTTACGTGACTATTGAGCAGCGCCAGCACACTGAGCTTTTTTATTGGACTGTATGACTGGCTTTGCACTTTCTTTGCCAAATCGGCGCTCTCGTGACGCAAATGTTTCCAATGCTTGCTGGAGGTGTTGATCGGAGAAATCTGGCCAGTATACATCACTAAAATAAAGCTCCGTGTAGGCGAGATGCCATAACAAGAAATTACTGAGACGCTTTTCTCCGCCCGTACGGACAAGTAGGTCAGGATCACTTTTCATGTCCTGGCGCAAATGTGCTTCGAAATGCTCAAATAGTGCTTGATTACTATTTGGTTGGGCTGCTTGCGCAGCGGCGTGTTGTAGTGCTTGTTGAATTTGCCACCTTCCGCTGTAGTTAAATGCAATATTCAACTGCAATACCGTGTTTTCAGAGGTCATCTCTTCAATTACACGAACGACATCTCGGACTTTTTGGTCAAAGCGTGATAGATCTCCGATGACGCGTACGCGAATACCATTTTCTTGTAGGCTTCTTTGCTTGTCCAATAGGGTTTTTGTGAGTAAGTTAGTGATATACTTCACTTCGTTGGGGTCACGCTGTAAATTCTCTACGCTGAGTGCGTAGAGCGTTAGCTCGGCTATGTTTTTTTGTACACAAGACTCTACAATGTCCATGGCAACCTGAGCACCTTGTAAATGCCCGTCAATACGTGGCAAACTCTGGTTTTTTGCCCATCGACCATTGCCATCCATAATGACCGCTAGATGCTTTACCCCATGTGCTATTTCAGTCATCTATTTTACTTCTTGTAAATCTTGTATTTTACTGTTCAGTAGTTGTTGAATTTGATCAATATACTTTTCTGTAGTTTGATTTACTTTTTCTTCAGCAGAGCGTTCTTCGTCTTCGCTGATTTCTTTATCCTTGAGTAAAGTTTTGACTTCTTGTAGACAGGCGCGGCGTACATTTCTGACTGCGATTTTTCCGTTTTCAGTGACCTCTTTGGCCATTTTGACAAGCTCTTTTCTTCGGTCTTCTGTCAATAAAGGTAGCGGGACACGAATACTCTCTCCATGAGTCGCAGGGTTTAATCCAAGATCTGCCATACGAATTGCTTTTTCACAGGCAGCTACTTGGCTTTTATCCCAAGGCGAAACAAGTAGACTTCGTGCACCCTCAACACTGATCGAGGCAACTTGTGGTAATGGCATTTTCGTACCATAGGAATCGACCATAACGTGATCGAGTAGATTCGGATGGGCTCTCCCAGTGCGGATTTTTCGGAGCTCGTTCTCTAAACCGTCTCGCGCCTTTGTCATTTTTGTATTGACGTCTTGGTAGATTTCGTTAAGCATCGCCCATTGCCTCTCTTGATATAATAGTACCGACTGTGCCGCCATTGACGATTCGTGTAATCACATCCGCCTCGCGATAATTAGCAACATGTATTGGCATGCTGTGAATTTTACACTGATTAAACGCGCTCAGATCCATGACAGCGAGCTGGTGTTCAAGAACATAGTCATAGGATAATGCGCGGAACAACTTTGCATCGGCAAACTTGTTTGGATCTTTATCATAAACGCCGTTTACTTTGGTTAACTTGATGAGTGCATCTGCTTCTACTTGTATACAGCGCAAGCTTGAAGCAGTGTCAGTTGTGACAAAGGGGTTTCCTGTTCCGCCGGCGCAAATGACGACATTTCCCTGCTCCAGGTCTCGGATAGCTTGGAACGGCTCAAAAGGTAGTGTCATATTACCGACAGGAAACGCGGTCATAAGAACGCAGGGGCAGCCCATTTTCGTCAATCGCTCGCGTATGATGAGGCTGTTAATAACAGTTGCCAGCATGCCAATGTTGTCCGCTGTCGTCCGCTTAACGCCACATGCTGCCATCTGTTTGCCGCGACAGATATTCCCGCCACCAAATACGACGGCAACCTGTACGCCTTGTTGCTGCACTGTTTTAAGCTGTGTGAGTAGGTTTGTGAGCAGATCGTCGGTCTCTAACTCTTTCGCGGACCCATCGAAATTGAACAATGCGTTACCGCTAATTTTGATAACGACTCTTTTGTACGGACTGCCCATGATTAGCTCCTGTTGAATCCACTAAGTTTATTGGCTTGACTCGTCGCCGAGCGCAAATCTTATGAATTTTTTAACATGGTTGTCGTTTTTTTTCAATAATTCTTGGATGGTTTCTTTTGGATCCTTTACAAAGGGTTGCCCATAAAGACATAACCCACTGGCGAATTTTTTCAACTTGCCTGTGATGATTTTGTCGTTAATCTCTTTGGGCTTGTTATTTCCTTGTAGTTGCTCTTCGTATATTGCCCGCTCCTCATTCAGAATGCTGCTGGGAATATCATCCTCGGTGATCGCTGCTGGATTCAGTGCAGCAATATGCATCGCGATATCTTTACCCAATTCCGCGTTGTCTTTTTCAAGTGTCACCAAAACACTGATTTTATCACCGTGTGAATAACCGTAAATTGCGCCGCCGTTACCATCAACAGTAGTATACTCACCACGACGAACTTGTATGTTTTCGCCTAGGTTTAATACAGCTTCGTGACGTGCGTCTTCTAATGGCTTTCCGCCTATCTTGACGTTATCAATCGGATCAGCGTGGTCAACTTTTTCGCTTAACACCCCGTCTGCAAATGCGGCGACAAAAGCCTTGAAGGCATCTGATCGCGCAACAAAGTCTGTTTCACAGTTAACTTCTACAATTGCAGCCGCTTGGCGGTCGTCGGTGATCACTGTTTTGGTTGCACCCTCGCTTGCATCGCGTCCACTTTTCTTTTGCGCTTTGGCCATGCCCTTAGTCTTTAGAATTCTTATGGCTTCTTGCTTATCACCCTTAGCTTCAATAAGCGCTTTTTTGCAATCCATAAAACCTGCGCCTACTTCGTCACGTAATGCTTTTACATCTACTGCTTTAATTTCCACGACTTTACTCCTTAGTTTGAATTGATTTGTACAACCTGACTGCCGACCTAGTCACCCTTAGTTTTAGATTCTGCAGCGGTTTCTTTTTTAGTCACTTTCTTTGCCGTTGATTTTTTCTCTGCTTTCACAGGGCTTGTTGTTGCTGTTTTGTCAGCACTCTTTGTTGTCGTTGTTGACGCTTTTTTCTTCGTGGCTGGTTTTTTAGCCACAGTAGACTTCTCAGCTGTCGTTTTATCAGTGCCTGCTGTTATTTTCTTGGTAGCTGATGACCCTTTTTTACTTTTTACTGTATCGGCTTCTTCGCTTGTCTTTTTCTTACGGGTCGCTGGCTTTTTAGTAGGCTCAGCTACCTCTGCTTTTGGTTGTTGCTTCGCTTTTGCTGCGACACGAATGATTTTCTTTTCGGCAGTTACGATTGGTTTCTTTGTTTCGACATCAGTAGATGCTGCTGCAGTTTCTTCACCTGGTGCAATTGTCGGTTCAGCCACTGCCTTTTCGTCTGCTTTCTTGGCAGCTTTCTTCACAACTTCAACACGGGTTGACCCTTCCATTTTCACTTGGGCAGCTTTAAGCTTCTCGCGTATTTTCTCTCTTGCGACATCGACTGTTTCTGAGGCAAGCCGGGTGTAAAGGTTGATTGCTTTTTGAGAATCATCATTACCCGGTATCACGTAATCTATGTCTTCAGGGGAGCAATTAGTGTCTACAACTCCGATGACTGGGATTCCAAGCTTCTTTGCTTCTTTGATCGCAATGTGCTCATGTCCGACATCAATCACAAACAGCATATCTGGCAAACTGGTCATATCGCGAATACCGTTGAAACTGGCTTGCAATTTACCAAGTTCTCGTTGAACACTCAGGCGCTCTTTTTTCTTCATGCCTGAGAATGCTTCTGTCGTGATAAACTCTTCTAGTTGTCTCATCTTTTTGACAGACTTAAGAATGGTTTTGAAGTTAGTCAGCATACCACCCGGCCATCGCTTACTGACAGATGGCATCTCACACTTTTCAGCAGCTTCTTCAATTGCTTGTTGTGCGATTCTTTTTGTTGACACAAACAGTATTTTTCCGTTGTTTGCAGCAACCGCTTCCATCTCATTGAGTGCTTTCTGCATGAGAGGGCGAGTCTTTAGTAAGTTGATGATATGTAAATCTTTGCTTTTTTTCCCATAGATATATGGGGCCATCTTGGGTTCCCAGAAGCAAGTTCTGTGTCCAAAATGCACACCATGTTCAATGAGTTCTTTTAAGTCTACGGTAGCGGCCATGTTATTCTCCGGGTTGCTAATGCGTTTACCAAAAACAGGTGATAATCAAATGACACCCGATTCCCTGCGCGCTTGATAAACGGTTTATATTATGAGCATCTGACAATCAGACCTCAGCTGCACATTTTACACGTAATTTAGTCGTTTTTCAATCACGGCTTTTAAAACTATGCGTAAATATAGCCTTTATTATATCGGCTTCAGCCATACAGACATATCACTGAAGCCACATTCGCATGATCAGTCGTTTTCCTTGTCGATAACTGAGCAACAGATCGGCGATATGAGTCGCAATAGTGATCATCATCAAAAAGGCAATGATAAAATGTGCGTACCAGGCTGAGCTAGTCAGCCACTGGCGACCAGCGGAAACGATTGGTAATGCTATCCCAAATATCTTCGGTGGGTAGCCAGCAGAGCTAGATAGTATCCAGCCTGACAGAGGCATTGCAATAATCCCGGTGTAAAGCCCATAGTGTATCCGCCAGCTTGGCGATCGCACCACCTGCCCAAGCAGACGATGCATAAGTCGCCCTGTGGCTAATAAAAGTAAACTCACGCCGACCATTTTATGGTATGCATACCATGCCCATATTTTCGACCCCGTCAGATAACCGGTCATCGTAAACCCTGAGAATAACATGAGGATGAATAGAACGGCGTTTGACCAATGAAATAAAATACTGATCAATCCGTAACGCCCAACCGTATTTCCAAATTGCCATCCCATGAAATAGTTTACTCGCTATTTTCCTTTCGCAAGAGTGCGCTGGCGACCTCTGCAAGACGCTGGCCTTGCTCGCAAGCAATGTCATGCTCTATATCAGTCAACTCTGGATCACTATTACTACCGCCAGTGACAAATGAAGCCCCGTATGGCGTCCCCCCTCGCTCCGTTTTGTTTAGACTCCCTGATAAATATGGCACGCCTAATATGATCATCCCGTGGTGCATTAAGGGTGTGAGCATGTTTATCAGTGTCGTCTCTTGTCCGCCGTGTAAACTAGCAGACGCAGTAAATACACAGGCTGGCTTGTTGACAAGACCACCAGAAAACCAGAGCCCTGTTGTTTTTTCTAACCAATGCTGTAGTCCGGAGGACATGTTTCCAAAATGTGTAGGAGATCCAATTGCAAGGCCACTACAGTTGGCGAGATCATCAGATGTTGCATAGGCAACATTCTGTGTTTTGGCTTGGTCGGTATTGATCAAATCATCGACAGATGGCACTGTTCTGATTTTAGCCGTCATTCCGGAACACATATTCACACCCCGTGCAATGCTATGTGCTAGCTGTTCTGTTGCACCGCTTGTCGATGAAAATACAACTAAGATATACGGCTTACTCATCATTTTTACCATGGTTACTGACACTTCTATCTTGGATGAAAATGCTGACACTGACAACCCATCACTATAAAATTTCAAAAATTTCTGACAAATCCCTTGCCCATCGCTATATCTCTTGAACCTTTTGAGTAATATGGTTATGAAATACAACGTTCTACATATTGTTATCGTCACGCTTGCCCTTAGCTTAGGCTGCTACTCTGCAGAAGCTAGAACCTACCGTTATGATGGGCAGTCAAGTATGGTGGGTGAACTCGAGTATGCTGTTGTAGATGCAAACTGTAATAATCTCCATGACCTGGCTCGGCAATACAATATCGGCTATGACGCCCTTATGAGCGCAAATCCACATCTGAGCAATGATCAAGATCTCGAGCCGGGACTGCTTGTGTATATTCCGAATAAGATTATTCTTCCACAAAAAATTAAACCACAAACTGTGACCATCAATCTCCCAGAAAAACGCATGTTCTATTATGATGATGTGCAGAAGAAGCTGTTTGTTTGGCCAGTTGGTGTTGGCCGAATTGACCACCCCACGCCAGAGGGCAAGATGTATATTGCCCAAATGCGATATAAGCCAACCTGGCACGTCCCCAAAGGGGTACTGGCCGAGGCGCGTAAGAATGGCTTTACCGACCACCCCACAATCATGCGGCCTGGACCTGCTAACCCACTGGGTGAGTATGCTATCCATTTATCCGCGCAGACCTACCTAATTCACTCAACCAACAATCCTGATTTAATTGGAAAACGCAACACATCTGGCTGCATTAATCTTTATCCAGAGCATATTGCTGATCTCTATCAAAAAATACACGTGCGCTCAGGGGTAGAGGTCATTAATATACCACTAAAAACTTATCTGCATCGTGGTATTCTCTATGTTGAGCGGCACGAGCCGTTATGGCGCACCTCTGCGGAGAAACAACAATATGATCTATCGCTCGCACTACATCATGATATTGAACAAATTATACAAGCCAAGTTAAAAAACCCAGTAAATATCGTCAATCATGGGGACTCTGTTGACAATATGACTGAGATGCTGCAAAATCCAGTCAGTTACCCGGTTGCCATACAGTAGTTATGACGTCACAGCTCCTTGAATCCGTTCAAGTCAAAATTTTAGATCAGCGTATGGGCTCACAATGGCCTATGCCGCAGTATCAAACTAACGGTTCTGCAGCGATGGATCTCCTGGCATGTATTGATACCCCACTCGAGCTATCTCCTAAAAGTTGTCAACTTGTCGCCACTGGAATTTCGATATACATACGTGATGCCAAGTTTTGCGCGAAAATTCTGCCACGCTCAGGACTTGGACATAAGCATGGGGTTGTTCTGGGAAACGGAACTGGCCTCATTGATGCTGACTATCAAGGCCCTCTCATGGTTTCTTGCCTAAACCGTAGTGACAGCACATATATCATACAGCCAGGAGAAAGAATTGCTCAACTGATTTTCTTGCCTGTGGTTCGCCCTCAGCTGAATATTGTCACCGCATTTGATGACTCTGAAACAGAGCGGGGCGCTGGCGGGTTTGGAAGCACTGGGCGCTGAGCCGAGAATATACAAGTGTCATTTCTATCTTTAGCCTGTGTATGTAAGCTAGGCCCAAATACTGATATCACACGGCTTATCATGCTCGTCGTGTGGTAATTTCTTGATACGATTGCAAGCGTACGCGACACCGATGGTCGTGATCAGTTTTTGCTGACGTGCGAGAAAACGGTCGTAGTACCCAAAACCATAGCCAAGACGAAATCCAGACTCGTCGAGCGCGATAGCGGGCAATATCATACAATCGAGTTTAGCGTCTGCTGGTGGACCCAATATTTCTGGCTGAGATATGCCAAAATGCCCGCTGATTAGATGGCTATTCTGTTTGTACTGGTAAAAATGCATATCTTTTTGTGCATGACGCGTAACTGGTAAATAAACAGACTTCTTACTGGCCCAGGCTGCATCGATAATCATTCGCGTATCAAGCTCTTCCGGTTTTGGGTAGTAAATAGCGATGTGCTTGGCATGGCACCAACTAGGCAACTGAATAACCTGCCTGTGAAGTTGTCTAGCGGCCTCTGCTTTATTGCCCTGTGCGTATTGACGTCTTTTTGCTCGCATGTGAAGGCGGATCTGCTGTTTTTGCATGCGAATATCTCAAAAAAATGTCTAGGATTATGCCACTTTCGCTTGAACCCTTTGGTTCATTTTGGGTGACGTAATCGACATCAGGTTCCCTACACAGGGTAGGCCTACACAACAGCCGATACAAACATCTTCCCATTGCGATATGTATAGATCCAAAAGAAATCGTAACATAACACCTAGACGCTATCATTATAGCTCATATTGTTCAATATGACCAAAATAAAGTGATATTTCTGCCGCGCTAACTCTGAACTTTCTCGGACGATGCTGCATAGACTGGGTGACTCGGAAAAGCTAGCTCGCCACGCTCTTGCCAATCAGACGTTACATAGTTCACTATGGCTGTTTTTCGGACGCCTTCAATCGGGCGTTTTTCAAAGCCATGCCATGTACTATCCGTTGGGATAAACGCCATTGCAGAGTTTGGTTTTGCGCAGCATGCGCGTACATGTTGATTAGGTGCTGCGTATATATCAGTCCCTAACTCTTCATGGCCAGGCCCGTCAGAAATATAGATTAACATCGTAAATTTTTTAGCGCCAATATCTGTATGCGGCTTTAGCCAAAAACCATCTGTATCTTGAGTAAACTCAATCCTCAAACTCAGCCCAGAAAGATCAACCTTGAAACGCTGTTCAATAGAGCCGATAACTTCACTTGATTGGAATGCTTGAGCGACGCTGGCAAAACTATTGTATTTGAGATTGTTACTTTGGTTGAAATAGTGCCGATGTTTGTTGTAGATGTTTCGGGCACCATAACCTTGGTTGTATTGAAAATGGGGTAGCTGTATTGACTGTAAGCTCTCAAGGATATGGTCTGGAAAGAGATTTTGGCACTCAATGTATTCATATGGCTTTGAATAGTTTGTGTTGGTGTCAAGCGCTTGCTTTAAAGACTGGATAGTATTTTTGGTTGCTATTTCGTTGACGGAGGGACAAAGTGTCGTTTTTTCTACCATATTGAATATCCTCTGTATGTAGGCGCTACAGTAACATATTCAACCCATTATTCCCAATATTGTATTCCCTGAATTCACTCAATCCGAAATTACGTGATTGCACCAGAAAAATTTATGATATACGATCACTTTAGTGTGCGATATATTTCACGGTATTGTTTAAATTTAATAATTATATCATATTTTATTTATTCAAAGTGGAGTTTTTATGAACTATTGGCAAATAATTCTTGATGAGGTTGCTCACTATGAAGATAAGGGGTACCGATGTCTCTACTCAAACCTTCAAGAAACTGATATTTATATTGAAAAGCACGAAGAAGACTGTGCTCAAAAAGCGCCTCGAAAACCAAAAATCACCTATCCTCTCCCGGGGCAATACGCGCACTTACATCTCTCAGAACGAGAGGCCGAGTGTGTTTACTGCTTGCAGCGCAACCACACAATCAAATCGACTGCTATTCTACTCAATCTCTCAGCTCGAACTGTTGAATTTTATCTAAAAAATATTAAGTCAAAAATGCGGTTACGTACCAAAAGTGAAGTTTTACTCCAGTTGTCTGAAGTTGACTTCTCTTCTTTTCCGACTCTTCACGAGACCCTGGCTGATTTAATTGATTTATGTCAACCGGCCCCTCAACTTCAACAGCTATCGTCGAGTCAAAAGAAGAATATCGTTCATTAGATTGCTCAATGCCAAACGTATTATTGGTTCATCATTTTTCTCTCATCTTGCATGAGTCTCGGATAATAGACAAAAAATGCGCACGCGACACACAGTATAAATAACGAATACTTAATAAATGCTGATTGAGGGCTATCGAATTCAGCGCTAGATATCAAAGCCCCGGACACGAACTCTGTCGCTGTGAAGGCAGCGATGGTGAGCGAAGACACAAACCCTGAGCCCAGTTGATACTGGCGCATACTCTGAGTAGTCACTAAAAACATATTTATTGCGATTGCATTTGAGAAAAAATATGCTAAGAAAAATACAAAGATGTAAATGACGACTTGTATCTCAGGTCCGCCTATCCAAAATAGCCCTGCTTGTAGGATAGAGCAAATCCAGACTAACACTAACATAACGCGCGTTAGTTGAAGAGGACTGAATGAGTCTAACAACTTTGCGTTTAAAAAACATGATAGATATCCGACGATACCCGTCACAATTCCTCGGAGAATTGTGATCAAATACTTGGACTGCTGGAAGTAATCAATCAGGATGATTGCTTTATAATAGAATGTTGTTTGTATGATGATACCACTCATGAGGTAAAAGAGGCAAAATTGAAGATATTGTTGCGAGGCCAGTACAGTCCTTAGCTGGCTAAAAAAATGGCTAGGCACTTTTGTCTGTTGGCGATTCGCCTGCTCGGAAGCCTCCAAGAGATTATAGGCTGTTGCTGATACGGCGCAGCAGAGAATAGCGATTGCCACAAAAAGAGAACGCCACCCCATATTTCCGCCCATATACCCCAGTATGACTGGCGCGACCCCGACAAGTATAAAGGAACCTGCAACAACTTTTGAGAACAATTTGCCACCTTCTTTTAAATCACACATATCAGCTATTAATGCCCTCACTGTGATCTCTCCAACAGGGCTGGCAAGACCCGATAAAAATCGAAATAACAAAAATAAAGTCATACTGTGCTCTAGTAGACAGAGCAAAGATGCGATTGCATAAAGATTGCAAAAAATGACAAAAATACGGACTCGACCATATCGATCTGAAAGAAAGCCAACGAGTAGCTGCCCAACAGCAACACCCGCCACGAAAGGAAGAATCAACTTAGCCTGCGCATAGCCGATATTCAAAGCAAGATCCTGCGCCATATATCCAAGCACCCCAAAGCCGCCGACAAAACTCAACCAGCGAAGAGACTCCATTAATACTAGGGTGATATATACATAGTAACTATTAACAAACTTTTCATTGGTTATGGTATTCATGACTTTGGCCCCCCATGTGATCGCTTTTGGGATTAGTGTCTAGATCTAGGGTGAAATATTTTGCACATAGAAATCAAATACATTTTCTATTCCGGTATGTATCCCAGCGGGCAATGCGGTAATACGCCCCATCGCCATACATATACCTGGCGCAAATGCATATCGGTCAATTTGGTTGAGACTAATCGTTAAGGTCTCCCCTCTCTGAGCAAAGATAACGTCCTGTTTTGCAAGCACGCCCGAGCAGCGTATGCTGTGTATTGGCACACTACCACGCCAATGCGCATTCTGATCACCGCTGTTTTCTAAAGCGTTAAGCCGGGCCAACTTCACCTGATTAGCGGTATCGATACTGGTCGCTGAAGGGGCATCTTTTTTCTGTGTGTGGTGATACTCAATAATCTCGCAATCGTTCAAAAACGGTGCAGCTAATTTTGCAGCCTGGTTCATCAAAACGGCTGCTATTGAGAAGTTTGGCACTATTAGGCAGGGCACATCGGTTCTCACAGCTAATTGATTCAGATGGTGCTTTTGTTCGCTTGTCAATCCGCTTGCGCCGATGACTGTTGGTATTCCATGCTCAAGCAAAACTTGAGAGTTTGAATATACGCTATTAACGTCTGTGAGCTCTAAAGCAATACAAGCTCTGGACTGGGATATGACTTCACTCAGATTGTCTGCTCGTGATACCGGGATCACTGATATATTTGGTTTGTACTCGATTAGCGCATTGCAGGCAATTTTTCCCATTTTCCCGTTTGCGCCAACGACGATAGCTGTTTGTGTCATCTAAGAACTAGCGGGTGATGACGCACTTATTGCCTTGTAGCTTTATTATGAAGGGAGCGCCACTGCCAATCTGACTTTTTGGGAGAAAGTGATTGCACGCAGTTCCATTATAAGAAAGATTGACATCTACTTGTTTGACATTTGAGTAGAACTTCGTCATATCGATATAGCAGCTATGCGTAGACCGAGCTGGGAACTGTTTTCGAATTTCGAATTTTCCGTTTGAGAACAGTTTTGCAGCACCGGATAACTTTGCGCGGAGCTGTCCAGCAATATTAGCAACTGAATCAACTTCATTTACGAATCGGATGTTGGCGCAGTGCTTTCCTGTGCACATGGACTTGTCACCAGGTACGCAAGGCAGATCGTAAAACTGCGCAAACAAGGCGTTGGAAAGTAGTACTAGGCTGACAATAAGTATGTTTTGTAATCGCATTTGAAACCTCTGTTTTTAAACATTGTACTCGAGCACCGACTAAAAATAAACCTTTAGATTATCATTTTAATGATGTTGTAAGCTCTAATGTATGTTTGCATGTAATGCGTGTCGAATCAATACCCGCTTTACAGTTGCCGCTTGATTAAAGCAACGCACGCCCAGTCCTACAAAATGACTCCATACGCCCGATCTATGGCACAGCCATCTACGCATATGCGAGTAGGTTTCGCATGACAAGGCATCAAAGCCGCAACATAATTCCTGATAACGAGAGAGAATCTGCTGATTAGAAAATAACTGGCTATTTCGATGGGCATATTTAAGCTGCTTCATCAGCATTATTACGTGTCTCAATCCAATATTCATGCCTTGTCCGGCGAGTGGATGTACCGAAACTGCTGCATCACCAGCCAGTACTATTTGTCGCTGGTGATACTTTGTGACACGCTGACTGACAATACGGTGGCTTCTTGGCTCTCCTATGAGTTTCAATGATCCGATTTCTGATGGGACACGTTGCAGCATCCTAGCCAAACTATCTGCCTGTGATTGTCCTCTTGCTGATGACCATACATAGATACTGCGATGATAATCCGTGCTTGGCAGAATGCCTAGGACACCGTGTTCACTGAAATACTGCCTCGCAGTTTGATGATGTGGCTTGCCGTGTTGTAGCATACCGACTAGTGCGTTATCTTGGATATACTCGTGTTGTATGTGACTGATCCCAGCTGCACTTCGACACCATGAATTGACACCGTCAGCCCCAACACATAACGCTGCCGTGATTTGTTGACCACTCGTAGTATACAACTGCTGCTCTTCATGGCGCCATTCTTGAGGAGTGTCTTGAAGAAAAACAACACCATCGGACGCACGACAGCTTTGCCATAGTGCCTGCTTAATCCTAAAGTTATTGAGTATGTGACCAAGATTTGGCGTCATCGCGTCGCGATGGGAGAGATGAATCGGTGCGCCATATATCTCAACCCGCATATGATGATATGGGCACGCATGATCCTTTAAATCATCCCATACGCCAATTTCATCCAGTAATGTGACCCCTGGGCTTGCTAGTGCACTGACCCATGCTGACTGTAGCTGCTCTTGGCCATAAATTGCTCCCTCTTTTTCTGGCGGAAGCTGTTGATCTATACAGCAAACACGCATACCCAATTTTGCTGCACTGGCAGCTGTAGCGAGCCCGATAATTCCGGCACCCACGACGACTATGTCCACTTCAATAGGTTGATTTTTCTGTTTATCCATACCCTAAGCCTAATGCTTTAAGTTGATTCTCTGCTTGCTGGCTGATCCCTAGCATAAACCATACTGCTTGCTCAGAAAGCTGATTAAGCGGCCCTGGATTACGTAAATGCTCCATCAGCAGTGATATTTTTTTGTACCAACTATCATGTCTTGGCTGACAATAGGCTTGTAATTGATGCTGCCAAGCCATCGGTTCATTATTCATCCAGTTTGTGTGCGTCTGTATTCGTTGACATGCGGTAATATCTTGAATTGCCATGTTGAGTCCTTGTGCTCCGATTGGCGGTGTGCTGATGCAGCTGTTACCAATATGAATGATTCGTGCTTGGCTACTCATTTTTCTCATCTGTAAGATGCTGTTTTTTTCGGACATGAGCTCAAAATCCGTCAGCTTTCCAATTCGCGTTGATAAGCAATCTTCAATATGCTTCCTCAGCGTCGATACGCTTGGTCGATGTATTTCTTTCTCTGGGGCTAATTGAGTTGCAATAACCCAACCTTCATTTTTGTTTCTTGGAATACATCCCAAAATTGAGTGTGATGTTTTTCTGATTAGGCCCTGCCCCTTTGGCCAACCATCCGTACTGACTCTACAAATACTGCTTTGCATCATTTTTGGGTAAGTTTTTGCTCTCACGCCGAGTATGCGAGAGAGAGGAGAAAATACACCATCGGCAATGATCAAGCGTCGGCATTTCCAGGATCGTCTTTCACAAATTAGGACAAACTCATCTGAACTTGACTCAACATCAACCACTTTTGTATGTGTTGTCATGATATTTTCTTGTTGCTTTACCTGTATTTGCATATACGCCAGTAATTTCTGGGCACTCACTACATGTGCCAGCATCTGATTTTTGGGTGCTATCTGTAGCATACCAAATTGCCCAACTGCGGAGATGTGCAATTGTCGCATCGAAGAAATCTCTACTTCATGAGTCCACAAATCCAGCGATTCGAGTAGTTCTTGGCTGGACTGGCGCAGAGATATTGGGTAATCCGCGTTAGGTGGCGTCGTACATTTGGGGTAAATATGCCGGACTGAGCAGCCGCTCTGTGCGAAACATTGCGCAGCCATTAACCCAACTAGTCCGCCACCCACTACGGCAATATCTGTTATATCAGTCATTATTTTCTCATCAACAGCTCAATTTCAGAGCGCTTTATCGGGACTGCTTGTGTCAGGTTCAATGCCCCGTTTGTTTTGACAAGACAATTATCTTCTAGACGAACGCCAATGCCAAGGAAGCGCTTATCTTTTAATAATTCGTGGCTGGTGATATACAAACCAGGTTCGAGGGTCACCACCACATTTTCACGAAGCTCAAATGCGCCACGAGGAGGACTTGGATCATGAACATCTAGGCCCAATGAGTGCCCAACGCCGTGACCATAAAACGCTTTAAACACAGTATCTGAGTCACACTCTTTCTCAACAATACCGTGTGTTATGAGCCCGTCTACGAGCATCTTCTGACTGAGCTTCTGTACATCGCTCATTTTCACACCTGATTTCAGCATGGCAAAACAGGATTGGTGCGCCTCAAAAACAATATCATATATAATTGCCTGTTCTCGGCTAAACTGTCCAGAAATTGGCCATGTTCTGGTCACATCAGCAGCATAGGACCCACAACTCGCACCAGCATCGAGTAAAATACAGCTACCGGCTTTAATGTCCTCGTTATTATCTGTGTAATGAAGGATACACGCGTTGTCACCACTTGCGGCAATCGTGTCGTAGGCAAGACGATCTGCGCCGAGCATCATGCTATGGTATTGAAACGTTGCAGCCACCTCACGCTCGTTCTCGAATTGTGATTGGGCTGCTGCTTCTATCGTTAGTCGATGTGCCTGTGTTGTGATTGAACAGGCACGCCGAATATGTGCCAACTCCTGCTCGCTTTTTATGAGTCGCATCTCAGCAAGCCAGGTTTTTATTTCGATGTTCGAGGACTGTGAATTGGTGCTCTGATACCTTGGATTGACCTGGGTCATATAAAAATGGACATGTTCAAATTTACTGCGATGCTGTGCCAACCACTTGTCAAATTTTTCTCGTGGCTCAGCCTGGTTAAATCCATAAATTTGTATTGCATCGCCGTGTGAAATATTTCGTCCATGCCATCGCTGATCGTGTGCGTTTTCTCCAGTATGAAATAGTATTGACCGCATACCTGATTGCTTAATCAATATAAGAACACCATCCGGTTCAGTCCAGCCCGTGAGATAATAAAAGTCACCAGTCTGCTGAAATGGATAGTACTGGTCAGCCGACTGATGCTGTCTGACCGCGCCAGTGACGACAACCATAGCGTTATCTGGCATACGGCTCAGAACCGTCTGACGTCTCTCTTTGTATTGATCCATATAGACACATCTACTTCATTATTCATGAGAACAGTGTAAACTGTTCAATCATTGTTGCCAACGTCTCCTGGAAATTTCTTTGTTTCTGAAAACTGTTATTTGTTGGATATCATTGAATCATACCGAGTAGCTATCGGGGATTTTATATTTAAAATGATCAGGGCAAACAACTAGCGATTACTCAACGCCCAGTAATTGTAGATCTTGCGCAACACGCTCGATGTTTTGCTCATAGCCAGGATTTGCAGTCAGCAAAACCCGCAGCATTGGCTCTGTCCCTGAAAATCGACTACTCGCCTCTATATGCTCGGCTTTATCTAGTATTGAGGTGACTTGATCATACAATTGAGTACGTTCTGCTTCATCATGGAAAGGGATATTTATGACACGCTGAGGGTATTTTACAAGCTTATCTACCCATACAACCAGTGGCATTGCACTGATATGTACTGACTTTAAGACGGTTGCGGCAGCCATGATACCATCGCCAGACTGATTGATATTACCAATAATAACGTGGCCATTAGGTTCTGCACCAAAGCTTGCTGAGTGTGCCTTCATGGCCTCATAGACGTTCTGGTCGCCCACTGGTGCGACTACTACTTCAATATCATTTTTTTGCAGTATTTCAGTGAGTCCTTGGTTGGACATCGGTGTGATGACAACTTTTCGTTTAGTCTTCTGTGTTAATGCAAGAATGAATAGGAGGTTGTCTCCATCGACGAGACGCCCTTTGGCATCCACTATGATAACCCGGTCCGCGTCCCCATCAAATGCGATCCCATAATCTGCCTTTTGATTGATCACTTCTTCTTGTAATACCTCGGGGCTCGTTGAGCCGGATTTACAATTAATGTTATAGCCGTCATAACGCGTGTGTATGATACTCACCTGATAGCCGAGTGATTTAAAAATTGGTTCAGCGATGAGGCTGGCTGCACCATAGCCTGGATCAATGACGACATGCAGTACTTTCTCAGATTGATTATCCATCGCACAAGCTGCAATAACATACTGCGTGTAAGCTTCGGCTGCAGCATCTTGACAAGATACTATTTGCCCAAAACATGTCTTTTCAGATATTTCACAAGGATTATCGATTGCTTTAATCAATGCTTCTCTCTCTGCGCTTGAAATTTTCTCACCGAGTGCATTAAATAGCTTTATTCCATTATCTTTCGCCTTGTTGTGTGAGGCGGTCAGCATGACGCCTGCACTGAGCTGACTATGTCGTATCCAAAATGGTACCACTGGCGTAGGCTGGACACCAAGCCTCTCTACGTGCACTCCAGCAGCGACGAATCCACTGATGAGCGCATTTTCTAAACAATTTGCAGAGGCGCGCGTATCGGTTGCTACACAAATAGTGGGGCTTGTTGTTCGCTCGGCTAATACGATGCCAAAGGCCCAGCCTATCTCAAGCATACCCGATGGTGATATCCCATTCTGACCAAGCTCTGCGCGTATGCCATCAGTTCCAAATGCGATTTTTTGGCCGCTTTTCGTTGTAACTGCCATTTGATTTAAACGCCGGGGTCGCTCTCGACAATTAAATCTTTATCTGTGGGATCATCTTGTGCTTTTTTACGGCGTGTTCGCGTCGTTGTACTTTTGGTAGTAGAACGTTTAGCGGTTGTTTTATCATCCTTTGTAGACGATCCACTCCCTTTATTTGTGGTTTCAACCCAGTTATCTGGTTGCCGAACTTTTTTTCCTGTCATAATATCCTGGATTTGATTCTTGTCGATGGTCTCGTATTTCATTAACGCGTCCGCCATTGCATGCAGTTGATCCATGTGTGTAGCAAGCACTTTCCTAGC
>DBUY01000058.1:37726-44153 GCA_002308435.1 Proteobacteria bacterium UBA1278 | reverse complement strand
TATTTCCCTTCTATTTTTTCGGTCAATAGTGATTGGGACCTAGTACATTTTATTGGTAAGGATCTGGTGAACTTTCACGGTGTTTTCTGGCCGACTGTACTTGTTTCGTCTGGCTATCGTCCACCTTCGTCTATTCATGTACATGGTTTTATCATGATTAATGGTGAAAAAATGTCAAAGTCGAAAGGGACATTTGTCACTGCCCGGGACTATTTAAATGCATTATCTCCAGAGTATTTGAGATATTATTTTGCCTGTAAGCTGAGCGATTCGGTTGTAGATATTGATCTGAATTGGCAAGATTTTGTAAATCGATGTAACGCAGACTTGGTGGGTAAAGTTGTGAATATCGGTAGCAGAACCTCGAGTTTTATCCACAAATATTTCTCAGGTGAATTATCCTCAACATTAGATACTTCCTCACCATATGCTGAGTTGTTGGCACGTTCAGATGTCATTCAATCACTGTATGAAGCGAAAAAGTTCCACTTAGTGACACGTGAAATTATCGCTTTAGCGGACCTAGCGAATCAATATGTCGATCAACATAAACCATGGCAAATGGTTAAGCAAGCTGACTCATTGGCGCGTGTTCAGGAAATCTGTAGTACCGCGTTACATCTTTTTTGGATTATTGCTGTTTACCTACAGCCAATAGTCCCGATGACGAGTCGTAAGATATCACAGATTTTTGATCATGATATAGCGTCTTTTGACGATGCTGCTCAACAGTTTTTGGGTCGAAAAATCGAAGCGTTTCCAAGAGTGCTTGAGCGTATTACTTTAGCGATGTGTCCACAAGATAACTCGGGTTAATTGTTGTGAGTCAATTAGAGTTGATTGATCAAATTGATGCTTTATTGCCACAAACGCAATGCCAGGCGTGTGATTATTCGGCATGTAGGCCTTATGCTGAGGCAATCGTGAACGGTCAAGCAACAATTGACCGCTGTCATCCTGGTGGCATTGATACATTGACCGCAGTCGCTGAGTTAGTATCGATTGATCCTGCGCCTTATCTTGATACCGTGTTGACACAATACCGTGCGCCAACGCGAGTTCGTATTGATCTGGATGTGTGTATCGGTTGCGTTAAATGTATCAATGCTTGTCCTGTTGATGCGATTGTTGGCGCGCCAAAGCAGGCTCATGTTGTGATTGATTCACTGTGTACGGGATGTGATTTATGTATTGAGCCATGCCCAGTTGATTGTATCGAGCAGGTTGCTCTTGACGACGCGGCCGATGTTGTATCTCATGAAATGCGGGACCAATCTCGTTTACGATATCAAGCCAAGCAGCGTCGTTTACAGCTTGTACAAGAGAAAAAAACACTTAATTACGCGAATGCGAAGCAAAAGATTCAAGAAATGGGTGTACTATGACAAAGCGCACGAAGCAGAAATTATACCAGGCTGTTTTTACGCTGCTTGAACAGCACAATCAACAACCGACGGCAGAGCTTGAATATCAATCGCCGTTTGAGTTATTGGTCGCTGTCGTGTTATCTGCTCAGGCAACGGATATTAGTGTGAATAAGGCTACCAAAACTTTATTCGCGCAAGCGAATACCCCACAAGCGATTCTTGCGCTTGGAATCGATGGTTTGAAAGCACACATCAAGATTATTGGGCTTTATAATAACAAAGCGAAACATATTATGGGGTTGTGCCAGCAGTTACTCGACCAATATGACGGAGAGGTGCCCTCGACGCTGGATGAGTTGGTCTCGCTACCGGGCGTTGGTCGCAAGACTGCGAATGTCGTCTTGAATATGGCTTTTTCTCAACCAACGATAGCGGTCGATACACATGTATTTCGGGTCTCCCGGCGACTGGGGTTGACGTCATCGAATACAGTGCTTGGTGTTGAAAAATCCTTGGTTCAAAATATACCATCGCAATTTTTATTGAATGCGCACCACTGGTTAATCTTGCATGGCCGATATATCTGTAAAGCACGACAGCCACTCTGCAAAAACTGTTTTTTGAGTGATCATTGTCAGTATTTTCGCACGCAAGGCTAGTTCCCTTGCCGCATGAATGACTTGAATGATCTGATTTATTTTGTATGATGTGTAGAGGGAGATTGTATATGGCCATTAGAATATACGCATTAGCTGTGTCGCTGATGTTTGCAGCTGCTTATGCCGATTCTGTTGATACAGGTTGTCACCAGTGTCTAGAAACCGCAACACAGGGGGACTGTGCTGATTGTGCGCATCATGTGCGACAGGTGATGTTGAACTCTGATGAGTCACATCTTACCAAACTAATGCATACATTGCGGGACCGTTCGCATACGCGATGTCTAGAGAGTTCTTTAGACAGCCGTGCTTGCCAGGTCTATCTCTCTTTATGTGACGGCGACAATCAGTGTGATGGTGAGCTTTTTCACCGTGTCTTAGAGCATCGCGACCGGCGATTTGGCCCTAAACGCCACGTGGCGTAATCACAATTCGAATTGGGTGCTTTTGAAAAACTCATATTTATATCAATTACCCAAAGATCTGTCTTGACTAGGGAAGTATAACGATTGTTTCAGCGTGGATTCCACGCACCTCTTGAAGGTGTAATGTAATGGTTAGACGAAACCTGGTTCAATCATGTTGTCAGTTGATTATTGGCTTTTTACCTGGCCATGGTGTTGGTGCCGCTGCAATAACGACATCAGCCCGTAGGTCCATAGTATCACCATTGCAATACATACCCCAATAACAGTGGTGTAACCAGGTGCAACTGCGGCTCTAGTGAGCATGAGAAGATTGGTGATGATGATAGTTGCTGTTGTTACGGGGATAACAAGTGGATTTTTTCTAATGATGCTGTGCCAGCCAATACAGGTGATTAAAAACAGTGATGCGTATATCAAAAGATGTAATTTTACAGGAGTAATAAATATTCGGTGCTCAAAACTCAGTGATTTAGCAATTAATGTTAGCGTCAATGTTGCGAACAGGAAAAGTAGTTTGGACCGTTTTTTCGTCATTGTGTGTAGACTTGCAGTCAGCGCAAACAGGGTGACGAAGAAATATTGTAGACCAACATCGATGGCGCTAACCCATGGTATTTGTCCTGAAACAATTGTTGTTTTCCCAAGTGTCCAATCTGCCGTTGGCATCGTGGTTTGAGTAACGATATAGCGACTTGCGATCAGTATTAGCCCTAAGAAAACTCCGCTGAGTAATGATGGCGTCAATGTTGTTGTTTTGAATTGTGATTGACTATTGACAACATAATGCAGTGTGACACAGATTGCGAAAATTCTCAGAAAATTCATAATACCCCATGATGATGCATGCGAGACAATCTGGTTGGTAAAGTCCATGGATGTTGAGAGTTGCATAAGGAGATAATTGATATTATTGAGATAGGAAATCCCATAAAGTGCCAGTATCAGCAGCCCGACGTTTCTAAGCACGGTATAGTTGACTGTTGAATTGACAAAACGATTTAGGCTGATACTCAGAATGCTGAGTGTGATGAGTGTCCACAATATACTTTCCAAGATCAAGACGAGATTATTATTTTGCTCATCAATTCTTCGAGCTTGGATCCATTTTTCAGGGAGATGTAGATATTGGCTTTGTCCAGAAATCTGATTGCCAGCTATTGAGATATCGATGCGCGGTTTCAGTGCTGAAAATTGATCATCAATGATTGCCTCATATGTTATCTTCCAGTCGATTCGATTATTTGGCATCGTTGTCGGTTGTTTTTTGATGATGCGGAATGATTTTACTTGTGGGGTTATTTTTCCAACTTGACTGTTGGCGAGTATGATCGCTTCAGATTCACTCAGAGAAGGCCTGAGCGTGTTTTCAGATATTTGATGTTGAAAGTCAAGCGAGTTATTGGTGTTATCGATCATGAGTTCTTGAGCACGTTCATCTTGTGTGCCGGCAAATGTTGCAAATCGAGTATGCCAAGCATAATTTGGCATATGGGCGGAAATATTGAGTGGTTCACCATTTGATTGAACAATCGGCTTTTGCAGGAGGCTGGTTGCTGCGTCTTTTCCAAAGGTGTCAATGAGGTAGGCGATTGCAGTATCTGAACCAGATAAAGTTGCTATTGTGGACACAATCCAAGACTGCGTTAAATCCAATTGTTGTTTTTTTGCAAGCTGGTTGGCGGTTTTAATGGCAGATGAGCGCGGGCTACTCAGAGGTTGGGTTGTTTGTGGGATGTTGTACCACAGTTGACTGAGACCGATGACGGTTACCAGACTGACGACAATGTAGACGCTCAGTCTAATTGGAGAACTTGGTGGTGTGATGATGATTTCTGTTTCATCTTCTGGGCCAACTTTCTCCGGTGTTTTCCAGTTTTTATTCAGGTATTTCTGTGGGATCTTGGATCCTACCCAGTTTCCAGTGACTATTTTTGCATATAATACGATGATGGCGGGTATCGCCAATGCTAAAAAGACAAGTGTCTGTTGTATCCAAATGTTTGGTGTATTCATGTTGAAAAGCACGGTACTAAATGCGTAAACATCAAATAAGAAGTGTGCGGTGATGATTGGTAGCAGCCCGTAGACAAGGTAAATTATTCCAAAGACAGCGAAGGGGATGCCCAGTTCAATGGTTCGTATAAAGAAAGGTTGTTGTGGATAACTGGCATGTGCCATGCCAAAAATGATGGCTTGGATCGGAATGATTAGAGCGGTGACTAGCGTTAGGCAATTATATCGTTTTCCGATGATAAGTGCTGCCCCGATAGGCACTGCACGAAACAGTAGCTCTTCCCATACTCCAGCATTCAATGACATGCTAAAAGGGGTGAGCGCGGGGATATAAGTACTGATAAAATTGGGATCAACTAATTGGCCTGTTGGTATCCATACGCCAGGTATTTGCTGTGCAACCAGATAAAAAATTGCTTGATAGCCCGTCGTTAAGCCGAATATGACATAGCCTAGAAAGATGAGATACGATGTGTTTTGCGAAGATGCAGATTCTACATGCCACCAGTTCCACAGTTGGGGGAGGTGCGGTCGTGTTTTTCGAGTGAGATACTCTCCTGCAAGAAGCGTGATGAAGATCTGAACGAATTGTGATAGGACAGATGATATCTGTGATAGTACTGTCTGCGTGATGAAACCAGTTGATGTTTGAGCAGTGTTATAACCACTAAACCAGATAAGTGGCATGACGTTGATTCCATTCAGTCCTAGGAAGATAGCGATAGTGACGCTGATAGCGGTAGTTTCTCGCCAGTTGAGTGACTGTTTTCGCCATCCAAAGAGAATACTGGCAAGTATGATACTGCCGTAGCCGATGATTAATATTGCACCGCCGATTGCACCGAAGGAGCCATTGAATGAGCGCATATTATCAAAATCACGGTAGAAATTCTCGGGTAGTTTTACGTTTGGTCTGAGATTGGTGACTTGGTTGCCGCTGATCGTTAGATGCATTTCAAGGTCTGCCTCAGCGATTTTTCTCTGTGTGTTTTCATAGATGAAGTGATGATCGATACGGTCTTTGATACGTTCTTGTGTGTAGTCTCTTAGCTGATAGTCACTGATTTGAATACCTCTGATTTTATAATTCTCTAGCGTCTTTGTGGCGAGATCAGTTGCAGCTTGTTTGTCAATGTTTGGTAATGACTTAGACTCGGGCAACTTTAGTTTGAACCCGAATGGACTACCGTCTGGTGCGAAATAATAGAAGTTTTCCTGGATGGTTTGTGGAATAAATGAACGTACACTCCAGAAGCTTGTTTGTATGGTTTGGCTCGCAAGCGCCTCTTTGAGCAGTTTATTGGAGGGGTCTTGTAATGACAGATAGTTATTTACGTCCGAATCGGTCAAGTACGCTGCAACCATTTTACGCGCTGACCCAAGTCCAAGCGGTGATTTGTTGTCTAGTGTGGAGGCTTTGGCGACTGCTTCAGCGTTATCCATACTGATCGTAGTGTTGATGGTTGGAAAAATGATTTCTTGATTAAGCTGTGCAAAAACGATGCCAAACAATGCGATAATGCTGAGTAGACTGGTGAAAATCCATGTGGTCCGGGTTGGTGTTTGTGTCATTTGAGGCAACTCGTTAATCGATATCATAGATACTGATAGGTTCGTTGAAGTCTGTCAAGTTTTTACCGAGCACTCGTGCACCTAATGGATGAACATGTTATGCTGATGATATGGGTGAACAAGACGAACGACAGTACCACATCATTTGCTATGTACCGATGTCAGCGGTAGAAACTGTGAAACAATCTATGTTTGCTGCTGGTGCTGGTGAATTTCAAGGATATTCCCACTGTTGTTGGCAAACACAAGGTGTTGGCGAATTTGTGCCTGACAACTCTGCTTCACCGCATATTGGTGCACACAACCAGAAATCATCAGTTGTTGAGATTAAGCTTGAGATGATGTGTCGTGCATCATCGTTATCATCGGCTGTGACAGCCATTAAGTT
>DBUY01000058.1:0-37427 GCA_002308435.1 Proteobacteria bacterium UBA1278 | reverse complement strand
ACTGGCTGTGCCAGCCATTAAGTCTAGCCATCCGTATGAGGTGCCAGCGATTGCTGTCTTTGAAATGGTGTCGGTGGATAGCTTATCATGATCATCAGTTGGTTTTTTTTCTTTTATCTGCTGCTTTCATTGCCAGTATTGGTGGTAAGTTGGTATTTTTCGGAGCCATTTTGGCTGATGCTTTCGCAGGATCTAGCTGTGATGGGGCTCTGTGTGATGTTGTTGGTGTTTTTGCTGCAATATTATTTTCGTCAACGATTGTTCGCAATTGAATCCAATCAGTATGTTATTGTGGTGATGTTATGGCTTGGTGCTGCTATTCTTGGGGCGAGTATCTTCAAAATATACCCTGTTGCAATGAGCTGGGATGATGCGTTTTTTGCAAGCGTATCTGGCCTCACAACGACAGGCCTGGATGTGTTTTCCTCGTTGAACAGTTTACCAAAGTCGATGTTGTTTCTGCGAATGTGGATACAGTTCATTGGTGGGCTGGGAATTATATTGATGGCAATGACTGCCCTAACTACAGGCGGATTTTTGGTTGGTCGTGGGGTCAAATCGGACTTGCCTGGTCCAGTCGTGAGTTATAGTCGCAAGCGGCCTAAAATGACTGATATTGCTCGATATCTCTGGTTGATTTATTGTGCTACTGCGCTTGTTTGTTGTGTTTCATTACGCGTTCTTGGACTATCGTGGTATGAGTCTTTATGTGAGAGCTTTTCTATCGTGTCAACGGGTGGTTATACCCTACATGACGCTGGTGTTGCTCATTATCAGTCCAGTGGTGTCAAGGTCATAACGATACTATTTATGCTTTTTAGTGGTATTAATTATTTACTGCATTATCAATTTTTTGTGTTACGTGAGTACCTCGGTTATCGCTCAAATATTGAGTTTCGTTCATATTTATCAATATTGTTATCGATGGCACTGCTTTTCATCGTTGTGATGTGGCTATACGGTTCTGGTATACCAATCTTGGATATAGTGTTTATGGTGGTGTCTATGACTTCATCTGCGGGTTTTGTCGTTGGGGACATTCAAAATTGGCCAAGTTTTCTTCCGTTGTTATTGATTTTTCTTGGGCTAGTTGGTGGTTGTGCAGGATCAACCTCTGGTGGTATTAAGATAATCCGCTGGCAGTTTTTGGTGAAAGAGGGTGCAAGGGCTTGCCAGTTGATGCGCCATCCACGTGCAATATTATCAGACCCTGCTGTAGCAGTCGGAATGTCGGGCAGTTCGGCTGATCATCAAATCACAATTATGCGTGGATTCTTCTCGATGTACATCGGCTATTTCTTAGTCTCGATTTTGATTTTATCTGGTTTGGGCATGGATTTTACGTCTGCATTCTTTGCGGTCTGTGCCAGCTTATCAAATACCGGTGTTATGCTGACTTCACCAGCTGGTGTTGCCAGTTTGAGCGGGCCGGTGAAGAATTGGTTGGCTTTGACTATGCTGATCGGCCGAATTGAAATTCTTGCTTTTTTTGTGATACTCTCGCCCAGTTATTGGATGGAGAAGTAGCTTGTGCAAAAGCAGGTTGTATTAGTAGACGGTTCAGGGTATTTGTTTCGCGCTTTCCATGCGTTACCCCCGCTGACAAACCCTGAGGGTGTACCATCTGGTGCAGTGTATGGTGTGATGAATATGCTGCGTCGTTTGGACCAAGACTATCCTGATGCAGAGATCGTGGTTGTGTTTGATCCGCCTGGGCCGACTGTTAGACATGATATCTTCCCAGCATATAAAGCCAATCGTGGGAAAATGCCCGACGATCTGTCGGTGCAAATAGCACCATTGCATCGCTTGATACGGGCAAAGGGTTATCCTCTATGTATTGTGCCTGAACAAGAGGCTGATGATGTGATTGGAACGTTGGCTCGACTTTATGTTCAGTCTGGTGCGATGGTGATCATTTGTACTGGAGATAAGGATTTTGCTCAGTTGGTTTGCGAGAACATTATCTTGCTCGATACGATGCGCGACCAACTGCTTGATGAAAGGGGTGTCTATCAAAAGTTTGGTGTTCATCCGCATCAGATTGTCGATTATCTTGCTTTGATTGGAGATACTTCTGACAACATACCCGGAGTGATGAAGGTTGGCCCCAAGACGGCAGTTAAATGGTTAGCCACTTATGGCGACCTCGCATCTATTATTGATCATGCAACTGAGCTTAAGGGTAAAGTGGGCGAATATTTTCAAGCAGCTATTCCCGACTTGCCACTGTATCAGCGTTTAGTGACGATCTGTCAGACGCTTGATTTGCCTTTTGACTGGCAACAGCTGAATCGTCAAACCGAAGATACTAGTGTGCTCAGCGCTTCTTATAAAGAACTTGGTTTTAAAACGTGGCTCAAAGAATTAGCACTACCAGATTTGAAAAAGCCATCTGAATTTGTCTGGATTGATCATTTATCGACGCTCATGGATCGATGCCGAAGAATAGATCCGGAGTCTATCGTTGGGTTGTCACTGTACGAAGACCCTTTGTCCACTGAATCGGGTGTGAGTGGTTCGGTTATTGCTGTTGGTGTGTGTGATGCGAGTGGGTCTTTTGTGGTGCCATGTTCAGTTATGCAGGGAGTCGATGTTTTTTGTCCATGGCCCGACGTGCTTGATGTTTTACGAGAGACAATTCTTCAAGCTACGCAAGTTGTGCTCATTGAAACAAAGCCCATCTATAAACAGTTGTTGACTCAGGGGTTTGAATTAACTCATTGTTTTCATGATTTAACGGTTTTGGCCTATGCTATCAAGGGGCCATCGCGGCTCTCGCTTTCTGATTTAGTCGCGGCCTATCTGGGCGATAGTTTGCCAAGTCGGGATGATGTCTTGGGAAAGGGGGCAAAGCGTTTACCTTTGAGCGTAATTACGCGAGATCAGTTGGGCGCATTGTTGTCAGATGAGGCAGCAGCTCAGCGTAATCTGTGGCAGGTGATGCGTGACTTAGATGCTGAGGCTTATCGCCTTTACGATGAGATAGATGCGCCGCTCACTCGGATTTTAGCAGCCATGGAGACACGTGGTGTTTGTATTGATGTAGCGTTATTCAGTACACAGTCTGATGAAATGGCGAAGACAATTCAGCGCTTGACAGAGTCTGCTCATCAACTAGCGGGGCAGTCATTTAATCCAGCATCGGTGAAGCAACTTCAGACGATTCTCTATGATCATCTGGGATTACCAGTGATTGAAAAAACGCCAAAAGGGGATCCCTCAACATCTGAGTCCGTGTTGATGGCACTGGGTAATACTTTTGAGTTGCCGCGAGTGATTTTAGAGCTTCGTAGTGTGTCAAAGCTCAAGTCAACCTATGTAGATGCATTACCGGCGCTGGCAAAACATGGTCGCGTCCATTGTTCATTTCAACAAACGACGACTGCAACTGGACGTTTATCGTGTCAGAATCCGAATTTGCAGAATATTCCCATACGTTCAGAAGCTGGACGAGCGGTTAGAACAGGTTTCATTGCGCCATCTGGGTATCGTCTAGTCTCATTTGATTACTCTCAAATTGAACTACGCATCATGGCACATATTTCAAAAGACCCCGCATTGGTCGAGGCTTTTATGGTGGGGGCTGACGTTCATGATTCGACAGCCGCTGAGATTTTTTCTATGTCGACTGACGAGGTTGGGCCTAATGAGCGGCGGATAGCTAAGGTGATTAATTTTGGCTTGATATATGGTATGAGTGCATTTGGTTTGGCGAAACAGCTCGATTTAGATCGATCAACCGCCCAGGCTTATATTGATCGTTATTTTGATCGTTATCCGCAGGTACGGTCATACATGGCGGAGATACGTGCACAGGCGATCAAAGACGGATATGTGCGAACAGTGCTGGGTCGAAAAATTTACTTGCCCGATATCAAGCATCAAAAGGTTAGCATACGAAAGGCGGCGGAGCGAGCAGCGATCAATGCGCCAATGCAGGGGACTGCTGCTGAGTTGATTAAATGCGCGATGATTCGTGTTGCTGATGAACTGTCCTCATTCGGTGATGATGCATACTTAATTATTCAAGTCCATGATGAGCTAATATTCGAAGTCAAATCTGAAATGGTTGACCGCTTCCTTCCTCGTATCAGAGAGGCAATGACGAGTGTGCTCAAGTTGGATGTCCCGCTTGTTGTTAATCATGCTGTTGGTGATCGCTGGGGTCAAATGGTCGCTGACTAATGCATTTTAGAGTTGAGTATGCATGCGATGCTTGCTAACATTGTGATATGAATGATGACCGCACAAGAACAACAAATCAACACAACATTTGCGCGAATGCTGTTCGAGTCTTGGGTCTAGCCGCTATTGAGCAGGCTCAGTCTGGTCATCCGGGTGTTGTTCTTGGTTTTTCTGATGTTTTAACGGTATTATGGCGCCAGCATATGCGTTACGACGTAACGTTACCCACTTGGTCAAATCGCGATCGATTTGTGCTATCTAATGGCCATGCGTCTGCTTTGTATTATGCTATCTTGCATTGTGCTGGGTTTGAATTATCGATGGATGACCTTCGTCTTTTTCGGCAGTATGGCAGTAAAACGCCCGGTCATCCTGAGCGTGATGCTCGTTTGGGCATCGATGTGACAACTGGTCCGTTGGGGCAAGGTTTGGCAAATGCGGTTGGCATTGCGATGGCAGAGCGTTTTCTGCACTCAAAAACAGAGACGTCTGACGGAGATCATGCGATTGGCTTCCATACTTACGCAGCGGTAGGTGATGGCTGCTTGATGGAGGGTATATCACATGAGGCATCTGCGTTAGCAGGGCGCTTTGGTCTTGGTAAACTGATTGTTTGTTGGGATGATAATCAGATATCCATTGATGGCTGTATTGATCAATGGGCTGAATGTTCAGTGGTCGATCGCTTTAAATCATATGGTTGGCAAGTTATTGAGGACGTCGATGGACACGACCCAGACGCGATTGATGTTGCACTCCGCGAGGCAAAAGCGTGCGATGCCCAGCCTAGTTTGATTGCTTTCAAAACACAAATTGGACGAGGTACTGAATGGGCCGGAACGGCTACAGTTCATGGTAAACCGCTTGGGGCTCAGCGATTCTCTGATTTTAAACAATCTATAGAATGGACTCTTCCTGACTTTACACTTTCGGATGATATTTATTCGGCTTGGCAATCTGAACAGCTCACACCCCAGAAAAGTCAATGGAAAGCGCGCGTGGAATCCATTAAGGATCCAGTTTGGCATGCTTATTTTCGTGATATCGATTTTCTAGGTAAGACACACACACTTCCTGATGAATGGAAGCTGTTGTGGGCTTCATGGCTAGAAGATGAAACGTTGTTAGTGTCTTCGCCACAAGCAACGCGGCACAGTTCTCAGGCTTGCTTGCAGCGTTTGGTTGATGCTATGCCCAATCTGATTGGTGGCTCTGCTGATCTTGCGGAGTCGACTGGTGTGCTCTTGTCAAAGACACATACTTGGCGCGTGGATGCAGATCCAGAACAGTTTTTGCACTTTGGCGTCAGGGAGTTTGCAATGTTTGCAATGGCAAACGGGATGGCCAGTTGTTGTGGCTTGAGGCCCTTTGTTAGCACGTTTTTGGTCTTCTCTGACTATGGTATTAATGCTCTACGCATGGCGGCATTGATGAAACTACCGGTTATATTTATATTTAGCCACGATTCTGTGTTCGTCGGCGAAGATGGTCCAACGCATCAACCGATTGAGCAGCTTGCTCATCTGCGATCCATACCCGGACTGGATGTATGGCGACCTGCAGATACAACTGAAACGGCTATTGCTTGGAAAGAAGCGTTGAGTCGTCATGATGGACCCAGCTGTCTGATATTGACGCGACAAAAATTGGCGATGTTTTCTCGTGGTGATTTTCAATGGCACGTCCAATATGGGGCGAGTCGACTTGATTCACATGGTAATGCCTGCGATGGTGTTTTGATTGCAACTGGCTCAGAAGTGAGGTTGGCTTATGAAGTTCAAATGCAATTGGTTGATGAAGGTATTCAGGTAGCCGTGGTGAGTTTGGTTTGTTGGGAGCGTTTTCAACGTGCACCCGAAGGTTATCGATCTGCAATTTTACCTGAGTCAGGATTTCGTCTGGTCATAGAGGCGGGATCAAGTTCGGCATGGTATCAACTCATACAGAATCGAATTGGTGCGGTCTTTGGTATTGATGAATTTGGGCAGTCTGGTCCCGGGCAACAAGTCTACCGTGCATGTGGCTTTTCAGTGGAAGCGGTAGTAGATCAAGCTCGATTATTACATCAACAATGTGTAGCGGCTACCTGATTTAACGGTTGCTTTCGTGTGCATGACTGAACGATTTTCATGCCGTTGAATTTTTTGCTTTGCGTCCCTGATTGTTGCGTTCATCTCTTAACTTTCCCTCGAAACAATGTTACATTGTGTTGTATGATTTTCTTTCCTGTAGTAGTCCAATATGAATAATAATGCACCCAAAATGAATCTTGCTATCAGTGGAGCTGGGCGTATCGGAAGAGCCATCTTTCGCATATATCATCAGAATATCGAGCGTTTTTCACACTGTCGTTTGGTTGCGATGAATGACCCGCATGACTTCTCTACGCTGACGCATTTGTTACGCTATGATAGTGTGCACGGCACCTTCCCAATGGACATCAATTATGATGGTGCCACTAATAGTCTGCGCGTGGCTGATCGTGCTATACAGCTTTGCGCTTCGCGTGAACCAGCACAACTGCCTTGGCAAGTAATGGGGGTGGATTGTGTGTTAGAGTGCACAGGACGTTTCAAAGATCGTGCTGGGATGCAGCAGCATATTGATGCGGGTGCTCAGCGTGTGATTTTATCTGCGCCAGCTAAAGGGGATCTAGATGCAACTGTGGTTTTAGGTGCAAATGCTGATGTATACCACGATGATCATCGTTTGATTTCAATTGGTTCTTGTACGACTAACGCCTTGGCGCCAGTATTGTCTATTATGAAAAAGTTACAACCGATTGAGAGCTGTTTTTTCACCACTGTACATGCCTATACAAAAGACCAGTCGCTAGTGGATTCCCACCATAGTGATTTGCGGCGTGCACGCGCGGCTCAATTATCGGTTGTTCCTACGCGGACTGGTGCCGCAAAGGCGATTGCTCAAGTGATGCCAGAATTACACGGTAAAGTTGAAGGTTATGCATTACGTGTGCCCACTGCCAATGTGTCATTATTGGATATGGTCATATATTTTCCTGAAGCGGTTTCTAAAGAGCAGGTGTGCCAGCATATAGAATCTTCAGTAGCTTCATCACCCTATGTAACAGTCAACAAGGAGCCCCTAGTATCTTGTGACTTTAATCAAAACATGAGCTCTGCTGTGATCGATCTTACGCAGTTGCAGATCAATGGTCGAGTAGTTAGAGTGGTTGCCTGGTACGATAACGAATGGGGCTATGCCACTCGGATGTTGGATATGGCTAACATCATGGCGCAGCAGCTGGCTGGCTCTTGCGCTGCACCGGTAAGTTTGTCTCATGAATGATGTCGTTCCAACCCAAAAAAATGACTTTGATACCGTTTGTAAGCGATTATCGCCAGGGAGTACGGTATTACTACGTGTGGATTTTAATTTGTCCCGTGATTCTGATGGGAAATGGTTATTAAACGATCGATTATTTCGTATGATTCCTGTGGTCAAGGATCTCCTGGCAATGCAGCACAGTGTGATCTTAGTTTCGCACCTAGGTCGTCCTCGATCTGGTGTATTTGATGAAAATTACTCGTTGTCTACGCTATGTGCTCCGCTCGAAGCGAGCTTATCGCGGCCAGTTGCATTCTTATCACAATGGCCATATCAAAAGACTTTTCTAGCACCTGGTACGGTTGCACTTGCCGAAAACACCCGGTTTCTCGTTGGCGAGCTTGAAAATGATGCGGTACTTGCTCAACAAATGGTCGACGGTGTAGACTGTGTTGTGATGGAGGCATTTGCCTGTGCTCACCGTCGGCATGCCTCTACTGTTGGTATACTCGAAGCGGCTAAACAATGTTGCTTGGGACCTACACACACTCAAGAGCTGTCAGGTATAGAGTCTTTTTTGAAGACATCATCGCCACGCGTCGCTTATGTTGGAGGAAAAAAGCTATCAACAAAACTACCTCTCTTGGAAAAGTTGCTCGAGAGAGTTGATATGATCTGTTTTGGCGGTGGTATTGCCTCTACATTACTGCACGCGAAAGGTTTTCAGACGGGAACCTCTTGGGTTGAGTATAATAGATTACAGTCAGCGCAAGCTTTTTCTGCTCTAGCGCAGCAGCAATCTGTTGACCTTGTGCTACCAGTTGATGTTGTCGTTTCTTCCGATACTGAACAGTTCAGTAATGTGCGTACTGTGGACATACATAATATTTTACCACATGAGGCGATTGTGGATATTGGACCGCAAACGAGTGCGCGTTTTGAGTCCCATGCTCGTTCTGCAGCATCTACTTATTGGAATGGTCCGATGGGTATTTATGAATATAGAACGGGTGTTGCTGGTAGCGCTCATTTAGCATCAACGTTGTCTACTGCTCAGGCATATACGCTTGTTGGTGGCGGTGATACATTGTCTGTTTTGGAGATGTTAAATGTGAATAGTTTTTCGCATGTCAGTACAGGTGGCGGTGCTTTTCTGTACTACTTGGCACATGGTACAACACCGGTATTAGAGGTGATGAGCTTGATGAAGGTGGCTGTATGATGGATTTAAGACGCACAAAAATTGTGGCAACGCTTGGCCCTGCGACTGATGATGAATCCGTTCTGGCTGAGTTACTCTCTCATGTGAATTGTGTTCGTTTAAATTTCTCGCATGGCCACTTAGATGATCATGCGCAACGTGTACGAACAGTGCGTAAAGTCTCAGCAGAAATGAGTAGGGATATTGCAATTTTTGCTGACTTACAAGGACCTAAAATTCGTATCGGTCATTTTATTGATGGCTCTGTTATATTGAATCCGGGCGCTGAGTTTATTTTAGACCTTGGCTGTGATCCTCACGGTGGCACTGAGGGGCGTGTTTGGTTTGATTATTCTGGGCTTCTGAGTGATGTTGCTGGCCGAGAGTCGCTTTTCTTTTTGTTGGATGATGGTCGAATCAAACTACGGGTTCAGTCTCAGTCTAAAAGTGCCTTTGTATGCGAGGTTATCGTTGGCGGTGTGCTGTCAAATCGTAAAGGTATTAGTGTTTTGGGTGGTGGTATTTGCGCACCTATGTTGACTGATAAAGATTTGACTGACTTGGACTATGCTTGCAGTTTAGGGGTCGATATGATTGCGCTATCCTTTCCAGCATGTGGAGATGATATATTGCGCGCTCGTGAGCTGATTGATGCACACGATCCAAGTATTGGTATTATCTCTAAGATAGAGCGGCGTGAGGCGGTTGATCATCTTGAAGATATTGTCATGCATTCAGATGTTATCATGGTTGCACGAGGTGATTTGGCACTTGAAGTTGGTGAAGAGGAAGTGCCGGTATTACAAAAGCATATGATCAAGCTATGTCGTGTTCAAGAAACTCCAGTTATCGTGGCAACTCAGATGATGGAGTCTATGGTGACGGCTGCAACGCCGACTCGAGCTGAAGTATCTGATGTGGCAAATGCTGTACTGGATGGTGCTGACTGCGTTATGTTATCAGCCGAGACTGCGACGGGTAATCATCCTGTTGGTGTAGTTGAAAAGGTCGCGATGATATGTCGCCGTATTGAGGCACATTCTTTGACAAGGAAATCTGACTATCAAGACAAAATGGTAGCCAATCATACTCAAGGGTCGATTGCTTATGCAGCCATGTACTTAGCTAACCGGATGCCAGTGAAGGCGGTTGTGGCGGTCACAGAGCAGGGGCAGACGCCTAGAATTATGTCTCGTGTTCGGTCAGGTATTCCGATCTATGCGCTGAGTCGACTCCCTCGTTCGCGAGCAAAAATGACTTTTTTGCGTGATGTTTATCCTCTACCATTCGATATGTCCGAGATTGGTTCTTCTCGACAGCTGGTGACGCGAATCGTGATGTTTTTCCGCGAGCAAGGTATATTGAATGATGAGGATTGCTTTTTGTTGACACATGGAGATGACCTCTCTGGTAGTCGCGCAACAAGTACTTTGAAGGTATGCCGAGTTGCCGATGTTTTGTCATATGGTTGTGATCATGATGCATCTGTTTATTATGATGAGTTGACGGCGGGGAATCGAGTTGAATAGTTTTGTTGTTTTTTTACTGACTTTGGTGGTTGGGGTTTTACTCTACTTTAAAGTACGGCATCAGCCTGAGCTATTTCGTTCTGAGGCACTACAAAGTGCCTTGTTTACGCTGGGTTTGCTGGCGTTGTTCCTGATACTGTTGGTTGGTTTTTTTATGGTCACGATGTAGAGGGGGCATGTATGGGTATTCGAAGTACGTTATTAGGTGTTTTTTCTGAGTCACCATTTAAAACTATCCATGATCATATGCAGGCATCGATAGCATCCGCGCGCCTACTGAATGATCTATTTCAAGCAGTTCTTGATGCTCAATGGGACCAGGCACGTGAACTTCAGCGAGAGATTTCACGATTGGAAAGTGTAGCAGATCAATTACAGAAACAAGCAAACCAACGGTTACATCGAGAGCTCTTTTTGCCAGTTTCGCGTTACGATGTTTTGTCACTAGTAAAATCGCAAGATGCAATTGCCAATCAGGCAGAGGATATAGCTGGTATTACAGTGGGTCGACAGCTCATTTTTCCTGATGGTCTTCATTGTGAAATTCGTTCTTTTGTTGCTTCTGCTGTGTCAGTTTGCGAAGCGGCTGGTAAGATAGTCAGCCGCCAGGAATTAGCTATGCAGTCTGGGTTTCAAGGACCATGTATGGAAGACATCACGCAAATGGCTGCGAGTATTCATGACTTGGAGCATGAAAATGATGAGCAGCAGGTTAGGCTTAGACATTTATTGATGGTTGAGGAAAGTAAGTTGCCACCAATAGACGTGATGTTCATGTACAAAATTTTTGAGCGTATTGGTAATCTGGCTGACAGCGCTCAGCATATCTCAGAAAAATTTACGCTAATGTTGGCATGTTCCTAAGGACTTCTTTTAGGCGTTTGCTCGAATCACTAAAATATCTTTATCTTGTACTTGATACTCTTTGCCCTCTAGGCGCCATTTGCCTGCTTTTTTGACACCAGCTTCTCCATTCAACTCGATATAATCATGACTACGCATCACTTCTGCTCGTATAAAATGCTGCTCGAAATCGGAGTGTATGACGCCAGCTGCTTGTGGTGCTGTTGCATTTTTTTTGATTGACCATGCCCTTGCTTCTTTTGGCCCAACGGTATAGAAGGTCTCTAAATCGAGTAGTTGATGTCCTGCGCTGATGAGTCTATCTAACCCTGATTCATTGAGTCCTAATTCGCTCAAGAACTCAGCTTGTTCTTCCTTTGATAAAACAGA
Source organism: Proteobacteria bacterium UBA1278 (assembly GCA_002308435.1). Lineage (GTDB taxonomy): Bacteria > Pseudomonadota > Gammaproteobacteria > Comchoanobacterales > Comchoanobacteraceae > UBA7916. Next base: position 25,988 of record DBUY01000058.1, on the reverse strand, counting down.
AAGCTCTGCCTCAAGTGACGCATTAATGATAACAAGAGGACATTTTTTTTGGTGCGCATACTGGCGGACCGATTTTAGCGCTTCATTGTTATCCATTGTTTCATAGTCATTAATATTAGCAATGTAGAAATGGGGTTTTGCTGTGATTAGTTGATATTTTCTTGCCATTACTTGGACATCACTGTCAGGGTGCTGATACAGACTTTCATTGTTATTTAGTAATTCAATAATTTGATGGCATATTGCCAGCTCTTTTTGTGCTTCTGCTTGATGTGCTTTTGCTTGTTTTTGTAATTTAGTGAGTGCTTTTTCAATTGTCTGTAAGTCAGCAAGTGCAAGTTCCGTTTCTATGGTGAGTATGTCATCAATGGGGTCTATTTTGCCATTAACGTGCGTCACGTTCTCATCTTCAAAGCAACGTGTTACATGTGCTATGGCCTGAACGGTGCGAATATGTCCAAGAAACTGATTGCCCAGTCCCTCTCCTTTGCTTGCGCCTGCTACTAAGCCGGCGATATCAACGAATTCCATCAGGGTCGGGATTATTTTGGCACTGCCTGCAATTGCGGCGATTTTTTGTAGTTGAGTATCGGGTACTTCAACCATGCCTGTATTCGGCTCAATTGTACAAAACGGGTAATTTTCAGCCTGTATTTCAGCTTTCGTTAGTGCGTTGAAAAGTGTCGATTTGCCAACATTAGGTAATCCGACGATACCGCATTTAAATCCCATCCGACTTCTCCTGTTGATTGATTATTGCGAGTTGTTCGCAATAGGCATTGATATTTTGCGATAAGATGAGATTGCTATGTGCGATGCTACTCTCAATAGCTTGATTGATACGCACGTACTCTTGTTCATTTGGATCTTGTAGTACATAGTGGCTAGTCATTTTTTTATTGGTAGGCCGGCCAATTCCAATTTTCAGCCGAAGCACTTGACTGATATCAAGATGGCTGCCGAGATCCCTGACTCCGTTGTGTCCTCCGTGTCCAGCCGATCTTCTACATTTGATAATGCCTGTTTGGAGATCTAGATCATCGTACACGAGTAATATCTGGGATGGTTCGATTCTAAAGTAGCGCGCGTAGTCCGCAATAGGTCGACCATTGATATTCATAAGTAGGCCTGGCTTAAATAGAGTGATACTGTCCTGGTGTTCTGGCGTAAGTTTCGTTACGGTTCCCTTGCCGTGCGACGATTGTTGCCAAGAGGCATCGTATTTTTTGGCGAGCCGGTCAAGCCATTCAAATCCAATATTGTGCCGCGTGTTGCGATATTTCTCTTCGTTGTTACCGAGTGCGGCGATGAGCTTCAGGGTCATGACGGTTAGTTAATGGCTAGTTTCTAGATGACCGCTATATAGGTTAGTCTGTTGATTTTTCAGAACTATCTTGTTCGTCATCGGTGTCAGCTTCAGTATCAAGTGTTTCTGTTGCGTCGCTTTCTTCTTCACTTTCATCCTCTACTGGTTCTTCGATGATTTTTGGCATATGCGCTGTGACAAGCGTTGGGTTGTGGTCTTCGGTGATTTCCTCAGTGAGCGTCACGCCATTTGGCATGGATAACTCTGAGAGATGAATGATTTGATCTATTTCGAGGTTGCTTAGATCAAGCGCGACATGCTCTGGTAAGTCTGCTGGCAGGCAGGTGACACTGATTTCAGTCGTAGTATAGGTGATCTGGCCTTTCTCTTTAATGGCTGGACACTCTTCTGCATGTAGGAAAAGAATGGGCACATTCGTCGTAATGTTGTGACCTTTGTCAATGCGTTGCAAATCAATATGGATTATCTGGCCGCTGAGGTGGTGGCGCTGAATGGCTTTAACAAGCGCGGCCTGTTTTTTTTTGCCGATGTGTAGTTGGAATAGGTGCCCTGCCAATTTCTTTTTGTTGTGTAGGTTTTGGACTTCATGGCCTGGTACACTAAGAGATTGACTTGGTTTGCCTTCACCAAATAATACCGCAGGGATAACTTCGGTGTCTTGCTTTCGAAGCTTGCGGCAAGCGATTGTTCCTGTTTGTTCTCGTGGTTCACAAACTAGAGTGGGCATTTGATTAGACATGGTTTCACCGTATGTATTTAAGTTGCTGGGGTGCCAGGATTCGAACCTGGGAATGCGGGGATCAAAACCCCGTGCCTTACCGCTTGGCGACACCCCATTTGCTGCATATTGTCCTAAAACTCGGTTCAATTGTCAAATTTTATTCATGATTTTTCTCTTGCTTTATCCTGCTTTGTTATCGTTCGGGGCTCTGTATTTTCATTTCTGTGCTGCTTGCGCTATAATGGGACGATTTTGTTAACATAAAGAGTGGGTTTGAGGTGAGTGACTTCGAGTATAAAACCCGGGTTGAGGCCGATCCCGTCATGCTCCCAAATATTTGGGATTTGATTGCGTTTGTTCTGACGGTTGTCGTTTTTTTCTTTCTTGGCCAGGCAATGCAAGATGTGGCTTTTGGATCAGAGGTAATTGACAATGGTCGTATTGATTTGTCTCTGTCGATGCTGCCAACTTATGCGATGCTGAGTGTTTTTCGTATGTTTGTGGCCTTGTTTTTTTCGTTGCTGGTTACGTTTATATTTGGAACGCTGGCTGCACGCTCTGCTGCTGCTGAGCGATTTATTATTCCTCTGGTTGATGTCCTTCAATCTATACCGATTTTAGGGTATTTAACGATTGCTGCGACGGTTTTAGAAAAAGTTTTTCACGGAGGAAAGCTCGGTTTTGAGATGGTTGCGATTTTCATGATTTTTACTTCTCAAGTTTGGAATATGATTTTATCTTTTTATCAGAGTCTGATTATGCTTCCAGCGGACATGCGCGAATTAGCTTCGGTCATGCAGTTACGTCGCATACAGAAATTTTGGCGTATTGATGTGCCTTATGCAATGCCAGACTTGTTGATGAATATGATGGTTTCATTGTCTGCAGGCTGGTTTTATATCATGGAGTCTGAAGCAATTGTGGTGTCTGGGCGTTCAGGTCGTATTTTGTTGCCTGGGCTTGGCTCGTATATGTGGCAAGCGAATCTTCAAGAAAATTACACTGCTTTGTTGTGGGCTTTATTAGCAATGTTTGTCGTGATTCTTTGTTACGACCAATTGATGTTTCGCCCTCTGTTGCATATTGTTCGTGGCTATCAATCAAATGATGATGATCATCTGAACCGATCTTGGATTGTGAACTTATTATCACGTACCCGCTGGACAAAATGGGGTGTTTCCCGTTTGCATGATCTTTTCTCAGAATGCCTTGCTTATTTTGCTCGATACTCTCGGGTTGTACCGATGTCATTTTCATCCGATCGGCAGCAGTTAGTCGTCAGTTTGATGGTGCGTTGGTCTTTATTACTGTCTTTTACTGTGCTAACGGTATATGCGGTGTGGTCTATTGCGCAGATTGTCACTGTGGAAGCGTTACTTCGTATTTTGATGCTTGGCTTTTTCACTTTCTTACGTGTCTTTATCTTGTTATTGGTCTGTGTATTGATTTGGGTACCGGTTGGTGTTTGGATTGGTTTTCGTCCCACGGTGGCAGCGCGCGTGATGCCTGTAATTCAGTTTCTGGCTGCCTTTCCTCCTAATATGCTATATCCGTTTTTGATGTGGATTATCCTTACTTATGGACTTAACGTTAATATTTGGTGTGCGCCACTCATGGTTTTGGGGACACAGTGGTATATTTTATTTAATGTTATCTCTGCTGTTCAAGCAATTGATAAAGAGCTTGCCTACGTAATTAAGCATCTTGGTGTAACCGGTGTACAAAGATGGCGGTGTTTTATTTTACCATCTATTGCTCCACACCTTGTTTCTGGTGCAATGGCTGCGGCTGGGGGGGCTTGGAATGCAAGTATCGTTGCTGAAGTCCTAACATGGGGTGGTGATACCAGAGTGGCTTATGGTTTAGGTGCTTACATCCACGAGACCGCTGTTAGAGGGGAGCTGAATCTACATATTCTAGCGGTTCTGGTGATGTGTTTTTATGTGGTTGTGATTAATCGTGTTTTTTGGCACCCGTTGTATCGTTATGTTGAGCGACGGTTCGCAAGTTGAGGTTTTGTATATGAAAAAAATTATTGATGTTCGTAATGTAAGAAAGACATTTAAAAAAGATGCAACTCAGGATCTACTCGTTCTAGATCAGATTAATCTTTCGGTCAAAGCAGGTGAAATTGTAGCGCTTCTTGGCACCTCTGGGTCTGGAAAGTCAACGCTATTAAGAATTATTTCTGGGCTTATCAGCCCGTCATCTGGGTCTGTGTCTTTGATGGGCGCTCCTGTAACGGGTCCAGTTTCCGGCGTCGGGATGGTATTTCAACATTTTGCTTTGATGCCATGGATGACGGTGCTTGAGAATGTTGAAATTGGTTTGGAGGCACAAGGGATTCCAATTAAAGCAAGACGGAAAAGGGCACTTCAGGCGATAGACTTAGTTGGGATGGATGGATTTGAGTCTGCATATCCGAGAGAATTATCTGGTGGGATGCGTCAGCGAGTTGGTATTGCTCGCGCATTGGTGATTGAGCCAAAAGTGCTACTACTTGATGAACCTTTTTCAGCGTTGGATATACTAACTGCTGATAACTTACGTAATGATTTACTTCGGTTGTGGATGAAGAAGTCAACGAATATACAATCTATGCTGATGGTGACGCACAATATTGAAGAAGCAGCAACGATGGCGGATCGTATTTTGATTTTTGGCCATAACCCGGGATCCATTCGTGAGGAGATCAAGGTGACTGTGGAGCAACCTCGAACCGAAAAGCCTGTTGTCATTCAATCGATAATGGAGGAGATCTATCAAAAAATTGCTAAGGTAAATCGCGCAGATCATGCGGTAGGGCAACGGTTTCAGGTTATCAGTCTCTATCATCGATTACCGCGGGTAGAAGTTGGTAGTATGATTGGTTTGCTGGAGGCGCTAGGTTCGGAGGAGTTTAAAAAAGACTCGGATTTATCTACGCTTGCTGAAGAGCTTTATTTAGATGTCGATGACTTGATGTCGATCATTGATTGCCTCGAGATATTGCGCTTGGCATTTATTGACTCGGGACATGTTTCATTGACGCCAGCGGGTGTTCAGTTTTCTGAGGCGGATATTCTGGAGCGGAAAAAGATATTTGCACGTCAATTGCAGGATCATGTGCCATTAGTTCGTCATATATTACGTGTATTGCACGGTCGTTCAAGTCATAGTGCGAGTGGTCAGCGGTTCTTGATTGAATTGCAAGATGATCTGAGTGATGTTGCCGCTGCTGAAGTGCTAAAGACGGTTATTGAGTGGGGGCGATACGCTGAGTTGTTTGCCTACAACGACAATACAGATACGCTCAGCTTTGATAACCCTAAATAATCTGTCATGCAACATACTGTATGAGTTGACTTGCATCAGCACCCTGATGATTAGGGAATAAGGCGCTGCCAACAACTGCTTGTGCAATATCTACAGATGTTTTAAGGATATCTGGGAGCGTTTTATGATTCACGCCACCGTCTATTGCTAATGCTAGCGTGTTGTTTTCTTGTTCGCTGAAGGACTGTAATTCTATGAGTTTATTGAGAGCTGCAGGCTGGAACGTTTGGCCACATCTACCAGGTATTACTGCCATGATGAGACAGTGATCTGCTATTTTTAACATTGGTAAGAAGTTGTCTAATTCTTCATTTGGATTAATTGCGATACTGGCTTGACAGTATTTTTGTATTGTTTCTATGACGGCGGTAGGTTGCTCTGATGTCGATGTATGAAATGAGACTATGCGTAACTTTTTAAGTGGTAGATGCTGGAGAGCAGCCTCAGGGTTTGTCACCATCAAATGAACATCATGGTGAACCTCGGGGAATCTTTCAACAATCATATTTACTTGATCAAAACTGAGCGCTAGGTTATTGACGTAATGGTTGTCCATGACATCTAGGTGTAGACTGCGGATACCTTGTTGTATTGCAGAAGAGATTGCGTGTTCGAGCCGAAGCGGGTTTGCAGCTAATATAGATGCTGATAATTCGTGAATCATAAAGTATTCGTGTGTACCCTGCGCAACAGATTATCATGACCTGCTTGCTGAGACAAACAATTATATCAGGCTCTAGGGTTTTGTTCTTTTTCGATTTTGTCGCGCTTGAGCGATGGACTGTTTGAGATGCTCTTTGTGTTTTTGACTATTCAATGATAGTTTGTTTTGTTTTTTCTCAAACTTAAAAGGTAACCAAGACGTTGTGAGTCGTTTTTTATTTTTCTTGGGTTTTACTGATTTATCCAAGCTTTTTTGGATAGTTTTTTTAACGCTTGCTACTGATTTTCCCTCGTACAATTCCATGAGTATGCCGCTCTGATAGTTCAATTTCTCGGCCTGTAGTGCTTCTACTTTTACTTTGATGTCTCTTTCAGGCGTATTTTTATTGAGGAGACATTCTTCAAGTTGCTGCCCAAAATGTTCATCGATGGGGGCTAATAATGTTGTGATATCTCGACATTGACTAAGATAGTCATCACTTAAGACTATTTTACTTGCTGCTGCATGCATGGCGCTATCATTCTGTAATTGACTTCTGTTTTCGGATAACAGCTTTTGATCCAGATGAATGAAATGACCGTACTGCATGTCTGGTAGCTCAATTTTGAGCACATCCCTGACATTCTCTAGATAGGCTAAATAATACTCAGTTTCTTCTTTTTGGTTCTCTTGTTGTATATTTGTCGTATTATGAGTGGACTTCTTTTTTGTATCCTCCTGCAGGATGTTTTTCTCAGCTGCTTGATAGGTGACATCGATCATTGCTCTGGTTTTGGCAAAATTAAGAATGTCTTTCAGAGGACTGTCTTTCGTAATAGACTTCGATTTCAACTCGATCAACATGAGTAAATAATAGTAGGTTACTCGATCGAGGCAGGACGTTGTGCCTTCATTTGCCATACCGATACATCGGTCGCTGTAGGCAGGGTCAGTCAACATACGATTAATGATCTGACGTATGTCTTGGATGCAGTTGTCTTTTTGTTGTGTCCACGCTGGCGTTGTTTGGAGTCCCTGAAAGAAGCTGCTCACTGCAGGATATTTTACGAATAGATTTGTAATTGCTGTATCACCATTTGCAATGAGCTCGTTGATTTCTGCTGACGTAAGATCACTTTTTTGTGTACTGTGTGTTTCTCTATATTTTTCTGCGTTTGATCTAATTGTCACGAATATCTCTTTATTCTCATTCCTTGTTTTTACATCTGTATCTGTGCGCAGATCACGTAGTTTTGTACACTGCTCAAGCGATTTTGGTAGAGGCTTATTGATTTTGTTGTTATGGATTTCTAAAGTTCTGAGATTTTCACATGCTTTAATCTCTTCTGGAACTTCTTTTATTTCGTTGCCAGCTAAAGAAAGCACAGATAATTTTTTTAAATGTTTGATGCTACTGTCTATGTCCTGGATGCAACATTGATTGCATGTCATTATTTCTAGTGATTCGTGATCTTCGGTGGTCACTGGTAGACCTTCTAACTGCGGGTTATTATTGAGATTTAGTTCGCGTAGATTTGGCAGATTCAGTATCTGGTCTACATTGGTTAGATTATTGCCGAATAAATCCACGTCTGTAATGACATTTATCCGGCTGAGTCCTGGGGGTAGCTCGTCTAGTCCAAGCTCTTGAAGCCCTAGATAGTAATCTTCTTTGGGCAAAGCTAACGGAAATGGTTTCATATATTCGAATGCCTTCAATGCGATGATTTTTGCATTCGCACGTGCTATCTTCTGTTTTTGGCCCTTGGCCTGATTGACCCAACTTTCCAACTCGTCGCTATATTTTTTGTACTTTTCTTGGAATGTTTGATGCTTTTTCTGGATGTTCGTGATGGCTAAACTTACAGCGGATACAAATCCAATGATGAGTGTATTTCTAATCACTATTTTTTCCTATTCATGGATGTTTTTCGCCAAGCTGCCAAAGCTTGTTTAAGTTGTTCATTGTGTTTTTGACTACTTGGTGATAATCGAGGTAGGGAGCCAGTAATCCGTCTCTTTATGGAAGTAGGCTGCTTCATTTCCATTATGTATTTATCAATATGGCTCCATGGAAATTGAAGTTGCTTTTCTCTACCTGTTTCTTTGCGGCTCTGAGCTTCCCTCAGCTTTGAAAATTCGTCATGGATAGATGCTTGTATGGTTTCAACAGGAATGCCCTCAAATAATTGTTTAACGATGTCTCTTTGGTGCTCGCGTTTTTTTGACTGTAGTTGTTGGGATTTTTCTGTCATCATTTGGTCAGACATGTCTGAGCTATTCAAAATTGCTTCAAGTTGTTGACCATAATATGTGTCAATGGGCTCGAGTAGTGTTCTGATGGCTTGGCACTGGGTTAGATAATCATCTTCAATGACGATTAGGCTAGCTTTGTCAGTCATGGCTTGGTCGTTTTGTAAGTAAGTTTTATTTTCTTGGAGAGATTTTTGATCGAGTTTTATGATTGAACTCCACATCATGCCGGGTAATTTGATGTTGAGAACGTCTTTTGCATTTTGTAAATAGGCGAGACAATACTCCATTTCTTCTAATTGGTTTTCTTGTGATAGGGTTTCTGAATTTTTTGAACTCTCGAGCTTGGCGTCTTCTTTTTCAATATTGGCCTGCGCTGCTTCATACGTAGAGTTAACCATTGCTCTTGTTTTTGCAAAATCTAGAATGTCTTTGAGGGGGCTCTTTTTGGTGATGGGGTTTGTCTGTAGTTCAATCGTCATGAGTAAGTAGTAGTAGGTTGAACGGTCTGAGCATGATGTTGTACCCTCAGTCGCCATCCCAATACAACGATCAGAATAGGAGGGATCATCCATCATCCGTTTAATAATCTTGCGTATGTTGGTGATAGCATGTTCGCTTTGGTCATCTCCCGTCCAGCTTGTTTCCCAAGCTTTAGTATCCTGGAGAGTGAGGAAGAATCCTGATAAAACGGGATTTTTTTCTAGGAACTCTGTGATTTTACTATCGCTGTTTGCAATGAGATCATTAATTTCTTTGGTTGTTAAATCATGCCTTTGTTTGGGATTGTCCTCTCTATATTTGACCATTTGTTTATGGACTAGATCGAATGCTGTTTTATTGCTTGGATCAATTCTGACTTCGATATCTACCTGCAGGTCGCGTAACTGATCACACTTCTCTAATTGTTTGGGTAACGGTTTTGTGATTTTATTGTCATGGATTTGAAGCGTACTCAGTTTTTCACATTCGCCGATCTCTTGTGGGACCTCGCTAATGCTGTTGCCAGAGAGGTAGAGATGCTCAAGATTCTTGAGATGATGAATGTTTTTGGGTATTTTTGTGATTTTACATCGTTCGCATTGGATCGTTTCTAAATAGCGATGGTCGGTTGAGCTACTTGGTAGGTCGGTTAATTTAGGGTTATTACTGATATTAATTCTTTTGATGTGTGGCATCTCGAGTAACTGGTCTGCATTTTTGAGATTGTTGCCATTTAGAAGGACACTGTCTACGTTGGTCATTTTACTGAGGCCTGGCGGAAGTTTGTCTAGTCCTAGCTCTTGTAGTGATAATGTCGATGAACCTTCGTCACTATATGGCTTCATCTGCTGGTATACTTCTAGGGTCTTGATTTTTGCCTGAGTGCGTGCTCTCTTTTGTGTTTGGCTGTTGGCTTCATTAACCCAAGACTCCAGCTCTTGTTTATACTGATCGTATTTATCTTGAAACGCCTTTAACTCGCTTTGGGCGTTTTTATATATCAATGTAAGTCCTGCAATGGCCGCTAAGCAAAGCCCTGCTGTTGATTGGATGCTCGTCATGTCTAATCACCACCTGTTCCTATTGATGGTATAGACTAATTAGGTTATATTTTCCTGTTTATTTTATTTAAACAGTGGCTTGAAGAGCTATGCGCGTTGCTGTTCGTGGTGTGTTTTTAATAGTGTATAAGCTTTTTTTATTTCATGAGTTTTTTCATTGGCGCGTTTCACTGCAGCCTCTGTCGGTGATACGCCTCGGGTTTGCAGTCGATCGGGATGGTGATCGCTGAGTAATTTTCGGTATGTCCTTTTGATTTGCTCGATGCTTGTTGTACCACTCACGCCAAGTACTTGTCGAGCCCAATGCAAATTATGGTTGGTGGGTTGCTCTGTTGAGGGATTTTGGGCACGCTGATGGGCATTTTGTGCTCGAAGGATGCCTATGCCCCTCAAGAGATGGTCGAGCTGATTGAGCTTTCGAATGGAGACAGGTTGATCGCTCTCAGCAACTTCAACAAATGCACGTGCAATACTATTTCTCAGGCTTGGGTACATCAGCAATAACATTTGCAGTTTTTGTAGCGGGCCATGTGGATTGAATTGTTCACTTTTTCCTGTATTGAACGCACTTTTAGCGGTGTTTTTTTGCGTTTTGTTAAGTCGAAATCGCTGCATGCAGCGTGTTACTGCGTCAATGCTTTTTGATGAGACAGTCCCGTCATACTTGGCGAGATATCCCATTAACTGAAATGCAGGGATAATGATCTGTTGAGTCCAAACGGTTCGCCTGTTCACTCTATTCGTTGGTTTTATTTGGCCAAGTGCTTCATCAAGTTTATTACCGAGAAAAAACCCGATCAATAATCCAAGAATGCCAAAACGCATTCCGAGAAGAAGACCAACGATAAAGCCGAGCATGCGGCCAATTGATTGAATTGGGCGAGGATACATGTCAATACCAACACACTTTTATACTTGATATTATACCTTATTTTTAGTGTTTTGAATAGCGGTTTCTTGAAAAGCTTTCGTTGATGTGTGGTATATGTATATGATTTTTTGTATACTATTCCTATGACTGAGGACAGGCTATGAATATATCAAGACGCTTTGCTGGATACTTGCCAGTGGTCGTGGATTGTGAAACAGGCGGCGTTGACCCCCAAAATGATGCATTACTCGAAATTGCGGCTACGATACTAAAGCCTGATGGTAAGTATATTGCCCCAGGCGAGACGCTACACTATCATGTTGAAGCGTTTCCAGGGGGTGCAATTTCGGATGAAGCATTATCAGTTAACCAAATTCGCCCTGATCATCCATTTCGGTTTGCGTTGCCAGAGTCCGACTGCTTGGTTGACATGGCAGATAAGATCCGTGCGCAGTGTCAGGAATATCGTTGCCGTCGAGCGGTTTTGGTTGGGCATAATGCGCATTTCGATTTGGCTTTTTTGTTGGCGGCTTACCAACGTTGTGATGCCATGAAATTGTTTCCTTTTCACCGTTTTATGGTTTTGGATACGGTGACTCTGGGTGCAACTTTTGTACAAGAAACCGTATTGGCGCGTGCCGTGCGGCGCGCTGGATTGTCTTTTGACATTGATCAAGCACACTCTGCTCTTTACGATGTCGACAGAACAGCTGCGCTTTTTTGTCATCTCATCAATAAGCATACATCTCGGTGATCACGGACAGCTCTGAGTGCTCTCATTCTCTACACTCTGAAGTGTTCGCCAAATGTGCTTTGCTAATTGAATGGATCCTTTCTTTTGTTGGCGAAGGCTTTCTGTTTCTATTTGATCAATAAAGTTGAATAAAAACGTATTATTTCTGGGTAGATGGCGTTGCATCCAATGGATGACAGTCTTCGGTAATGGTAGCCCCTTATTTTGAGCGCGTTGCACTAGCGCCTGATGTTGACCTCCTTCATCCAGGCTTATCAAATCATAGGTATCAAGCGCTTTGATCCTCGATTGTAGGTCATTTCTGGAAAAGTGAACTTGCGGTTGAGAGGATAATATGAGGCGTTGATCGCTTATCATGAGTTTGAAAAGACATTCTTCCCATTTCTTGACTGAAGCGATAGCGTTTATATTGTCGAGACAGATTAACTGATTTTCCATATTGTCTAAAATCGAGAGATTGGTTTTTTGATAATCGTTGCAGTCGATATAAATCCATGGGGTTTTATGATGATGGCAGATTGCTTGGAGTAAGTGTGTTTTACCAGATCCGCTAAGCCCACTCAATAAGATAGACTGCCGTGTATGAATGAGTTGATCAAGAACGGTACGCATGTAGGATGAGTGACAATAATAGTTGTCGAATGTGGCGTTCGGCTCTAATGAGAGTGGTAAGTGGAGTTGGGTCATGTTTGTGGTTGATTAATAGGTGTTATCCATTCATAGCTGACCTGTGCTTTGTCAAAGTTAGGACTATCGATGCTAGACTGAAGTGCTGTGTCATTTTGTAGTTGGCCCAGTAGTTCTTCGGTGCTGTGCTGATGCTTGACCTCAACTGCGATATAGCCTGGGCCAATAGTAGCAATAGATACATCTTGGATAGGCTCATACTGCATGAGATGATGCGAAATGTGAACAAAATCATCGATGGAGTGGACATTGTTAATTTCTAGAATACTTGTACTGGGCGTTTGGTTCAGTTCAATATCATTCTGCCGCTTTTCGTATACAACAATGTGGTCAATTGCATCACTGAATGCGTCTGCTAGGTTTGTTGATTCGCTTTCCCAATTGTGTAGTTGTTTTTGATGATATTGCCATGATCCAAGGAGGGTACTTTCTCCTTCAATAGTGCCGGTTAAAACGGCATCAACATGGTACTTATTTTTGAGGTGCTCGATTGTGTTGTCGGGAATATCATCCAGTTGAATTTGTTGATCGGCGATATCGCCACTTGGGAGTATCAGCGTCAACGCTCTTGCCTGAGCTTGATTTGATAACTGAGCAGCGACTGGGTGGTAACTTGAAATAAGTTGTGGGTTTGTGTCTGTTTTTTGAGAAGCCCAGATTAGGATGCTGGGTCTTTTCGTGGTCCAAGCTTTGATTTGATTGGATGTCATAAAATGCTCGATGCTGTCTTGGTTAAATTGCATGGATAGTTTGTAGCAAACAGCGGCTTCTTGGTCTTGACATGTCGATTTTTCGAAGTCGTATTGATCAATCATTGTTTCTATGTTTGGCTGAGTCTTTGCCCATGCCAGTGTGATGCTTTGGCCGGCACGCTTTGTGAGCACTTTTTGTAATGCATTCAGTGCGATCTCATGCGGGATTTCAGCGGTTCTCTGGGTGACAATTTCAGCGGTTTGAAGCTGTTCTGATTGCGGTTGTCCGGCAGCAGTCAAGCCATATAAAGTACACAGCCACAAAATTTGTCTTATCTGCATGGTGGGATAATCAATTTCATTGGTCGTATTTTATGTTAACATTAATTTGAAATTTTCTTAACCACTGATTGGTAAAATTTGTCAAATTACGTGCCGGATTTAAATTTTATCATTGACTTAGCTTGTCAAAGCGACTAACCTGGTCAGAGTAAAAATAATTCAGGAAAGTTCTCATGGTAAGGTCTGAGCTCATCGACGTGATGACGCGGCAATTTTCTCATTTGTCTGCTCCACAAGTAGAAGTTATGGTTAATGGTATTCTAAACGTCATGGTGAAGACGCTGATGGATAATGGTAGAATTGAAATTAGAGGATTCGGTACCTGGTGCCTTAGAAAACGACGAAGTCGAAATGCCCACAACCCAAGAACCGGGAAAACCATAAAAACACCCGAAAAATACGGTGTCTATTTCAAGGCTGGTAAGTCTCTGCGCGAGCGTGTGCACGAAGGCCGCGAGAGTCCAATTTATGGGATGCGAAAAGGGGATAGTGATTTCTCGGAAGAGGATGATAGTTAGGTCTTACTTAGTTGTTTAGTAATTAGCTGGGGAACGTAGCCATGTTTTATCTTATTGTGATTGTAGCTGGATTATCTGGATTGTGTCAGGCTGACCCAGCTGTTGGTAACGGTTCTCAGTCGTCGACTTATGTCACGACTCAAACAGGACTTCAGTTGCTCGATTCAACCCTGGGAACTGGTGAAACTGCTCAGTTTGGTGATGTGGTTTCGGTTCATTATGTCGGAAAGTTAGCCGACGGGACCATATTCGATAGCTCTCGTAAACGTCAACAGCCTTTTGTCTTTATTCTTGGAAAAGGACAGGTTATACCAGGGTGGGAAGAAGGCGTCGTTGGAATGCAGGTTGGAGGCGTCAGGGAATTGATTATTCCCAGTGCGCTTGCCTATGGTAATCAAGATCTTGGTGTGATTCCACCGAACTCAACACTCTATTTTGAAGTAGAGCTTGTTTCTGTCACACATTGATTCTCGCTGACGAGTTGTTATTGTTTTTGAATGCGGAATAACTACATGAATTAGTTGCGTAACTGCGCTTAATTCCAGCAGGTTTGTAAATTTTAGTCTATAGGTAAGACATTCATACATAATGAGTGTGTAATGCCGTCTCAAAAAGCGACAGATTACGAAGATTTCAGCGGCTATAGCTTGATTCCGTCTATTGATCAAATGCTTGCGTTCTTTGGATTTGTGCCAGATACAAGCATGTACGATCAGCTGAGTCATGACGAGCAGCATTTGTTTGATCAATTGTTTCCAGAATTGGTACATCGTGAACGCAGTTATCGTCACCTAGCGAGTTTTGGGACGTTGCTAGTGGCTGTTGGAACCACACTTTTTGGCGTGCGTGCCGCAATCTATGCTGCAGGCTTTGCACCGTTAGCGATTCTCGATGCGCTTATTTCTTTGACCGCATTTTTTGTCGGGCTGTGTGCGATTACTTTTTCTCGCGTTCGGTTGCAGCAAAAAGTTTATGCCGAGCGGGAAGCGATTCTTAAAAATCCTAGTACAGTACCTGCGCTACAAGCTTATAAGGGGCTGGATAGTCACCGACGTGAGATCTGCCAAACACTTAATAATTTGATGCAGCAATTCAAGATTGCCCAAAGTCAATTCGAGGACGATGACCTGCAGATTAGTGATGCCCAACGCAAATCCGTTCATTCTGTGCTGAATCAATGTGTACAGTGGATCAAGGATTCTCAGGACTTGATGAGCGATGATGCGATCAATATTGTCAAAGATGTTTTGCTGAATCAACGCGGAAACTATGATTTGCCAATCGATAAACATGAAACGTTATCTGAGGCCGCTACTGACTTGTATCAGAATATGACGGCGGCATCCAAACAGCCTCAAGTGAGAGATTCTAAGGATTCGTTGTATCATATCAAAGGCTTCAGTGAGGGGTGGCAAAAGCTCACTAAGTTACCAGAAGATAAGCAGCTCGTGGATGCGATTGATTATGACTACTTGGTTGCAGATTATACTATGAACAAGGATAGGATATCTCATGATGTCAAAGTCTTTACGGCGATTGTACATGGATTTTTATCTGATGATCCATCGATCAGAAAGCACGTTTTGGAGAAGGTAGATGTACTCGCGATCTCCTTAAAAAACGAGAATAAAAAATATCTCGCCGGGCAAAAACAGATACTTAGTGAACCCTCCATGTTGAGTTCGCAGGACGTGTTACGGAGTGTGGTCTCTGTTCAGAGAAATATAAAAACCCCTCAATTGATTGAAAATACCTTAGAGCTCTACCAAAAAACTCAAGAACAACAGCGTACAATACAAAAGCAGAAAGCGCTTACTGAACAAGCTGCATCACAGAAACACCAAAAGCTAGTGAGTAATCTGAATAAAAAGTTTTTTAGCGGTGCTGAGCATCCTGATTCAGATGAATCTTATAAACATTAGGAGTCGCTATGGCAAAATATTCTTCGTATGATAATAAACTTCGCAACTCGAGACAGGTCAGCAAGGTAGTAGAGAGCATTTTTCGGCTAGTTATGCTTAATCGTGTTTCACACTATGAAGATTTGACCGATGAGGAGAAACTGTTTGTTGACAGTCGGCATCCACATCTGGCATCGCGAGAACATTTCATTAATCGTATCAAAGAATTTGGGCAAGTTTTGTTATCTATTTTTGGTACTGTGTATTTAGGAGTCGAGTTTTCGGCGTTGTTCTCTGTGTCGATTGGTGCTGTATTTGGGTTCGTGTCCCTCGGGCTGTTTTTGTCGGGCTTTCTTTGTATAACAATTGCTAGAATTGCCCAGGAGATTTTTGTGACCTCACCGAGAAATAAAATTATAGATAAGAACTTACTTGAGGGTTTTAAGCGGATCAGGGAGTTGCGAGAAACGACAATTGAGTTGCGGGCTTATATCAATAAATCGAAGTCTAAATTTGAGCGTTTACAGGCGGTTGTTCAATTACAAAGGCGGCGTTCTCCACAGCATCCGAATGAGGATGTGATCTGTAGTCTTTCGATTGCTTGTTTGCATTATATCAATCAAGTGGAAAAGTTACTTGATGAAAATACGATTGATACTGTCATTCAAGGGATTCTGGATTGCCGCGATAACTCGCCGCTGGATCCCTCTATTTTGACGACAGAGCAACAGCAAATTGATTTTTTATATAATACACCTAAGTCAGTATCCTCAGATGAGTTACGTGGGCATGACGTAAAGCAAAAGCGTAAGGGGTCATCAGAGCGTGAATCACGTCGCTTGCGCCAGCGATCTGAGCAACTCATTCGAAATCCAAAATTTGTGCAGGGCTGGGCCCATTTAAAAGGAGAGCTGCCGGCCTTACCAAAGCTTGATGCAGATGGCGATTATCTCATGTTATGTCATCAACTCAATGAAATCGCTGCATCATCGGTGTTGTTGGAAGAATTGGCGCACTCTCTGATTAATATGGACTCGGCTAAAAAAGTTTCTTTTGATAAAAAGCAGCTACAGGCAGTCACTGATAAATTGATGGATTATGTTGAGCACCAAGATGATGAATCTGCGTTGACTGCAAAGACATCGCTACCGATGAGTCGGCGATCTCGATTGGTATCGCCACCGCTTGATGTGCCTGCTATTGTTTTTGACGCGTTAGTTGCACAGAGTCCGAAGCCTCGGTCTGGCAAATCTCCCCGCTATGTGATACCGCCTTGGTTAGGTGGAAAAACGCAAGACCACTAAATATTTACGCTGGTTATTCAGCTGGCACGACAGTCTTTTTCTTACCAACAATGGGGCCAGTGACCCCAGTCTGTCCTTGATATTTTCCCGCTCGATCTTTGTACGACTGAATACAGCTTTCGTCGCTCTCTAGAAATATCATTTGTGCCACGCCCTCATTTGCGTAAATATAGGCAGGAAGATTGGTAGTGTTTGAAAACTCTAAGGTGACGTGGCCTTCCCATTCTGGCTCAAGCGGTGTCACATTCACAATTATACCACATCTGGCATAGGTTGATTTTCCGAGGCAGATCGTGAGTACGTTGCGCGGTATTTTGAAGTATTCCACTGTTCTTGCCAGTGCAAAGCTGTTTGGTGGGATGATGCAGATATCCTTTTCAATGGTGACAAAGCTATTGGGATCAAAGGCTTTCGGGTCGATGACGGCCGCGTGGACATTGGTGAAAATTTTGAATTCCCGCGCGCAGCGAACATCGTAGCCATAGCTTGATACACCATAAGAGATCAGTGACTCGCTACCTTTTTGTTTGACTTGGCTTGCTGAAAATGGCTCGATCATTCCTTTTTCGGCTTGTTCGATGATCCAGCGATCGTTTTTTATGCTCATAACGTCGTCCGTTTGTCTTGGGCTAATCTAGCATGCTTTTTGATCAAAATCTACTGATATGCCCTTAGCCTTATTTCTTCATGATGTTGTTATCGATTCGGTGGTCTGTTGTTTTGTATGTGTGGATATATTACGCGTGGAAATGGGACGACACGCCAGACGTGCAGCGATTTGAGTGGCGATTTGGTGTATTAAAAGGCTGGTCGAATCGTTAGGTAGGTTACACACGAGAGGCTTTCCCATTTCGCTACTATCCACCAAGGCTTTACTCAATGGAATTTGATTGATTTGTTCGATTTGTAGTTTTTGAAGTTGATCTGCCATGGTTTCTGGGAAGATATGGTTGATCTGATCACAGTGCACACATCTGAACCCTGCCATGTTCTCAATGGCACCGAGTATGGGTACTTGCATTTTTCTCAGCATGTGGATTCCCTTGATGGCATCACTGATGCTCAAGCACTGGGGAGTGTGAACGAGTACAACACCTGCAATCGGTACTTTTTGTGTCATCGTCAGTAAGATATCTCCAGTTCCTGGCGGGCAATCGAGGATTAGATAATCCAATGCGGGCCAATTGGTATTGAAAACCATTTGTTGAAAGTAGTTGCTGGCCATGGGGCCGCGCCAAACGAGTGGGGTCTTTTCATCAACGAGTACACCCATGGACATGAGTGATATGCCATGCGATTGAATCGGTTGGTACTGATTATTTTCAATCAGCGCCTTACTGTTGATGCCAAGTAGTTCGGGTTGATTAGGCCCATACAAATCAGCATCAAGTAAGCCAACCGTATGTCCGCCCTGGGCAAGGGATGCTGCAATATTGGTGGCGATTGTTGATTTGCCGACACCACCTTTATTTGCGCAAATAGCGATGATGTTTTTGATTTTCTTCAGGGGTTGTAGCATGCCTTGTGGCTTGTGTCGTTCGATTTGTGTTCTGATAGTGACTGGTTGCGATTGAGTGAGTCCTAATTGTTTTTGTATTTGTTGAGAGAGATTACACCGGTGGTGATACGTTGGGTAGTTTACTGTGAATGTCGTTGGACATTGGGTTGACTGTATGGTTTTGATCGACAAGTCTTGCCAACTGATCTGTGCAAAGGTGTCGATGATGTTGCGTTCGGGCGTTGTGTTTATCATTTTTTGTAACCCTTAAATAATCACGGTATTTTATATGAGGTGATCTTCTATGTATACTGTAATTCAATGTTATTATATTTAATCGCACATTACCGTTTTTGCACCTTGATGTGCGACATGCTACATTGGCTAACTATGAGGATTACTTTTTTATGATACTGCATATTCTATTTTTTTTGCCGGGCCTGCTGTTTGCATCGGTGTCTCCAGCTGAAAAGATTACTTTGATTTTTCAGAATCGTACAGCGGACGATATCTCAGTCAGTATCGAAGAAGCCTGTTTGCCGGTTTTAGATCCGCAAAAGACCTATCGTTTGCCGGCGGATGGACGTGTGGCTATTCGTTATGATCCAACGATAGCGAGCTGTGTAGTGCTTGTTCCGGTTGAGAAAGAGCTTGGCGTACAAGCGTCCTTATTTACAATTGAGCCAAAGAAACCTGATAATTCTTCATCGCAGCTTCCGCGTGAATGTCCAATAAAAGTTTTTTCAGCTGATGCGACCAGGCGTACTTATCGTTTATCTTCTACTTGTGTTGAAATTTCTGACTAATCTTATGGGTGCCTGACCACTGCTCATTTTCTTTTCTCAAGTTCTGAGATAGCGAGTCTTGCCGCAACACAGATAGTAAAATCTGGGTTGAGATGTAATATGGATTGATAGTCATCAATTGCTTTTTCATAGTAGCTCTGTTTTGTATGCACAATGGCTCTACACGTTAGCGCGGTAATTTTTTCTTCAGCCTTTTCTAGCGCTCGATGGCAAATAGACTCGATTTGTCTAAGCAAATCTTTTTGGTCAAGACTATCAATGAGGGGAATCAAGTGATCAGTATGTTGGCTGGTGAGTAGTTGTGGTAGGAATCTGTCAATTTGTCGACTCAGTGTTTTAATATCGTGTTTTAAATTCAGGCAGACCAAATAGGCAATGACGATATTGGGTTCCTTGGCAAAATGAGAGGCCACTTGTTCATAGTAACGAATAGCATCTGTAATTTGATTGGTAGCGATATATTCTTCTATCGCCAGCGTATGTGCTTTTGTGCCCCATTGTTGCTTTTCAGCCGATGAGAGCGCTGAACGTTGTGTGACAAGCTGTAGTAGCTCTTGATGCTGATTATCATCCAGGAGACATTGGGCTAATAGCTGACATAATTGTTTGGACTGTTTATAAGTCTTGATTTGTTTAATACTAGAGATGGCACTACTGGGCTGATGATTTAAACGGTAAATTTTTGCGAGTAAATAGAGAGCACATGACTTTAATTGAATGTCTTCAGTATTAAAGTCAGAGATTTCTGATTGGGCCTGCTCAAGCTGTCCCGTATCGATTAGATGCCGAATCGCAACAAGTTGTTCAATTTGGTGCCGTTCAGTATCAAGCTGTGCAGCACGTTTGAAGTGATACTCTGCCAGTGACGAATCATCCTTGATCGTATCTACTAGTGCGCTCTCCAAAAAAGCGAGTCTTTTATTTAAGATTCGATCTTGTTTGTATTTTCGCCAGCTACCAGGTGATTGTCTGATGAACACAAAAAATCGCAAGAAGTAGTGCAATACGATGAAGACGAATATGACGATTGCTGCTGCCATGATTAGATGGACTGAGACTTTCATTTGTTGAGTTAGAATGATGACTTGTCCTTCATCCAGCCGGTAGGCTTTTCCTATGAATCCGATGAGAATAACAAAAAATGCGATAACAAAAAGTTTACGAAGCATACTGTTTCCTTAGGTTGAAATTTCTTGAATGAGATGTGCATTTTTTTCAGTTTTTGACGATGGTGGTGTCTTTGTGACTTCGCGCTCTGGACTTATTGACGCATCAGTTTCGGTTGACATGGGTTGTCCGAGTAAAATAAATAGTTCTCGAAAACAGGGCGGCTTAATGCTGACGGGCTGCTGTTGTAGCGTTTCAATTTGTTGACGCATGGGTTGTTGTACTTTTGGATCGATAACAGAGAATTTAATTAAGAGGTCAAGTTTACCAAGTGCGTACCCAAATTGCCGTGTATCCTGATAGGTCGCTGCTAAGGTTGCCTGGTCTATCAGTTGCATAGCAACTTGATTAAACTGATCATTTTGTAAAGAGTTTTGAATGGTTTGATACTCCGCCTGGTTTAGCGATTGTATAGAGATGCTGCTTTTGGCCCAGTCAATGAATTGTTGCCACCAATTACTTAATGTCTTAAAGATGCTTTTTTTCTCGGATGTTTCAGGTGCATGGTGTGTTTGAGCGGTAGCCTGCACTTTTTTTATGGTGAGCTCGTCAATCGTTTTACGAAGCGTATCCAACTGTGTTTGCACGTTGTTTAAATTTGGCACAGGTAGTTGGTTGATTTTTTCTTTTAGCACGGCAATGGACTCAAGCGCGTCGCTCGCATTAGTGCTTTTGCTAAGCTGTACCTGTTGGCGCGCAAGATCGAGCCACGTCACAGCACTTGCTGGATCTTGTTGTGTGGTCAATTGAAAATAACTGATTCTTGTATAAAGATTCGCTTGGTTAATGTGATTGAGCGCATCGGCAGTCTGAATTTCAACTGGCTTGATATTTCTTTTTTTCGTCAGATCGAGTGGTTGTTTTATTGTTGCTGACTTGGTTTTGCCAAGTTGAGTGGTGAGCGCCGAATTGTTTCGATAGCTAATGACTAGTATAGCGATGATCGCAATAATCATGATGAGGCCCAGTAGGCGAACTGCGATTGTGCCGATACGCCAGGAGGTTGTTTTGTGCGATTTACGCTCAGGTAGCTTATCCATGTGTTGCTCCTACGCCGTGTTGCTTGATTGTGTCGAGTATTTCTGCCGCACCATTGTTTGCACTACAGATGACTGATTGAAACCCTTTTTGATATGCATATGTTTGCATCGATTGATTCGTCACTACGAGCATTTTTGCTAGCAGTGCATCGAGCTTTTCAGTATGTATCGTCGCTATGATGTGTTCGAGTCCGCGCTGACTGTGTGCTGTAATGTGCGTTGATTGATCAATGATTGGAGATAGTGCACTAGCGAGCTCACAAGTACATCGTGGTTGTTGCCGGTAGGTCGCGATTTGTATGGCTTGGTGTCCGCGCTTATTGAGTGCCTTTTTTAGCGGTGATGGGCTTGATAGCTCGGAAAAAATTAGGACTTTGTAAGTGTTGTCACTATTGAAAAAAGGGTGTTCAATAATGCCCTGTGAGCTATGTGACGTTGGGATATAGTCTACAACTAACTCATGTGACAAAAGGGCCTCTGCGGTGCCTGAGCCGATGGCAATGACTGTTTGGTCTGTGCGTGCATCTTGTAACAGCTTCGTATTGTGGCCCAGGCTGTGCCTGCTCAGAAAAATCCACGCGTCAGCTTCATGTAGTGCCGTTTGTTTGATTGTACTGATCGATAAAGGGCTGATCGACATCACTGGAATGTGAGAAACGGTGATGTTGTTGCTGGTTAGAAGCTGTTGTAGTTGCTCAGTTCCGGATGTATGTGTTAGTACTGCGTGTAGACTTTGGTTGTTTGGCGGTGTGCAGTGGCTGTGACTTGTCGCTGCCATCGGCTGCCCCATTGTTATTTGCCGGCAATTGCATTACCAGTAGCGGCAACGTCGCTGCCAAATCCGTGTAGCGTGTTTTGGCAAGCGCATAAACTAAGGATCAACAAGCCGCTCAGAAATAGCATTTTTGATTGTGAGGTTAGCATTCAGTCTCCTTCGTGACATTACGTTTTAATTATACTTATGTGGTTCATAAATGCAAGTGATCAACTGGCTGCGGTTGTTGGTTATGTATGGCTTATCTGCGATTCTTTTTTTAGGAACTGTATTTGGTTAGGCAGGGATGTTTGTTTGTATATCTTGCACATTTTTTCTACTGCTTTTGCTTTTTGTCGACTTAGGGAGTATTTTTTTAATGAATAGATGATTTTGTCCAAGCAGATGTTTAGCGAGAATCGCAAATACTTTCTTGCTAGCGGCTTGTGTGTGAGGATCATCGAACTGTTGCTCAAACATTTTTTCCAGTTGATGGCGGTGTATCAGTCTTTTTTGTGAGGATAAGCTGGGCAGTAAGCCTCGCTCAGGTTCAAAATAAAACCAATCGCAATTTGTTTCGGATAAGCATTCAAAATTTAATCCATATCCAAGTAGCTCTTGTAGCCGGAATTCGAATAAACGAATTGTTTGATCGAGCGGTTCTTTGTGGGTCAGTGCTTGTATGGTTTGTGCATATAGATAATAAAGCTCGGGGTGTGCTTGGTTGGTTTCGCAGAAACGATAGATCAACTCATTGATATAGAGACCGCCGAATAGATGGGTGCCTTGGAGTGGTGGGTGAAATGTTTTTATCTCAACTTTTTTTAGTTGGCTAATGTTAGGTTTGACCAAAAGTTGGCATGCCAGAAGAGAGAATACGGACAGATGGTTTTTTTTTGCAGTCGACCAATGAGTCATGGTAGCCACAAGGCCATGTGTTTCTGTGAAGAGGTACGCCATGACTTTTTTTTCAAGGTAGGGTTTCTTATGAATAAGATAGGCATCTACAAACGGTTGTCGGTCGAGTTTTTTGTGCATTAAGATTGTATGATTTGTGTGAGTGCTTGTTGTATCTCTGGATATTTGAACTGATGTCTCGATTTGGAGAGGCGTGTTGGGAAAACTTTTCGACTGTCAAGAATTAGGCTTGCCATTTCACCGAGTAGGCTTTTCATGAACCAGCTAGGTAGGGATAACCACAGTGGTCGATGACAGATGGAGGCCAGTGTCCGCATAAATGTTGCGTAGGGGACCGGATTTGGTGCGCAGACATTGTAGATCCCAGTCATTTCTGGCGTATGAACCATTTTGTGGATGATGTTGACGAAGTCATCATGATGTATCCAGCTGAAATATTGTGAGCCTGGTCCAGCGATACTGCCGAGACAACATCGTGTCGAAAGCAGTAGCGGTAGTAACGGTGGGTGTGTTCTTGCAAGTACTGGCGCAAGTCTAGGGATGACCAAGCGGGTATCGCTTTGTTGCAGAGGCATTGTCGTTTCCTCCCACTCTTTGGATAGCCGTGCTAAGAACGTATTACCATGGTTGTCGTTTTCATTACAAGCGGTTGTGTTTAAGTCGTAGTAATCAATTCCACTGATTTGTACGAAGGTTTTTGGGGGTTTGTTCGTAGATAAGCACCATTTTACCAGCGCTTTACTCGGTTGGACACGACTCTGTGTGATGCTGTTTTTCGCCGAGGGTGTCCACCAGCGTGCAATGGATAATCCACACAAATTAATGATGGCATCAATGGGTTTTTCGTGGGGTGGCAGTTGTAGTGTTTGGCCGTCCCAGTAGACGATCTTTACGTTTGGCTGCGCATCGACATTGTTTGGGTTGCGTGTGAGTAGTGTGATTTTTGCGCCGTGAGAGCAGAGCTTTTTGATGAGAAGGCTGCCGAGAAACCCTGAGCCGCCTGCAATGATGATGTGCACGCTGTGATGTCGTAGTGGGCGTGATGTCAGTGTACGAGATAGCATGATGGTTTGCAAACAACGCTAGAGATGGTGTGACGAACTGTATTCGTTTTTTGATGAGAAAGCATGGCGCTGATTGTTCGAATAATACGGGTATTTAAACGCTGTTTTCTTGCAAAAAAAACTTTTTTTCATTATGATAGAAGCCGTTAACAATCCTCAGCTGTGTCGTTGTGATGATACATAGCTTAAGTCATGTCTATGCAGTTTATTCGTAATTTTTCAATTATCGCTCACATTGATCACGGGAAAAGCACTTTGTCCGATCGATTAATTCAGATGTGTGAGGGGCTGACGGCGCGTGAAATGCAGTCTCAAGTATTGGACAGTATGGATATTGAGCGTGAGCGCGGCATTACGATCAAAGCGCAATCAGTGACCTTGAAATATACGGGACGTGATGGTCAGGAATACCAACTGAATTTTATTGATACACCGGGGCATGTTGATTTTGCCTACGAGGTTTCCCGGTCGCTTGCTGCATGTGAGGGTGCCTTGTTAGTCGTTGACTGTGCGCAAGGTGTTGAGGCGCAAACAGTTGCTGTGTGTTATCATGCTGTTGAGCAGGATCTCACTGTGTTGCCGGTATTGAACAAAATTGATTTACCTCAGGCTGAGCCAGATCGTGTTCGCCATGAAATTGAAGAGATTATTGGTGTTGATGCAACTGATTCTATTGATATTAGTGCGAAGACGGGTGTTGGTGTTTCTGATCTGCTCGAGCAGTTAGTGCATCGTATACCTGCACCGGTTGGTAATCCTGAAGCGCCCCTACAGGCCTTGATTATTGACTCTTGGTTTGATAGCTATCTGGGCGTGGTTTCATTGATTCGCGTGAAGCATGGCGCCATTCGAAAGGGTATGTCCATCAAAATTGTATCCACTGGCAAGGTGTATCAGGCTGATGATGTTGGGATTTTCACGCCAAAACGTGTATCCCAGCAGCAATTGGCTTGTGGAGAAGTTGGGTACTTGGTTGCAGGGATAAAGGATATTCATGCTGCGCCAGTTGGTGATACAATTACGGGTGCGAAATATTCTTGTGACGCGCCTTTGTCTGGTTTCCAACCGGCAAAGCCACAGGTGTATGCCGGTTTATACCCTGTATCGACTGAGGATTTTGAGTCTTTTCGAGATGCATTGCAGAAACTGACACTTAATGATGCGTCTCTTCAATTTGAACCAGAGACATCCCAGGCATTAGGATTTGGTTTTCGCTGTGGCTTCCTGGGGATGCTGCACATGGAGATAATTCGTGAGCGACTCGAGCGAGAGTACGATTTATCCTTACTCACAACGGCACCGACCGTAATATTCCAAGTGGTGATGAAAAAGGCGGGCGAAGAAATTGCCGTAGATAGTCCATCAAAGTTACCCGATGGCTCATTGATTGCGGAAATTAAAGAGCCCATCGCGCGAGCGAGTATGATTGTGCCTGATGAGTTTTTGGGATCGGTGATTAAGTTATGTATTGACAGGCGTGGTACGCAGGTCGAAATGTCTTATGTTGGAAAACAAGTTTGTTTGGTCTATGACTTGCCGATGAGCGAGATTGTGATGGACTTTTTTGACAAACTCAAGTCAGCAAGTCGCGGATATGCTTCCCTGGATTACAGTTTTCATCATTATCAGGTATCTGATGTGGTCAAACTAGACATTCTTATTGCTACCGAACGAGTTGATGCATTAGCAGTTATTGTCCACCGCAGCAAGGCCGAGTCCGTTGGTCGACAGGTGGCTAAGCAGCTTAAGGAGATTATTCCAAGACAGATGTTCCCAGTCGCTATCCAGGCGGCGATTGGTGGAAAAATAGTGGCGCGGGAAACGGTGAGTGCTATGCGAAAAAACGTGACAGCAAAGTGTTATGGTGGT
>DBUY01000064.1:10029-17296 GCA_002308435.1 Proteobacteria bacterium UBA1278 | reverse complement strand
CCTCAAAACACACATTGTTCTGGCTGTTTGACATAATGACTACAGATTTGATGCATGGTAAGGTTGTTACGGTAATCATTAATTGTATGATTGATTTTAGATAATAAAGGCTCATTAAACATAATTTGACCATAATCATTATTTACAAACAGTACCCATGCTTCATAACCCAGTTCTAGACTACTGGTCTGAATTTTTCTCTTAAAGTCGAACTCAACTTCTGTATATTTTTCAAGAACGGTCTTACCGAGCGCCGCAAATACAATTTCATTATTCACGAGAGCCTGCATCATGTCGTTAGTATTATTATATAAAGTGATTTTTGCATCGGATTGGCTCATGATTTTTTGAAGTCGTGAGCTACCATAGAGAATACCGACCTGCTTTTCTCTCAGATCATTGGTATGAAATATGATTTCTGAGCCCCTATCCATGAGATGTAGAATTGAGGAAGTAATAATCGCACTAAGTACAGCAATCACAAAAACAGAAAAGAGTATCCACGTACCTAGCAAGAATCGACCCAAAGAGCTGACAGGGTCATAAAGCAAATCACGGAAGAAGCAGCTAAAAACCGTAAAAAAGCAGTAACTTATTTTTTCAGTATTGCTCTCTTTTTTCATATGTGGATGCGTATCTTTTTCTAAGAAAAACAGAATGAATGTGATAATGATACCCAGAAAAAAGGAGGTAATGAGTATGGTGACAAAGAGCCGGTTGAAAACCAAACTCAAAATATCACGCAGTGATAGTTCTACTTTTTTCGATATAATGACAATTGGGTCAATGAAAAATGGTAAGGATTGAGAAATATTGTGGTCATGTACTGAGGTGTCTTCCTCAAAAGAGCCAATCAGTAATTGAATGTTATTTTTCTTCATATCCTCTAAGGCCATGCGCCGATCACTGTAATACACCCACTCACGGCTCACCGGTAAATCAGCATAAATACGATTAAAGAGTTCGATACCTATACCTGATAACTCCCCTGAACTGGCGACGAATGACGTGGGTGCGTCATCTCGCATGACGCCAACACGCATGGGTATAGTTGTATCAATTTGGGTAGCGATTATGGGCTGCGTCCATACAGATAAACTAAAAAGTAAAAGAGCTATATTCCTAGCGAGTTCTGCCAATTTCATTGTATATACTCGGTATGATCGATGGAGTGATAGTTTGCGGACCTGTCATGATAGGTCCGATGGAGTGAATCATGTATTGATTCCACAGAGCTGCATTAGTGACAGCATAAAAGCCTTGAAGATAGGGTTGCTGATCAATAGCAACTTTGATTTTTCCTGCGAGCATGTAGTCGGCTATTTGCTTAGTTAAATCAAACGTGGCCAACATCTTCTGCTGCCAGTTAGGCATTGACTTTGTTGCTTTGACGAAATGCTGAAAACTGACTGGTCCGAGAAAAACCACAGTGTCAATCGCTTGACCGTTATCGTCTAGTGCTTTTAATTGAAGAATGACTTCTTCTTCGCTGTCTATGAATACGGGTTGAATATCGGCTTTAACAGACATAGAGGCCTGAATCCCAACTAAGCGGGATTTTGTTGTTGCATTATCGAGTGGCAAATGCGTGATAAAAAGAATCTTTCGTGGCGAAAATTCCAGTAGCGCCTTGCCCATAGCGAGACCAGCATGATAATCAATCATACCAGTAAAATTACCCAGCACATCACTTTTTGCAAATATGGAAGAGCCAGAGTTGATGATTTGTAAGAAATGTGCGTAATGCGAGTGTTTTCTTAAAGATTCAATGAATTTGTTGTTTTCATAGTATTTGACGAGTATGAGTGATTCTATTGGCTTAGAAATCACCAGATCTAAAGCATGCAGCTCATCGGACATACTCATTGCGCTATAGTTGAATGTTTGCAGATCCACACCATGAATTTTTGCCGCATCGCGAGCGCCGTTCTGAACAAGCTTCCAAAAAGGATCTTCAATTTTAGCAGGTATCGCAAGGAGTACTTGGTTGCTATTTTCGTTGTGAGTTTGACGAGTTGTGGAACTATCAGCGAAGGCAACGTGCAGAGCCAATTGCGAGATAGCCAGCACAGTCATTAAGACGAATTTAAAATAGGATCTAGTCATAATACGCCTTATGGATCGCTCTATCTGAGTCATCATTAACAGGTACGCAGGTGTTTGACAAATTCGGTTCATAACAATTAACGCGTGAGTCCAATTTCATGATAAATGTCAGGTATAAGATAGGGATAAATCAGTTGTGGGCCTGTTAGCATATCGCTCGTAGGGTGAAGTTTACCCTTGATCCACATTGCAGCGTTGGTAACAGCAAAGTAGCCTTGTGCGTAGGGCTGTTGGTCAATCGTAAAAAGGATATGCCCAGATGTCATGAAATCGGCGATTGTGGTTGATAAATCAAAGGTAGCAAGTTTAAGCACGCGCGGTGAACGACTGGTGATATTGTAAGCACGCATAAAATCACGGACAATGTGAGGCCCCATAAATACCACTGTGTCATAGTCACGATACAGATTTTTCGCTTTTTTGAGATCGGACAATACATCTTTTGAGTTTGAGATATCAAGAGTTTTCACAGGGACGTGGGCACAACTGGCCTGAATGCCAGCTATTCTTGCTTGAACAGCAATATGTTTTTCAGGTAAATGCGTTACAATGAGAATCTTTTGCGGTGCAACCTCGATGAGTTTATGGCCCATAGCCAGCCCAGCTGAATAATCATGCATCCCAACATAACGAATCTGAGAGTTAGCAATTTTAGCCTGTTCAGCACCAGAGTTAATGACCTGAATGGTATCGTAAGAACGTTTGTTTTTTGCCAGGGCTTGTTTCAGGTCGGTATCTCTATAGAATAAGCCAAATATCAAAGCGTCATGCTGACTACTAAGGATTTTATCGATGGATTGTTTCTCCTCGAGAGGGGATTTGTTGGCATAATGCATAATTTTAAGATCAACATTATGCGCTTCAGCCGCAGCAGTGGCACCATTTTCAACAAGCCGGTAAAAAGGATCATCTGCTACAGTAGGTATGGCCAAGAGGATATGGCTAGCAAACACGTTATGATGCAGTAAGCTAATTAGGCACAGAATTTGACCTGTTTTTACAAGTCGTTGTGCAATACGTTTCACTGCACCCATTAGTGTCATCCCTGAGTTGACATCGACCAGGACGCGAGGATAAAGCGAGTCCAGTCGATTGCGATATTAATAATAAAAAGCAACAAGATAATCAGAGACACAACGAGAACTAATTTTACCGACAGTTGTGCAGTACGTTTGAATACATCCATAGAGATCGATTATTGATAAATCCGAGTACACTGCAATAAAGAAATGCACATAATTATATTTTAATTAAAAAAATTGTGTTAAACAAGTATTGAGGTGATCATAAGCCCAGTTAAAATTTGTGCAGATTTCACTTGACAAAAATAATCGCCTAATTCCATGGCCTATCCAGTTGCCATTTCCTTGAATAGAGTATGTTGTGCGTAAGCGTGTAATACAACGTACACAGCTTTTTGTTGCATCGGTGGCTGAAAAACTGGTCAAGTGATCAAACGAACAGGGGGATCTATGGCCTTCTGCATCTAAATGACGGGTAGTACCATCATCAATCTGGGGTGGTTTTGAAGTATAGCGTGGAAAGCAAACCGCATTAAAAACACCAGAGATGGTCATCACGCTCGACCAAGTAGCCATTGTCATAAACCATAGCGCATGACTACTTGATAATGCGCGCTTCCACCGTATCACACGCAGGCGAGCAAGTAAGCAATGACTTATGCCTCAATCAGAGCCGTATCCGGTAACTTAGGCGCTTGTCTACTAGGTATTTTGGTATCAGCCAGCTGCTGGTCAAGATCAGCATAGCGCGCTGTCTTGAGTTCTTCCATTGCAATTACAATCGCACGATCCAGCTGTGGATCCTGATCAGAAGCAGCCTGTTCAGGTGTGATTTCAACAATCTCATCTGGATCCACGCCGTGGTTTTCAACCCCATAACCAACCCCTTCAAGCCAAATCGCATACTCAGGTTGCGTGGTAACGCCACCATCCAGTAGGGCATGACGCACATTGATGCCAATCACACCGCCCCATGTTCGTTTACCGACAAGTGTGCCAAGCTGCATTTTTTTGAACGCATAAGAGAACATATCGCCATCACTGCCCGCATACTCATTACACAACCCCACCATACAGCCCTTAGGCGCATTCGCAGGATAGCATAAATTAGCCTCATGCCAGCGCGTTTTATCCAAGCCAAAACGCTTCAGCGCCAGTTTTTGTAAGATCAATGAGGAAACATGTCCGCCTCCATTAAAACGCACATCAACAACTAGGCCATCACAATCAAACGATGGGAGAAAGCTCCTGAGGAATTCAGCATAGCCGTCTTTAGACATGTCCGGGATATGAATATATCCCAGCTTCCCATTTGATTTGGCGTGTACATAGGCGCGATTCTTTTCAACCCAGGCACGATAGACACGATCATGGTTACTATCACAGGCCTTAATTATAACGGATTCTGAGCTGTGTTTGGTCTTGGCAGATTTTTTCTTGAGCTTACTATTTGCTCTACGTACAGACAGCTGCACATACTGACCCGCCTGCTGCTCAAGTGCACACTCAGGCGTCAGCTGATCAGTTAAGGACACACCATTCACAGCGGTGATAAAATCACCCACCGCTAGGGCAACACCTGGTACACTGACTGGGCTGATCAACGCTGTTGATGAAATATCCTGCGCATCACAAATAGCAGTAATACGATAGGCTTTTTCAGTCTGATCATAGGTGGTCTCGGCACCAAGTAGGCCTTGTTGGTAGTGGCGCTTAGACGGGAGATCGCCGCCCATGATGTAAGCATGAGAGGAGCCCAGCTCGCCATGTAATTCGCCAATCAGATCCGTCAGTTCAGCCCGGGTCGTGACCCGCTCTGCCACCGAGAGATAGCGCGCTAGAATCGCATCCCAATCCACATTAGCCATGTCTCTGTCCCAGAAAAAGTCTCGCTGTAATCGCCACGCTTCCTTGAGCATGAATGGCCATTCTGTCGCTGGTGTAATCGCTACACGTGCGCGCTGATGATCAATCAAGCCACCTTTTCGAAAAGAGGTGTCTTTTTCATCCGGTTTTGCACCTGCAGGAATGATTCGAATTTGTTTGCTGGGATTGCTATAGCAGAGAAAACCCCGGTCATGCGACAACTGCGCGCCGGTAATCCCGTCAAAGAGATGATCAAACTTGAGTTCTTTAAAGTCATAAACTGAGACAGAGCCAGCACTGTCGTCATGGGCACCATCAGCGGCATCATCAGCCCAGCTAGCCGTGATAAACAGCACTTTACCTGAAAGGGCTAACAGCTTCGTGGTTGAACTCGGCGCGACCGGAAAAGGCAGAACCCGCGAGCTGATGTCCTCAATATCGATACTGACTGGCTTTGGTTGATCGTCTTTTGACGATTTCTTGTCGTCCTCGGCTTTCTTATCGTCTGCATTATCATCAGACTTTTCATCCTCTTCAGTTTTCGCTTGATGATAGAATGGGTCGGTGGTATCAGACTGTAAGCAACAGACATAAGCCAGTGTCGTATCAGAAAAATTATACTGAAAACACAGTCCGTCACCTTTTGGCGTTAACGATCGGTGTGATAAAAAGTAGAGGTATTTGCCATCTGGATCAAAGCATGGGCTGTAATCATGATAAAGCCCGTTGGTAAGCGAGGTTTGCTCACCTTTTGCGACATGATAGAGCATGATTTGTGCAGTCTCATGACTATTTTGGGTACGATACGCCACCCACTGCCCATCACTTGACCAGTCAAATTGGCTGATTGTGCCAAATGCACTGTGCGCCACTTTGGTCAGCTTGCCTGATTTGAGGTCGAACACATGCAGCTCATGGCGGTTATTTGCGATCAAAACACGATCTTCAACCGGCGATGCCATTAAACACAGCACCTTGCCAAGATTAACGGATTGCCAGCGTTTGGCAGCTTCGTCCGGCTGTTCAGTGTTGAATAGCGCCGGATAATCCATATTGCCATCGTCACAAATCGCAAAAACGCGGCCCGTTTTCTGCAGCCACAAGCAATGACGATAGCGTTGCTGTTGGTTATGATCCAATAACCGCGCAGGTCCCTGAAAGCTTGGCATAGCAAATAAACGCCCTCGATGACACAAGGCAACCGAACTGGCATTGTGATTTGGTGCAATATCTTCCAGAGTTTTAGAGGAGAAATCATAGCGTCGTGTTTTGTGATGACAGATACTACCTGTATCAATTGCCAGATGCTTCGCAGGTAGAGGAGAAGATGTCGTCAGATCAATCGGTACTTGATATAACTGACCTTGCTGTGAATAAATAATCATATCATGATCAATGCAGAACTGGCGCACATAGAACCCTTCACACTGAGTGTGTCGACGCAAAGCGCCACCATCCAGATCAGCAGAGTAAACATTACCATGACCCTGAAAGTCACTGATGAAGTAAATGCGGTCTTGGTACCAAACTGGCTGAATCATATTCATCTGTTTTTTGCAGAACAATGAAAACGGCTGCTTGCTGTCCCGCCTTAACCATAACTCGGCTGCAGTACCACCCTGATAACGCTTCCAACTGGGATAGCCGTAGCCATGGCGCTGAATCACCATGCCAGACTGATCAGGTGAATAACTGATTGCATTTGCAGGTCCAACGGCAACAACTTCAAGACTGCCAGCGGTCGCGGGCACCTTATACAACATACCTTGTCTAAACGGACTCTGATGCGCACTGGCGATAATCACAGTCTCATTATCAGCCCACGCAACCACTAGACACGCTGCGCCGGTATAAGTCAGTTTTGTGGGATTACCACCGTTCACTGCGACTACGTAGGCCTCAATACTACCTTCTCGGTCGGAGCTAAACGCAATTTTCTGACCATCGGGTGAGAACTGTGGGTTTTTTACAGTGCCAAAGTCGGTGGTTACACGACGAGTATGCATGCCATTAAGATCACACAACCACAAATCATCCTCCGATACAAAAGCCAGTTGGCGGTTGTGACAGGTCGGAAATTGCAGATAATGTCGTGGTTCAGTCATGTGTAGTCCTTAGGTGAGTCAATCGGCGTGACTCAATTATACCCCACATCCACAATCAGTCAACAAATAGCGGGTTTTGAGCGAGTGTAATCGCACGAGAACGGCACGCCTCTCATAGACTGAATAGGGTCATAAAACGCATACGTCGATGTGCACAAAGAGTAACGG